>CAIQJP010000115.1 GCA_903872155.1 uncultured Actinomycetes bacterium | reverse complement strand
AGGACCATCAAACATATGAATGAAAAGCTTCACCGAGTCGAAGAACAACTTCGCAAAGTTTCGCTGGAGATTCAACAAGCCAAGCCTGGTTTGTCTGAAGTTCGAGCCGAGATTTACAAGACCTCAACCTCAACAATCCTCACAAATTTCTATACGGCAATTTTTATCCATGCAACGACAATTGCAACAGTTGGCTTGATGTTCAAAGCTTTGCGTTAGATCAGAGTTCTTCGATACGGGCTTTTGAGTCGAGTGCAGCCGATCGGTAAATACCTGTCGCCATGAACGAGGTTTCGATCTTGCGGCGATCGGTATAGATCGCAGCGCGAATTTCGTGAATGCGTTTTGAATCTGCATCTGCGGTCGCTGCCATTTCGATGAGATGACAGGCCAAACGGAAATCTCCGGCATTCGCCAACTCTTCAGCACGAGCAGCAAGAGCCTCTGCCCCACCAGCGAGTGCTGCCATTTCAGTTGCCAATGCAACTTCGGTTGCGGGCTTGAGGTTGGCAGGATTGCCGTCGTACCAACCGCCATACAAACGCCACAAGTTGCGCACCACAAATTCGGGTTCGTCGTACGTGGGTTTCAAGAACGGCTTATCAGCAAGTTCTTGTGGCAAACGCACTTGATGAATCACATCGTCGAGACGTGCACCGCTATTCATTAATGCCAAAGTCTGTTCGTGCAGTGACTCAAGTGCTGCCGCGGTATCGGTAAGCACCATTCCAACTCGTTCTTTTCCGCCAATCGCCATGCCGTGCGCGGGCAACATCAATTCGGGTTGCTTGGCGGCCATGGCGCGTAAGGCAACGGCCCATTCCCAAGCGAAGCGTTGCACCTTTTGTGGATTGCCCGCATTGGGGAACTGCCAAATGAACAAGTCGCCAACGCACACCGCTTGTGAATCGGGAACCCAGGCCCAGGTGTGGTCGTCGGTTTCGCCGCGGGCGTGGTGCAGTTCAAAAGTGCGACCACCGATGTTGAGTGTTTTCTCAGATCGGAACGTGGTGTCGGGATACACGAAGTCACTCGGAAACATCGGACCGGGCAGACGGAACTGACGCATGTTGATGTAGCCGTTGTAGCCGTTCGTCAACTTGTAACGATCAAAACGATCAACGACAGCCTCGTGTGCGACGTACTGAATGGGTTGATCTGCGCGTTTTGTTGCATCGGCGTTGAATGCACCCGCACCACCAACATGGTCGGTGTGGCCATGGGTGTACACCGCGGTGTTGACTCGGTCGTTTGACCATGAGCGAAGACTGGCGACGACGCTCTTGGCGGCCATGCCGTGCGAAACGTCAAACAATGTGAGTCCGTCGTCGGTGTTGAAGACAACGACGTTGCTAAATGATTCAATAACGCCGATGCCTGGTGCGACTTCTTCAACTGGTGTTGCGTCAACTGTGACTTTCAGACCTATTGGTGCTGCGTCGGTTCCGTCAACAATGCGGGCCGAACGTTCAAGCATTGATGATTGAGGCACTGAAGTCATGCGACAAACTTAGGTGATTCTGAGATCAGATCAAGTATGCGTATCTTCACCAAATCAACATCTTCACGGCGACTGCGACACCGAAGGTGATCACAATGACCCGCATGACTTTGGGATTCATTTTGCCGGCGAGTATTCCGCCGAAATGACCGCCAACCAAACTTGCCGGAGCCATCACTGCAACGAAATTCCATTCGACTTTGCCCGAGAACACCAAGAATGACGCGGCCAACACGTTGATCACAAATGACAACACGGTTTTGAGGGCGTTGAGTTTGGGCAGTTCGTCATCAAGCAAGAGTCCGGTGATGGCGAGCAGCATGATGCCAAGTCCGGCGCCAAAGTATCCGCCATAGATCGATGCGGCAAAGACCGAAATGATCAGAGGGACGGTGGCTTCGTGAGTCGCTGTATGAGACGCATCTGACTTTCGATGCGCGAAGACGCGCTTTTTGATGCCGTCTTGAAATCCGAGCAGTCCGCAAGCCATCAAGATTAAAAACGGAACGAGATTACGAAAGACCGAGTCTGATGTGATGACGAGAAGGATGGAACCCAGTAGTCCACCGAGTCCGGCGAAAGGAAGTAAGCGGCGCAAACGAGCTTTGTGTTCAATGACTGTGGCACGTTGGGCAATGGCCCCACCGAAATAGCCGGGACATAATGCAACGGTGTTCGTGGCGTTGGCGTGCACACTTGGCACGCCGAGGGCAACGAGAATCGGAAATGACACAAGGGTTCCGCCACCCGCGATTGCGTTGATGCCGCCAGCAGCGAGCGCACCAGCGCCTGCGAAAATCAAATCGGGAACCGAGGTCACGTTGACACGCTAAACCGTGAGCAATGTCTAACCCTGTGTTCGTTTGTGATTTTGATTTATTCGGGGCTGTCGATGGGGATGACTTGGAAGTGCACGTTGTTGTCAAGCGCTCCGAGTTTTTGTTCGAGTTGGCGCGCACACGCAGCAGCTTCAATCGAGTTTGTGAACGGGCCATAGACAGATGGGATTCCGCCGTCGGCAGAAGCGGCTAAGACTCCGTGCGGCAGATCACGGCGCGCCAATTCTTCGGCGTCAATTTTGTTGTTGAGACTCTCGAGAAAACGGTCAAGCAATGCGTCGTTTTCTTCGGGGGTCAGTGCTTGGGCGGAACAACCGCTGTATCGATGAGTCTGACGATGGTGTCTGCGCATTGAGGTCTGCCTTCCTGTGCGTGCGTTCTATGTAGCAGTGTCGGCTAACGCCGAACTGTTGACCTTTGTGACCAGATTTCTGAAAAATCTTTGGACACTCGGACAATCACGAACGTAAAGAAGGGGTATGGCAGAGTTCGGAAAGGTTTCGTGAGCAGGCACTTTTCAGTGTGAATAATCGGGCGACACGCGGCCTCGACGTCGGGTATGGTTCGTTTTGTCCATTCAGAGGATCCGAGGGACCCAGCCCGCTGACGATCCGCCAACCGTCCAATAGGAAAAGGTGGCAACGCTGGGATCAATGGAGGAAATCATGAGTGACTTCATCAGCGCGATCAAACGCTTTGTTGAAGATTGGGTCGAGGGCAAATCCCAGCTTGTTCATTACGAGCCAGCCGAAGACGTCGTCGAACATCAAGCAGACGAACCACAAATTGAACTCAGTCAACTGCCCGAGCCAGAAGTGCCGAGCGAAATACCAAGTCCAAAAGAACATCTGGGGCATCCGCCATACGGCGAAGGTGAAGGCCCGGGGCAATGGGTGATGGGCTTAGGAAACTGGCAATGGCTTCCCGACAAACCAACCGAACCACCGAAAGGGGAAACATTCAATACCGGCAAATGGGTCAGAGATAGCACGACAGAAAATTGGTCCTGGATTTCCGTACGCCCAGCAACAAGCAAAGACGGCCGCTCAACAATTGAGCCGACGCCTTCCCCACGGAGTCGTACACGTCCATTAGCTCAACCAACCAAGTCAAACGAGCAAATACTTGCAGATGCCGAACAATTCATCAAAGAAGTTGAGCAACTAATCAAGGAACTCGAGTGATCGGAAAACTAATTCTGCGTGGACTCAATCAAACGTCAATAACTGTTTGTTTGCACCCAATGACGCGTGCCTAAACGTCAATCAGTTTCATTGATTTCTCGGAATAACTCGACACGAGCTCAGGTCACCCCTGAGCAAAAGCAACCGACTACGCCTCCCCCAGCAACTCAAGGATCAATTGAATCGTCGGTTGATGGTTTATTCGCTCTCCATTTCCGTGAGACGCGAAAACCTCTTTAAGACCTTGGTTGCTGACTTCGGTCGCGATATCAAACCATCGACGAGGCGTTTTCACCTTCTTGGCCTTCAAAGTGAGAGACCAAGGCCAATCTGAATCGTCATTTGGTTCAACGGCGATGACTGTATATATCCACTCAATCGCTCGCAACACTTTGCCTTCGTTTTCAGGTATTGCAATTACCGTCGAACCAATCCCTGGAGGAGGATCAAATCCGGTGATATCCATATCCGGTATTTTCTCATCACCGGAGAAAGGGATGATGTAAAGCTTTGAAGGAAGCATCAATATTGCCAGTCTTCGTGCGCCAACGGAGTCGAGTTCAAGATGTCGCGCAGACTTTGCCAGTTGGGTAAGTACTTATCCATCAACTTCACAAAGTTGTCGTCATGGCTTGGCTCACGGAGATGAATCAGTTCATGCACCACGATGTATTCCAAGCATTCAATTGGTTTCTTTGCGAGCTCTGAGTTCAACCAAACACGGCTTGTCTCGTGATTGCACGAACCCCACTTGGTTTTCATGCGCTTCACACCCCAGAATTCGGCTTTCACACCGATCTTTGATTCCCACTTTGCAAGCAATGGTTCAGCGGCCTCACGTAACTGCTTGCGGTACCAACGATCAAGCACTGTCAGTCGAATATCTTTTTTGCATCGTGATGGAACATGCAGCTCCAAACGCGACTTTGTCGGCTTACGCACTTCAGGTTTGCCCTTTGTTGTCACAACAAGCAACCGGTAACGCTGACCGAATACATACCAACTCTCGCCTGAAACAGCGTCAGGGTCAGACAGTCGTGGCTGGCGAGCAAATGCGGCGATCTGCTTCTTTAACCAACTCAACTTGTTTACAACTGCCAGGCGTGCCGCCTCGTCATCAATATGCATCGGCACAGCAATACGCACCCTGCCGTGTGGTGGATAAACACCAAGGTGAAGGTTCTTGATATCTTTACGAACTACTTCAACCTTGATGCCACCCACAGTCAAAGTGGAGCGGTTAGTACTCGCCATTTACTTTCACCAACTCAATGAGCTCATGAACATCCACTTTCACATTTCGATTCTCCAAAACCGTCTTGACCGCTCGATTGACCTTGCGAATCTTCATTCGGTTCGCACGCCATCCGTCCTGGGCAGAGTCACGAATTGCCTTATCAACCTCGATGACTAAGCCCTCATCCTCAAACAGGAAGTCATACAGCGCACGCTTGCCAGCAGAGTTGATTGACGCTGGGTAATCCCCTCCACGATTCGGATCGGCAATCTTGCGAGCCAATTCAGCAACTTCTTTCAGGTACTCCTGATAGTCGATTGCTTCCTGGCGGAGCTTCTCTACTAAGGCATCAAGCAACTCCGACATTTTGTCGAAGTACTTCGGGTTAATCGGCCGTTCATCAATGATCAGTTTGCGCACATTGTTCTGAATGAGCTCGGCGACCATCTTCTTGTTCTTCTTGACATTGTCCGGCAGGTCATCAACTGCCCCTTCGCCCTTTTTCACAAGAAGCTGAACAAACGACATGTCATCAAACGTCGAGACTTTCTTGCTTTGATCAGCCTTGATGTAGGTGTCGATCAGATAACGCATCGCTGGTTCGTACATCTTCAAATCGATGTAATCACCACTCACCAATTTGATGACATCACGAATGGCTGAATACTCAGTTACTTCCTTTGTGATGGCGGCGAACTCGGCAGCGGTGTATCCGGCAGCAATCTCATCGCCTGCCACCCCAGCAAACGCACGCAGCACCTGAGCGACTTGTTTATACAACGCAAGGCGCTTTTGTTCATTTTCCTTCAACTGCGTTTGTTCGCCAGCGGGGTCGGAACAGAAGTAACGACTGTACGCAGGCTCGTCCTTCGGTGGGGCGACAGGTTCAACTAGCGCGCGAATCTGTTCGAGTGCCTCATCTAAGTGTTCCTTGGCTTGCTCCAAACGATCCTTCAGCAAACCTTTCAGATCCTCAGGGTCAAACCCATCAAGAGCATCTTCCGTGTAGTCCTTTACGGCTTGTTCAAGGCTCTTGAACAAGTCCTTGTAGTCAATGACGTATCCGTATTCTTTGTCATCACCATCAAGACGATTCACTCGGCAAATCGCTTGAAACAGTCCGTGGTCGCGCATCTGCTTATCGATATAGAGATACGTGGCAGACGGTGCATCAAAACCGGTGAGCAACTTATCCACAACAATGAGCAACTTCATCTGACCAGGTTCTTTAACAAACTTCTTCTTTGCAGCCTTCTCGTACTCCTCTGCACGGTTAATCACAGTCTCGGATGGATCATTGAAATAGTCAGCCAGCATCTTCTTATAGATGTTGAACTGCTCAATTGCCAATGTCTCACCCTCGCCCGCGTCTTCACCTACCAGGTCACGAATCGTCGGGTTGTACGACGTCACAACGCCACACTTTCCCTTCAAAGGAGTCTTCTGAAACAAGTCGTAATAGATGCACGCCTCAGTAATGCTTGAAGCAACCAGAAGCGCGTTTCCTCGTCCCGACATCAACCGCGGGCGGGTCTCCATGTCAAACACAATGTCTGCAACAATCTGATTGAGGCGCGAACGCGAAGACAGCACCTGCTGCATCGTGCCCCACTTCTTTTTCAGCTCAGCCTTGGCAATATCAGTCAGCGCAGCGGTCTTGGCCGCAAACCACTGGTCAATCTTTTCTTGCTCGGTGATTCGCTGCTCAATATCACGAGCCTCATAACGCAAGTCCACAATCACTTCGTCAAACACAGCCTCATCAAACTTGTAGGTGTGGATGTATGGGCCGAACTGGGCGATCGTCATTGCCTTATCTGTACGCAACAACGGGGTACCCGTAAAACCAATCAGCGTGGCGCCCGGGACAATTTCTTTCATTGCCTTGTGCATGACGCCAGCTTGTGTGCGGTGACATTCATCAACAAATATGAAGATGTCGCCCTTGGCCGAGAAATCTGGTGGAAGAGACTTCTTCAACTGCTCAATGAAAGAAGCAGCATCGCTTGAAGAAGACCCATCAACGCGGCTACCAAACTTGTGAATCAACGAGCACATCAACGGCTTTTCATTGACATTCAGTTGTTGCACCAACTCAGCGCCACTCTTACAGCGATAAATGCTTTCATTCACCCCAAGGAACACGTTTTCAATCTGCTCATCAAGTTCGGTACGATCGGTCACGATCACCACTCGAGAGTTCTCGATGTTTTCGCGAATCCACTTCGCCAGCCACACCATCGTGAGACTCTTGCCAGAACCCTGGGTATGCCAAATAACGCCACCATCATGACGCTGTACGTACGCCTCAGCTGCTTTTGTTCCAAAAAATTGGTTATGACGACACAACTTCTTGGTCCCCGAATCAAACACGATGAAATCGTGAATCAACTCCAAGAACCGCGACTTCTCGAACACCTGCAACACTGCACGGTCAAGAGGGTTCTCTTGCGGACCATCCTCTTTCCACGTCAGGTAATACTTCTCAGGCGTGTCAATGGTGCCGTAGCGCAGACCCTGCGAATCGTTGCCCGCCATCACCCACTGAATCGTGGAAAAGAAATGCTGAATGAACTCGCCACGCTGGTTCTCTAAGTTCTGGCGAATACCTTCCGAAACTGAAACCGTTGAACGCTTCAGCTCCAAAACACCAAGAGCAATGCCATTCACATACAGCACCACATCTGGACGCTTTGTGGGCAACTCACCCACACGAATACGAACCGTCACTTCTTCAGCAATAGCGAAATGATTCGAATCAACGTTCTGCCAATCAATGAACCACACAGTCTCAGCCTGAGATTGTGGATCAGGCTTCACTTTGGCTCCATAACGCAACAAGTCGTACACATTGCGATTGCGCTCATACAAGTTCTTTGTCGTATCACGCGACACACGTACCAAGTCTTCAACCGCGCGATCAATTAGCACCGTGCTGTAGCCGCGGTCTTTCAGTGACTTGCGAAGTTGTGCCTCAATGATGTTCTCGTTGTCATATTCAGTGAGGTCGCCAAGGTACTCATACCCCAGCGAATCTTTCACTAAAGCAACGACACGATTCTGTGTGTTGCGCTCAATCTCACCAATACCGGTCATACCAATCTCACTTTCCCTGTAAGGAGATCTTGCATCATCCCCTCCTTCACCATTCGCAACTTCGAGACCTGCTCCGTCAATGCTTCCAGTTCATCATCCATTACACTGAGGGTTTCAGCGATTGCTTCCTGCTCTTTCAACGGCGGCACATTGAATAGGAGCGACTCAATGCTTTTGGGAGTCAAGTTATTAATACTTGACCCTGCCAAGAGGTTTGAAATGTAGTCCTGATATTGCTTTGTTAAGAAAAGATAACGAACGAAAATCGCATGTGCCTGATCAGATGAAGACCTGAAACAACCCATGAACGCACCGAATGTATATCGAGCGTCTTGGGAGTCTTTGTAGAGTCCAGTCTTACCAACAAGGACTTTGCTTCCATTAGCCATACAAATAACAATGTCATCACGCCTAAGTATCTGCTCGTCCGATACACAATCATGGTTTACATACTGAACATCATTGAACTGAATCAGTGAATTCTGGACATTGTTTGAACGCAACAATCGCATAGTTGTTGGCGTATCTCCATCGCTCAAGTCAGAGTCGCCCTTATAACTAACTCCGCGCAAACACGCACCGAGGTCGCCGAGGCGGACTTCTTTCCAGTCGGCGTTGAAACCTGGCAGACGAGTACGGCCAGTGAGCAGTTGTTGCATCGTTGCTTGCTTTACATCACGCTTCTTCACGATCAAAGCATCAAGCGACTTAATCGCCGCGTCTGCATCGCTGAGGGCTTCAGCAATTGCTTCCTGCTCCTTCAATGGTGGTAGCGGAAACCGACCATTTAAAAGATTCGTTTTCGCAATGTTGTAACGCGTTGAACCCTGCGCCATCGGTCGGATGATGTCTCGACCAAGTGGTGACCTTGTTAGGTATGCAAAGAATTTGGGATCAAGACTCTTTGTATCTTTTCGACGAAACCCGAAACAAAAACTATTCAGATAAAGCCCACTGAGTTCAAGCGGAACTGTTGAGCCAAACCCAACTTCTTCGGGAGTCTCAGACGAACCATTAAAAATGACATCGCCTTCGAGTAGTTGCGACTGCCGCTCCCCGTTACCAATCCGTACCTTCTCGGTTCCCTGGCTATTGAGAACGACATTCGACATCACATTCATAAAGGTGACAAAGTTGGAATTTCCCTCGCCGAAATCTTTGGACGATTTCCCTGTTAAACCACCGAATGTAGAACCCAAGTCGCCGAGGCGTACTTCTTTCCAGTCGGCAGGGACTACCACGACAGACCCATCTTCTTGAGATGACTTTCTACGGCTTTGGTTTTTGTCACTGCTGTAGCGGTGATCATTGGGAGCGTGTCGTCGTAGCGGCTGGCGAGTGTTTGCAGTCGGCCTGACAGTGTGCGTCGTACCGAGTCGAGAACGGTCTCAATTGAGACGCTGACTGCACCGATCCACTTGGTTTGAATTAGCAAAGTTTTGATTTCGGCTTCAGTGAGTTTCTTGTAGCGGACGATAACTGCTTCTTCTAGTTCTTTGGATGCCTTCTTGACTTCTGCCTCTGCATCGAATGCGTCACTGACGTCTTGCAATGCCTTCTTCTCTTCTTTGTCGATGCCTTTGACTTTTAGGCCGTCTGTGACGAGCTTCTTGGTGAATTCACCTTTGTCGTTGGTGTAGTCACTGAGAAGCATTTCTTCTCCGCCGTGTTGTTCGGCAAGTTCGTTGAGTCGTTCTCCGGCTGCAGCGAGATCTGATTCGATTTGCTGTGCCTTGTCTGCGAAGAATGTTTCAATCAGCAGCTCGGGTGGAATGAGTTCCGAGCGGTATTCGATTTTGTTAATGGTGTAATCCACACGACCAGAGCGCTTTTCACCTTTCGCTTTGGGTGGCAGAGCTGTGAGTTTGCCGCCTGCTTCCCATCCGGATTCGATGACCATATAAACGTCGTCTTTGAGAGTTTCTTCCCAGAGCGACATAAGGCCTTGATACACCTCGTAACTATCAACGAGTGGAAGTCCTTTAAATGTGTTGAGCAGTAATTCAGATAGATCGGCGATGAACTCCTTCGGACGTGTTTTGTCGCCCAGAGCTTTCATCTTCTTGTCGGCATGGGTAGCCCAGGACACAAGACTTTCGTGGATTTGGGCTGAGAACTTCTTGAACTCTTCCGAGTTAGCAATAGTGACCGGCACTTCGTTTGCTTGAACAGCAAGCTTTGAGTAGCCGTCACGACCGGCAGGCTCAAAGAGGGACTTGCGCAGTTTAGGCAGCACTTTCCAAAAATCACCGAGTGCATCAATGTCGCGGTTAGGAATACCACCGTTGAGATGTGCATCGAGATCGTGTAAGTCTTCTGGGTCGGATGTATCGATGTAACGCGGCAAGTTCAGGTTGTAGTCGTTCTTTGCATCGGCGATCTCGGCGATGGGCACCGTGCGTGAGTATTTATTGACTTCTGTTTGGTTGAGGAACGTATCGATAATGAGGTGAAGGTCGCGCTCGCGCAAACGGTTCTTGGGGCCGTCTTTGATGAATCCTTTAGACGCGTCAATCATGAAGATGCCAGTGCGTCCGGCTGCGCCTTCTTTGTCGATAACGATGATGCAGGCAGGAATACCGGTGCCGTAGAACAAGTTGGCGGGCAATCCGATGATGCCTTTGATGTAGCCGCGCTTCACAATTTCCTTACGGATGTTGCCTTCGGCGTTACCGCGAAACAGCACACCGTGCGGCAAAATGACTGCACCCTTACCCGTTGATTTGAGTGACGCAAGAATGTGCAACATAAATGCATAGTCGCCGTTCTTTTCGGGTGGCGTGCCATATTCAAATCGCTTATATGGATCAGAAGCAGTATTGACTCCAATGGTCCATGACTTGACAGAGAATGGAGGGTTGGCAACGACATAGTCAAAAGTTTTCAGACCACTCGTTTTGGTGTCTTTGAATTCAGGTGTGGAGAGAGTGTTGTTGTTCTTGATCTCTGCGCCGGCCGCATTGTGGATCAGCATGTTCATGCGTGAAAGAGCTGCGGTGGCATTATCCATTTCTTGGCCATATATCGCGAGGTCAAAACCTGTTGCAGATTTTGCCAATGCGTGAGCCTTTAGCAAGAGCGAGCCTGAGCCACATGTGGGGTCGTAAATGGTTTCTTTTTGGCTCTTGGCTTTGTTGATACCAATAACCGAAGCCATGATGCGCGACACTTCAGCTGGCGTGTAGAACTGGCCCTTGCTTTTGCCTGACTCAGTTGCGAAGTTGCGCATGAGGTACTCGTACGCATCGCCAAGTAAGTCATCGCCATCGGCTGTGTTACCAGAAAAGTTAAGTGCCGGGTTTTCAAAAATGGCAATCAGGTTCGTGACACGATTAACCATGTCTTGCGCCTTACCAAGTTTGCTGTCATCGTTGAAGTCGGCGACATCTATCACCCCACGCAAGTCGTTGGCTTCAGCAAGCTTGCCGATGACCTTATTGACACCGTCACCAATGTTTGGTTTGCCCTTGAGCGCAACGAGATCTTTAAACGAGCCACCCTTGGGAACGTCGAGCAAAGAGTCGTCGTGGCCGGCGCGATCGGAGACATATTTGACGAAAAGAAGCACCAGGACGTAGTCCTTATATTGGGAGGCATCCATACCGCCGCGTAGCTCGTCGCAGAGCTTCCAAAGCGAGCTGTACAGATCAGATTTCTTGATAGCCATAAGTCCTAATTCTCCCCTTGCGGTAAGCATAAAACACTGTTGTTCGGTAGCCAGAAGGCAAACAGTGTAAAAACGGTGTTCATTTGTGTTTTGCTAGCACTCATCATGAGTTATTCGGATCGCTTGATTTGAGGTACGCCTGAAGAAATAGCCCAAGCGCCTCGTGTAGTACCTCGTTAGCTGCCAAGGCTGTTTCGAGGGTTTGAGTACGACTCTCAAGCACTTTGACAAACATTTCGACCATGCTCTGAATTTCTGTGGACGGGATTGCAATCTGGACATTTCGTAGTGCTTCAGAGTTAATGCTTTGGATCGTTGTGCCAGTGACAAAACGCTGTAATTCAGCGTTGAAAGCTCCACCTTGTGCTTGAGCCAGTAGATACAGCGGACGGATCCGATCATCGACAGGTCGCAGAAGCAGGATCTTCTTCCAAGGCAACTTCTTTTCGATTAATTCACGGCCTTCGCAAGCAGTTGCGACGTTAGAGCCACTCAAACAAATCACAACATCGGTCGGACGCACTAAATCTGGGTTCCATTCAATTCCTTGGGGGCGGGTGATCACCCGCGAGTGAAGTCCGTTGCCGTCATCGCCGCGGTTCATCACTCGAATATGTCGAACTTGGGATCCGTCCAGGTTTTGAATACGCGAAAAGATCACCTTGAGACTGTCTACAAGAACACCCTTACTATCGCTCTTTACTAATTGATGAAACGATTCGTCAACCCGGTCTATCGCTTCGAACGCTCGTTCAATTGAAGCTTTGGGATCTTCGACAACGGCGTACCGCTGAACCTCAAGTACCGCATCGTGGGCAAGCAGTTCTTGCTGACTGACGTCAATCGTCTTGATTGAGTGCTCGTTTTCTTCTGATGTATTTGATTCGAGTTGGTTCTTCGAATGAAACACTTTCAAAATGTTGTCGATATCGCCAAGCGACAGGCTGCGGCGACCTGCCGAAACTTTTCCAACTTTGGTTGCATCAATGATGCGAATACTTGTTGATCTGTTTCCAACCGCCTGGTGTCTCAGGATTAACAACCCGAGACCTAATGGCGATGATGGGTTAACACCTGGGCCTAAATGAATGACTGCCTCAATCAGGCCACTTTCAGCAAGGTAACTACGCACTTCAGCGTCGGCTGCGGTATTGAACCACGAAGGACGCAACCCCAAGATGGCGCGAGGAACAAAACTTTCATCACCTTTTGCGAGATAAGCGATAGCAGATTCAATGAAGAATGCTTCTTTAGTTTTGCTGCGTGGTGGTCGGGTGACCTGCCAACGAGGATCATTGCGCGAAAAGTCATCAGGTGTCACCGATTGGCCAAAAGGGGTTAAACCAATAACCACGTCAAAGGGCTTTTCTACCCACTCCGGGTGAAAAATAATTATTGAGTTTTCACTATGTACCGCGATATTGAAGCCGGCGATTTTGTGCAGCAAACGCTGCAGTGTCGCAATTTCCGAATGAATTTCCTGACTATGAATGTCAGGAGCTTTCCGCCCGTAGGCATGAACTATTGAACCAACGCCGCTGCAGATATCGAGGATCCGATGACCCAATCCGATCCGTGTGATCAGCTCAACGACCGACGGCGTTGTGCTGAAATCACCACTTTTTTGTTGTTTAGAAAGACGATCAAAATGACCATATATTCGTGCAGCAAATTCCTCGCCGTTAGTTGGTTCGGCAGTCAGAAGCCATAAATTCGCCAATTTCTTTACTATGTTCAGGTTCGCTCTACCATTCGTCTCTCGTAGGAGTATCTGTTCGATGAGGCTTCGCCCTAAAAACAAATTCAAAGTGGAGTGGATATCTGGGTCGCTGATTTTCTTGAGTGCCTCGTCCACCTCGCCGTCGCGAAAATCTTCAAGAATGGCTCGTTCTTTTTGAATAGCCAACAACGCGAATGCCGACACAATCTGGAAGAGCAAAGGAACGATAGGAAGATCATCGCGACAAATATCCAACGACATCAATATGGGATCAGCACCATTTTCAATTTCATCCCGGCGATTCACTGCACCCAAGTTGTATTTGGCGAGGAACGCTTTGATATCCGCCAAGTTGTATGTTCGACGGTCTTTTGAGTCCACGCCAGCTGGCGGTGGGAAATCATCTGCATACCGGTTTTTCCAGTTCGTCAACGCAGCTGGGCTCACGCCAAGCGTGCGAGCAATCTGGGCGAAAGTGAGATTGCTGTCGCTCATGCCGCCACCTCGCCTTCAATGTCATGAGAGGCGTCCACGGCGTCAACCTCAATACCAAATTCTGGCAAGTACTCAATCTTGTGAGCCACGAGCCGTAGCGCGGCCGACAGCGATCTCCGTCGAGCAACCACGGTGACGTGGGTGCCTTGAGCAACCAGCGCGCCTGCCAATGAAGCGAAGATTCCATCGCCGCTGACAATGACTACCCGAGCCGATCGAAAAATCGCTGGGTCGTTTTTTGCGAAATTGATCAAGGCAAGGTCGGCTCCGTTGACTCCGTAACCGCAGAGGTATCGGTGTTTCCCCCAGTCCCACAAGAGGGTCGGACTCAATTCCCTAGCCCGAGGCCCGGTGGAATAGATCACCTGCACCTGGCACGGCCCGACTAGGCCCAAAAGATGGTCTTGAAGCTTGCTTTGGCGACAAGGCACCAAATCAGCACATCCACAGCCATTCTCGACATCTACGAGCATCGTGGTACGGTCTAGAAACTTTCCATTATTCAATTTCATTGTTTTTCGCTTTCGGTTTGATTATTCACGAATCTAAGTCGTAAACAATATTCACAAGTCATTTGTGTATACAAGCACCCTAGCCGATAGCCGTGCCCACACAACACCATTTTGAGAATTTCTCAGAAAATTTCTCGAGGCCCGCGCCGACCAGTAAGAAGATCCACGAAGTCCCCTTTTCCCCGATGGCCCGACGGAACGTCGCCTTCAGTAATCAACAGATATCCCCTGCAGAGGTCTTGGCCTAATTGCCCGCTCAATAAGGGACCTATAGCGTGACATTAAATGTCTGCTAAGGGGACCCAATGTCAGATTCAAAAAATGATGCCGACGTCCAACTTTCAATGCAGACCGCTTCCATCCAGGCATCTACATCACAACTCGTGAATTCGCTCGTCGAAAAATCAGATTATGCACGATTTGCCACAAGCAAATTTAGAAAAGCTTGTGAACTTGCCGAAGCCGGAATCTTGGATGAAGCAGAAAAGCTTCTCGCTGAACTTGACCCAGAGAAACTTCGCATTCAGTTTTACGCAACGTGGAAAGAGTACGACCGATTAAATGCTCTGGCACTCAAGCCGCTCAAAGATTACCCAAAGATCAAAAAGGTAGATAAGCGAATGCCGCCTGCTGCGATTGTTCGAGAGGTATACGAACGAGATTTCTGGGCATGTCGTTGGTGTGGCACACCTGTGATCGCCGACAAACCGATTAAGGCAATGCACAAACTATTTCCAGTGACTTTCTACAAAGGCACAACTAATGACTCCATGCACGGACTCATGCTGAGTTCACGAGTCAGCCTTGATCACGTTCTGCCACACTCTTTCGGCGGAACAAACGAAGTTAAAAACCTCGTGACATCGTGCTGGCCATGTCAGTTTGGACGCGGCAACGACTTGATTGAACGTCTCGGGTTAAGTGATCCTCGCGAACGGGATCCCATCCCATCAGATTGGGATGGGTGTTCTCGATTTAAGTTCTAGTGCACGACGCCTAAGAATCGTTCTGAACACCCCATACAGCAATACTTTTCATCACGACTGTCGGGCATGACCAACTCTCCGCAATATCTACAAAACGACGCTTTCTGAAGTTGCTTAGTTCGTTGCTTTGCAATCGCTTCAAGGACTTCGGAGGCTGAAGTAAATCCATAATCGTCAAAAGCATCAAGGTCAACCGGCTTTCCAATAAGCACGCCATATCCACCGCCTGGACTGGTCCATCGAAATTCGTATCTCCAAACCCGACATCCAGGGAGAGCAAAAGTGATAGCTACTGGCGGGCCAACGTTTAAAAGAACCATTTCCAAAGGAGACATATCGGTTTTATGCCTCATTATTTCTAAACCAATTTCATTCTCCTGGAATGCTCTCGGGACAACGCAGGGTTCAAGGGCCCGCAAGTGCAGTGCCAATTCTTCAAAGTCGGCACCGAGGTGGCCGGCGATTAGCGAAATTGCCGCCTCACATCTGCGACTCTCCTCGTCTTCGCTCATTCGTCGACTTCGCCAGATCGCAAGGGCCGATACGCAACTCCTGGAGGCGGCCACTTATACCCTTCGGCGAATCCAGCACAATTTTGCATGTAATGCCGAAGAGTTTCCGGGGTGAATCCGAAGCGTTCAAACATATGTACATATGCGCTTCCGAAGTGTTTATACGACTCCCACCCAAGACGATCCATCACTAAATCGTTTGCCTCGGGCTTCTTATCTTCATCGTGTCGATTCTGAAGCGTCGTTTCAAGTCCGGCAATCGCGGCACCCATAAGAAACAACATCGAAGGCGCACTACCGATGACTTCTTTCAACTCAGCAGCCACTTGCCGAATTTCATGTATCCCAGATCGACCTGATGTCTCCACAGCCTCAACAAATAACTGAGATAGTTCTGGTCCCAAGACGGCATACAGACTTTCATGGAGCCCCCATAAGGGTATTTCAGAATTCTCTGCCGGCACCCAACGATCTTCCATGCTCTAACTCCCCTGATCGAATTTCAAAATGAAGCCGATGGAATAATCTCACCTAATGGCAGCACTGCTGCGATCAATTTGAAGTGGGCTCCCTTTAGCTCTTCTCCGAGACTAATTGTTACTAAAGCCCCAATAATCAAGCCGCTGGCCAAAGACTGCCTGACGTGAACAAATTCCGGATCTGTGATCACTAAATCAACATGTTCAGGTCTTTCTCCCCAACTTCCCCGAAACTGTGGGTTTCCACTCACATTCAAAGTTTTGTCGAAACCAAATCTGGAAACCTGCATCAACATCAGAGATGAGCGACCGCCATTACTCGAGACGCCTGCTCCAGGAATGCGATCGGAATAGTTTCCGAAGATTGGTCCCTCTTCTTGCACGACTGCGGGAAATTTCGCGCGCAGCTCCGCGATAGTCATCTTCCCGATCAAAGAGAAAGCACTCTTTAATTCAACATCTTCGGGGTGATGTGGTGTTGCTTTACTTCGACCAACTTCAAACTCAACAACATCAAGTGGAAGCACTGTCACGAAACGCCCATTTTTACTTACCGCAGTCTTGTGCTCAGGGATAGAACCGCCAGGCAATTGACTCACTGGACGGACCCATTTCCCTGTATCAAGATCAATACCAGCGACGCATCGGTTACCTAATTTATAGGAGTTAGCAAGGACTAATAGTTTCATCGCACCTACAAATGGGTAATGGTGATGTTTCCCCAATGATCATTGAGGTACTCAACCACCAGTCGTCGATGGCATTGTTCAGCCGTGTGTTCGCTGCACAAAAGTGTCGTCTTCTTGGCAAACAAGTCAGGAGACATTTCGTTTTCAATTTTCCGAACCTGCATCAAATCCAGGAATCGTTTCTCGTATTCAACCCAGGACATTTCCTTATCGCGATAAGACTTGAGTAGTTCGTTGGTGGGCGCCAGCAACGGTTGATGTAAATACGAAGCACCGCAGATGCGATCTAGGAAAAATCTCAGATCATCGCGCTTAGCGAATCCTGCTAATTGTGAGACATTATTTATTCGTACGTCGATCAGTTGCTCAATACCTGAGTTCTTCAATCTTGAGAAGAATGATTCTGCACTGTGTTTTGTAAAACCGATAGTGGTGATCTCCACAGACTCTCCTCTTCTTCATCAAACAGACTTGTTTGCACGTGGGTCTTTTCAGCAACCTCTGAATAAGTGATTGTTCCGCCGGTGGTTTGGATATGAACCACTTCGCAACCCCGCTCTTTCAGAACCCGCGCAATCAACAAGTGTCGATGACATTGTGATGGGTCGCCCTCGCTACAGAGCATGGACACGCGGTGATCTTGCGCTCCAGCAAACAATCGCTCAAGGCCAACTTCAAAAAGTTCAGACTTTGACAGATGGTCGTAACGAACATGGCCTTCGGCGTCGTAATAGTGATCGCCGTCTGGACGGCCTCCCAATTCGCGGCCTAAGAATACGTAGCTAATCTCAGATTTGGCCAACGTCTGTGAAAGCGCCTCTCGGTTGAACTGAGGGCTATATCTCGAAAATGGGGCGGTACGGACATCGGCGACTACCTCAATTTGATGCTCACCAAGCAAAGTGACGAGTTTTTCGATGGTGTGGTTTGAATGACCTATCGAATACACCGTTGGTCTGGCGACAAGGTCATCACTCACCCCTGAAGTTTGCCAGTTCCAACGCACCGAATTCACTCATTTAGGCGAAAATCGTTTTCAGTGTAAATGAACCATTTTGGATGGGACGGGATCGATGCCACTCCGGTGCACTGTGCACAGATGACTGAGTATGCGACAAATCTCATTTCCGATAATTCCTCACATTGTTTTCATTCATGAGGAAACTCTGCCACACCCCCTGATTAATTTGAATATTGCTTCCCGGCTAACCAATTGATCTCGCGACATGTGTCAAACATGGCGAGACCTACTCAATAGTCAGGAGGTAAAACATGCCAACGTTGTGCGACACTCTCGCCAATCACGACCGCGTTGATGTCATCGTCAAACGACTCGCCGATATCAAACGCACCGAGTCAACCTTGGCCGCTGAACGAATGAGTCTGCTCGCCGAGCTCTCGTCAATACGCCCAGCCGACCCAGAGATCACTCTCATGCGCGACGGCCAGTTGTCTCGACGCGAAGCCCGCGACACCGTGAATCGCCACAGCACCATTGATACGGCTCCCGTATTTGGTGATGCACTCAGCACCGGTGATATCAGCGTGGCCCACATTGACGGACTCTCACGGGCCTTCAAGATCGTCGGCGATCAGCCCGACGCACTCATTGAACGCCTGCCAGCGCTCATCAATGCTGCAACCCACATGAATGCCGACGATTTCGATCGTCACGTCAAGAACACTGCCAAGGCATTGGTTTCCGACGGCGGGCTCAGCCGGCTCGAGCAACAACGCCGCGAAACCCACTTCAAAATGTGGAACGACGTCGACGGAAACCTACAAGTTCGTGGTCAGTTCGATCCCGAACGAGGAGCGATCTTCCAAAACCTCGTCAGCCAGCGCGTTGAGGCCATGTTCCACTCAGGCGATGGCGACGTTCGACTTGATATTGCTCCAGGCATTGAACCAAATCATCACCGCAATGCGTTAGCGATTCTTGAACTGGTGCGTGGCGGAGAGATTTCAGGCGTGATGACCGATCGCCCCGTGCGGGCCGAGCTTGTTGTGCACATTGATCTTGAAACTTTGCAGAACAAAGTCAAGGCGCACACCGACACAACGGTTTGCCGAACCAGTTTCGGAGCCGACTTACCCATTGAGACCGTCCGTCGCATCGCCTGTGATGCCGACATCATTCCGGTGGTGCTGAATGGCCCATCGGTTCCGATTGATGTGGGGCGGTCCAAACGATTGGCCACCGCCCACCAGCGCCGAGCGCTCGAATCAGCCCACGAAACCTGTGCAATAGATGGTTGTGCT
>CAIQJP010000114.1 GCA_903872155.1 uncultured Actinomycetes bacterium | reverse complement strand
GGGAAACAACCAATACGGACAACTCGGCAACGGAAACAATAACGACAACAACCAGCCCGGAACCGCAATCAACTTCGGCAACGGACGCACCGCCACCGCCATCGCCACTGGCTCCTTCCACACCTGCGCGCTACTCGACAACGGTCAAACCACCTGCTGGGGCGATAACTATTTTGGACAGCTCGGCAACGGAAACAACACCGACACCAACACACCCGGCAACCCCATCAACTTTGGATCTGGACTAACTGCAGTTTCAATCATGGCGGGGACAGTCAATACCTGCGGCATCCTCGAAAATGGCGCAACCAAATGTTGGGGTCTCAACATCGGTGGCAATTCGAATACGTATGTTGCTACTCCATCATCGAATGTCAATTTTGGTGATGGACGAAGCGCCACAAGTGTGTCGGCAGGAAACGGACATATCTGTGCACTTCTTGATGACAGCACTGTGAAGTGTTGGGGATACAACTTGTCGGGTCAACTTGGTATTGGAACAAACACCAGCACCATGACACCGGGTGAAATCGTTAACTTTGATCGGGCAAAATTCGTTGAAACGACAACAATACAAGGAGCCGCTGCGTCTCCGTACATATTGAAGTTCACCACAGATGCTGCCATCTACGGACTTTCTGCAGATGATTTCACTTTCTCTGGGACAGCAACGGGATGTTCGGTCTCTCTCGCATTTGATTCGTATCCAGCAGGCGAGGTGAGCGTGCCCGTGACTTGTGAAACCGAAGGAACCATAGTTGTTGCACTTCGTTCTTTCACGGTCTCCGATTCAGATGGAAGGCGAATAGCTCCAACCGCCGACTTGATCTTTGCTTCGCATACTTACAACGCTGGGGCACTGACTGTCACCGACACAACTGATTTATTGTCAACAAAGGAAGCACTCATCGTGCGCTTCTCGGCGAGTAAAGCATTTACCGATCTCAATGCTTCAGATTTTTCGTATACGGGGACCGCAAGTGATTGCACATTTGCACCAAATACTTCATCGGCCGCCAAAGGAATCAGTGTCATGGTGTTGATTCGATGCTCAACCGCTGGAACCGTTACTCCGACATTGGCATCATTGTCACTCATTGATCCACTGGGTCTTGCTGGCCCTGTTGCATCACTTACTTTTGAAACGTTTAATTACGAGCCGCTCGGTACATCAACTTTTATGAAGCCGATTGCTGTTACTGCTGGCGAAAGTTACTCGTGTGCGACCCTTCAAAATGGAAAAGTTACTTGCTGGGGATACAACCAATTTGGGCAACTCGGAAACGGCACCTACGATTCAGGAAATTCACCATCTACATCGGTCTCTTTCAGCACGCTAGTTTCAGCAGTGTCAGTTGTCGCCGGAAGGGCACATACTTGTGCGCTAACGAATGTTGGGGCTGTCACTTGCTGGGGATACAACCAATTCGGGCAACTCGGAAACGGAAACAACAACAACACCAACACACCAACCAACATCGGCCTACCCAACGGACTCACCGCCACCGCAATCACCGCCGGCTCTTCCCACACGTGCGCACTCCTCAACAACGGAACCATCAGCTGCTGGGGATACAACCAATTCGGGCAACTCGGTACCGGAAACAACAACAACACCAACACACCAACCAACATCGGCCTACCCAACGGACTCACCGCCACCGCAATCACCGCCGGCGCAAACCACACGTGCGCACTACTCAACAACGGAACCATCAGCTGCTGGGGATACAACTCCGATGGTCAACTCGGAACTGGAAACGACAACAACACCAACACACCAACCAACATCGGCCTACCCAACGGACTCACCGCCACCGCAATCACCGCCGGCGCTATTCACACGTGCGCACTACTCAACAACGGAACCATCAGCTGCTGGGGATACAACGAATACGGTCAACTCGGCAACGGCGAAAACTCCAACTTCAACAGCAATCCAGGTGCAGCTATCAACCTCGGTAATGGACGCACCACCACCGTCACCACAGGTGGCTACCACACCTGCGCACTCCTCAACAACGGCACCATCAAGTGCTGGGGAGACAACCGGGACGGACAACTTGGTCTCGGCGACACCGCAAATCGAGGTTCCAAAGCATCGGACATGGGAGACAATCTCCCTTATGTACCAGTCACTCGCCTGAATCGCGTTTCAACGACAACCTTCAATAGCACTGAGACAACGCCGTTTACTTTCAACGTCAAGTTCAACGGTGATTTTACGGGCCTTGATTCAAATGACTTCTCATACACTGGCACTGCTGGTGACTGCCGTTTTTCACCAGCTTCACCATCGGGATACACCGATATCACGGTTGATATCACAGTGCGTTGCGCAACTGCCGGAACATTTACTCCAAGTCTGAAATCACTCTCTGTTTATGACACCACCGGCGTCACAGGGCCGACATCTTCAATGATTATTGGTTCAACAAATGTTGCTATTGGAACAGGATTTGTCACCGACACAACTCCCTCCAAGCCCACCACCCTTGACTTCATTTTGCGGGCAAAGTTTGATTCAGCAATCACTGGGCTTACATCAAGTGATTTCTCCAATAACTACGGTGGTAGTGATGCAGCTACAGGATGTACTTTCACACCAGCGTCATCAAGTATCGCAGCAGGACTCAATGCAATCATTCGAGCGCATTGCGAAGGTGCTGGAGTTGTTGAGCCGGTACTTGCTGCTGGTTCAGTCATTGACAGCGTGTCCTTATCTGGACCACCATTACCACTTTCGTTCGGCACTCACTTCTTAAGTAAGTACTCAACCACCACAGTTACCTCAATTGACTCTGGATCACTTTCTGCGTGTGCGATTTTTAACGATGGGCGTGCCAAGTGCTGGGGACTAAATGACGAACAACAACTCGGGTACAACGACTCTCGCAATCGAGGGGCCAGCCCAGGCGATTTAGGAACCCAACTTGGTTTCGTCGATGTTGGAGCCGATCGTCGAATCGTACAAATTTCCAATTCCGATTCACTCTCAGGTGGTCGATTTACGTGTGCGCTACTTGATAATGGTTCAGTCACGTGTTGGGGTCCGAGGTTCGCTGGACCAATTGTTCTGGGTTCTCAAAGAACCGCAGTCGCAGTATCTGCTGGATACAGCCATGCTTGTGCCCAATTAGATACGGGCGCAGTCACTTGCTGGGGGGAAAACTCATCCGGCCAACTCGGACTCGGCGATACGGCCTATCGTGAGCAACCCACCGACATAGTGTCACTGGGCACTGGCCGTCACGCTTTGTTGATTGAGGCGTCCGGAGACTCTACGTGCGCAATTCTCGATGACGCCTCACTGAAGTGTTGGGGTCGTAACGATGGGGGCCAACTAGGACAGGGCGATAATAACAATCGCGGCGATGTACCCAATGAAATGGGTGATTATCTCACTCCCATCAATCTTGGAACGTCTCAATATGCAACTTCAGTTTCCGGATCAATCTTTCATACGTGTGCATCGCTTGACGATGGGACAGTCAAATGTTGGGGTTACAACCCCAATGGACTACTTGGTAGAGGGGATAGAACAACAACCAATCTTCCCGGACTACCGATCAGTCTCGGCACCGGGTTTCAGGCCACATCGGTCACTGTGTCAGCTCGCGAAAGTTGCGCTATCAACCGCTCAAATGAAGTCAAATGTTGGGGTTACAACACTTATGGTCAGCTCGCTACAGGTGACACTGCCAGTCGTGGCGATGACTCAGGTGAAATGGGCGACAATCTTGCGACCATCGACTTGGGCGAAGGGAGGACAGTGAAGGCCGTCGGAGCTGGGGCATCATTCGTCTGCGCGTTGCTTGATAACTTGAGTATCAAGTGTTGGGGTCGTAATGACTTCGGTGCTCTTGGTTTGGGTGACACCAATAATCGCGGTGATAACCCCAACGAGATGGGTGACGATCTACCGACCGTCAACCTGCTTGCTCCATCAGTGACCGCTAGTTCAATCATCGAGCAGTCCAACAAAGTTCAATTCTCACTCACATTTAGTGACGATGTCTTTGGTTTGAGTTCTGATGACTTCATCAACTCCGGAACTGCTACAGACTGCCTTTTTAATCCCTGGTCGTCAAAAGCAACTGCAGGTTCACTTGTTGTCATCACGGCCTCTTGCTCGACTTCGGGTTCGGTCAATATCAGTTTGAAAGCCAACTCTGTTTACGAGGTCAATGGCAATACTGGGCCCTATGCGAACTACAGCATGCCGGACTCGAGCATTGATGTTGATCCACCTGTTGTTTCAGCGGTGAACGAACTCACCGAGTTGCCACTGACATTTGTGACACGCATTAAGCCTGATGAAGCAATTATTGGTCTCACGTCTAGTGACTTTAGGATTTCGGGAACCGCAACCGATTGCGCTGTGCAGGTTAGTTCTGCATCTAGTACTCGTGATGTACCAATTGCTCTCACAGTGAAGTGTCAAACTTCGGGTTCGCTCGTTATTGAACTTAAAGCCAACTCAATATCCGACACGGCAGGAAACTCTGGTCCCGTCACTGACCTTGTTCTGCCAACATTTAGTGTCAACGAATTCGCGGTGCGCGTACCTGTTGCCTTGAGTGCCGGGGCGACTGACTCGTGTGCACTGATGTCAAATGCCCAAGTTCGCTGTTGGGGAAGTGCTGCTTCAAATGTCTTTGGTGCAAGTTTCACAGGGGTGTACGGAGATTCTCTGAATGAACTCGGTGATGAGTTGCCAACACTTTCTTGGTCGAACGACTCTCTGGTCACGTCATTCACAAGAGGAACGAACAAAACGTGTGCAACTTTTTCAAACGGATCATTTCAATGTTTCAACACTGATGGAACTAATGAACTCTACGCGCCGATAGATGGAGATTCATTTGTCAGTGTTGATATCGGACTAGTGCACAGTTGCGCGCTCGCAAACTCGGGTACGTTGCGTTGTTGGGGCTTTAACTCTGACGGTCAATTGGGCGTCGGTAACACCAGCGATCAAGTTGGTCTAGTCGAGTCACTCACTTCAGAACCTGTGATCAGTTATTCAACCGGACGAACTCATACCTGTGCAATCTTGGTTACCCGTGAGTTGCAATGTTGGGGTGCTAATTCTTCGGGCCAACTCGGAGACGGAACGACCAATCAATCCGCAACTCCGATAACGGTCAACCTCGGTGTCGGACGAACAGCGATTGCCGTATCGGCTGGATCGGGCCATACCTGCGCCATTCTTGATGACGGCAATTTGAAGTGTTGGGGTGCCAACAATATGGGTCAACTCGGAGTTGGTGACATTGATCAACGTTTGACTCCAACCACCGTTAACCTTGGCGCTGGCCGAACCGCGATCAAGATCAACAGTCGCGGGTTCAACACCTGTGCGATTCTTGATAACGGTCAACTTAAATGCTGGGGCTGGAATGACCGCGGCCAAGTAGGAATAGGTTCGAATACCTCTCCAGTCATTCCGAGCCTTGTCAATCTTGGTACTGGGCGTACAGCAATTCATATCGCCAAAGATGTTCGTCATACCTGTGCCGTTCTCGACAACGGTCAGATCAAATGCTGGGGTGTCAACGACCTTGCTCAATTAGGCATTGGTTCAGCTTCAGGCACTGTTTACGTTGGCGATGGTCAGAATGAAATGGGCGACGCTCTTGTCGCTGTCAAATTAGCCAGCGCTCCAATTGCTGTTGATACCACCGGAACCATTGCGTCGCTATCGAATCCGTTCGTGATGAAGATGAGCTTTGACCACAAAGTTACCGGACTCACTTGGCAAGACTTCTCATTTGTTGGTAGCACTGCTACAAACTGCAATGCTGCACCTCAATCGGAAACTGTTGAGTACGACACTGATGTCGAGATATATGTGAGCTGCACCGGGTCAGGAAACGTTGTGATGAACCTGGAAGCAGATTCTGTCATCGGTCAAAATGGTGCAGTTGGTCCATCAACTAGATTCACCTTCAATACCATCACCGGTCTCGATGTTTCACCGCCACGAATTACAGAATCAGTCACACCAACTGTTTTGCGTAACGGTGGAACTTTCTCCTTCACTTCTGATAAATGGTTCGAGGGACTGAAAAGTTCATCTTTCCAGAGCACCGGAACCGCGCAGGGTTGCACGTTTACGCCTCTCGCTGAACGATCGGAAGCAGGCGTGCCTATTCAGATTGCAATTAGTTGCACGAGCGAAGGAACGATTCAACCTGTGTTGCCAGCATCATCGTTTGTTGACTTCAATGGCAACCCCGGACCCAACCCGATGTATACGTTTACCGAAATGAGGGTTGACAATACGTCGCCAACCGCGACGATTGATATGCCTAATCCGACACCGACTGTGTATCCGTTCTCATTCACCACAATTTTCAGTGAGAATGTTTTCGGAATTACGGGTTCAGACTTTGTCAACGCTGGCACTGCCACTGGTTGTGCTTTCACACCCACGTCGTCTACTGCTTCACAAGGTGTTCCACTTTCAGTATCGGTCACGTGTTCAACAAGCGGAACAATCACTCCCCAACTTGCAGTGAACACGGTTGCCGATACGGCCGGAAACAATGGCCCCGTAGCTCAAACCACCGGTGGATCAATTTCAATCATTATCGCAACACCTCCCACCACACCTCCCCCATCAAATCGTCTCAGCGCACTTTCGGCTCTCACGCCGGCGCGAATTTTGAATACCCGTTCGGGTGTTGGTGTTCGTGCTGGTCGTGTTGTTAATCAGTCAGTGGAGTTACAAGTGACTGGTTCTGGAGGAGTGCCAAGTAGCGGAGTGTCATCAGTATCCATGAACGTGACTGTCACTGATACATCTGCTGGTGATGAAGGTGGTTATGTGACGGTATATCCATGTGGTGCTTTGCCTGATGCGTCAAACCTCAACTTCATCGCCGGACAAACAATCCCCAACGCCGTGATCACACCAGTGTCGGCAAGCGGAAAAGTCTGTTTCTACGTCTTTGGCGGAGCACACCTCATCGCCGACGTGAATGGTTGGAGTGCACCAGGTTCAGGGTTTACGCCAGTCAACCCAGCCCGCGTACTCAACACTCGCGGTGGAAGTCGAGTGGTGAATTCATCGACAGAACTTCAGGTCACTGGTGTCGGTGCAATCCCGAGCAGTGGAGTTGGAGCTGTGTCGTTGAACGTCACCGTCACGACAACAACCGCTGGTGACGCTGGCGGTTACGTAACCGTGTATCCGTGCGGCACGTTGCCTGATGCATCAAACCTCAACTTCATCGCCGGACAAACAATCCCCAACGCCGTCATCACACCAGTGTCGGCAAGCGGCAAAGTCTGCTTCTACGTCTACGGTGGCGCCCACCTCATTGCCGACATCAACGGTTGGTATGCAACTGGAAACGGATTCGTCGGGGTAACACCCGCTCGCGTGCTCAACACACGCGGCGGCAGTCGTGTTGTTGGGACAACGAAAGAACTTCAGGTCACCGGTGTTGGATCAATTCCTTCAAGTGGTGTTGGAGCAGTTTCGCTGAACGTGACCGTGACCGACACGACGGCCGATGATTTCGGTGGTTATGTGACTGTCTATCCGTGCGGGACTCAACCCGAGGCATCAAACCTCAACTTCATTTCGGGGCAGACCATCCCCAACGCTGTCATCACACCAGTGTCGGCAAGCGGCAAAGTTTGCTTCTACGTCTTTGGCGGCGCCCACCTCATCGCCGATATCAACGGCTACTACACCTCCTAGCGGTAATAACTCGCCACTTTGGAATTTGCTTGCCGCTAGGCGGTAGCCAAATTCCAAAGTGGCGGAAAGTGGGGGGTGGGTAGAGTGGTGGGCGATGAACGGTTCAGAGTCAACCCCTCGGACGCGGGCCAAAGCTCCAGCGGTTCTCCCCCAATCCAACGACGACTGCTGGTGTGGTTCGGGTCGTAAGTACAAGCGTTGCCACAAAGGACTCGAAGGTCGCATTACTCCGGGCATCATCTCCCCCATGCGCACCGTCCCCGCAAACATCGTCAAGCCTCCGTACGCCGACACCGGTGAAGTGCCGCGTTGGAACGAACCTCGCGTCAAGACTCCCGAGATCATCGAGCGCATGCGTTACGCGTGCGATATGGCCACCGACATCTTGCATCTTGCCGGCGAATACGTTCAGCCAGGCATGACCACGAACGACATCGATATTTTCGTGCACGATCTCACCATCGAACGTGGCGCCTACCCAAGTCCGCTCAACTATCACCGCTATCCCAAGAGCGTCTGCACATCACTGAACGAAGTGATCTGTCATGGTATTCCCGACGACACCATAATTGAAGACGGCGACATCATCAATCTTGACGTCACGTGTTATGTCAACGGGGTTCACGGCGACACCAACGCAACATTCCTTGTCGGCAATGTGAGCGACATTGATCGCAAACTTGTCAAAGTCACCGAAGAATGTTTGTGGCTGGGCATTGAGGCCGTGAAGCCCGATCGTCCGCTGAGCGATATTGGCAAAGCAATTGAAGATCACGCCAAGATTCATCGCATGGGTGTCGTTCGCGCGTTTATCGGTCACGGAATTGGCGAGCAGTTCCACACCGACATTCAAGTTCTGCACTACTTCGACTCTCGAAACAACATGATCATGAAGCCCGGAATGGTCTTCACAATCGAGCCCATGATCACTCTTGGTACGTACCAGTTTCATATGTGGGACGACGATTGGACCGCGGTGACAGCCGACGGCAAGCGCACCGCTCAATTCGAACACACCATCTTGGTCACCGAGACTGGCTGCGAAGTTCTCACTGGCGGCGACAAAGCTGTGTCGCCTCGCAAGCCTCAGTCATAAGACACCCAGCCCAAGTCGTTAAACACCTCATTCAGCCCGTAGCGTGATGACCCGTGGGCGAGCGCTACGTCAATTTTGATCGACAGCAGTGGGCCGACCTTCGTGCAGCGACCCCGATGACCCTTCGAGAGGCCGATCTTGAAGACCTTCGCGGTATCAACGAGCGCATCGACCTCGACGAAGTCGCAGCGGTGTACTTGCCACTCACCCGTTTGTTGAACCTGTATGTTTCGGCAACACAGAACTTGCACAAAGTGAGCGCAACGTTTTTAGGAACTCTCTCACCAAAAGTTCCCTATGTCATCGGCGTCGCCGGTTCAGTTGCAGTTGGCAAAAGTACCTTCGCGCGTATCTTGCAAGCACTCCTCGCCCGTTGGCCAGATCACCCCAAAGTTGACCTCATTACAACCGACGGCTTTCTTCATCCGAACCATGTGCTTGAAGAACGCGGCATTATGAATCGCAAGGGTTTCCCCGAAAGTTACGACACTCGTGCGTTGTTGAAGTTCTTGCGCGATCTGAAGAGTGGTCAGCCAACTCTTGATGCTCCTGTCTATAGCCACGTTGTCTACGACATCGTTGAAGACGAAACCGTCACCGTGTGTCAACCCGACATCTTGATTCTTGAGGGACTCAACGTTTTACAAGTTGGCGCACCTGGCAACGAAGCCACCGAATTCGTGAGCGACTATTTCGACTTCTCAATTTATATTGACGCTCTTGAAGCCGATATTGAGAATTGGTATGTCAATCGCTTCTTGAGCCTGTGCGATTCGGTCTTCCAAGACCCGAATAGTTTCTTCCAACATTTCGCCCAATTATCTCGCGAAGACGCGATTGCGACTGCCCGAGGTATCTGGAAGGGCATCAACGGACTCAACCTCAAAGAGAACATCGAACCAACTCGTGATCGCGCTTCGCTCATTTTGCGCAAGGGCCAAGATCACCGAGTCTCCGATGTACGCCTTCGCAAACTCTAAACCTGCCACAATTGAACCGTGGCTAACGCACGAGCAAAAGCAAAGAAGCGGCGCAAAAAGAAGGCGCAGAGATCTCACCATAAGGCTCGTGGTCCCGCAATCTTTTTGATCTTCGTGTTTGTTGCCGCTGGAGTGTTACTTATTGCTCAAGCTCAGAAATCGCCAACCACAAACACCACACCAATCTCTATTGACACAACAACAATTGCTCCGGGCCTTGATCTTGGTACTGCCCCCATCAACACTGATGCGATCGCGACGGTTCCATCTGCGACCGATCCAAGCAACCTCGGAAATCCCGTTACCGTTCATAGCGACACTCTTGGCGATCTTGATGTTGATCAAGTGATTGATGACTGGACCGGTGTAGATCCACCGCAAATTCCTGAAGAAATTTCAACTGCGGGATCGGCTGCCCTTGAAGGTGATTACATAGCCGACGATCTTGCCGATGGTATTTACATCGGCTTCTTATTGGGTGCTCTTGACGAGAACGAAGAGGGTTTCGTTTTTGACATTCATGATTCTTTTGAAATCGTCAAACCAGAAAATGAAGGCTTGCACCTATATCCCGCATATCTAGATTCGGTTCTGTTTGTTTCTCTCTCAACGTCTGGCGAAGCGAATTCAGCGATTTCTGTTTCGAAATATTTTGAATTGGCCAAAAGCAATACTTCAGATTTGCAAATTCCAAATACCGATTTATTGGCGATTGTCAAAGGTACTCCAATGTTGCTCACCATTGTTGGTGGAGCAATCATTGCGATTGAAGGTATTGACTCTTTCTAGTTAGCCTTCGGTCAATTGACCACGTTCGCGCGCTTGTTTGATCAACATTTCTGTATGACTCCACAACGCAGATGAACCATCGCCAATAGGTGAGAGGCGCTTAACGGCCTGCGGGTAAGTCACTCCATGACGCTTCCAAGGTGACTCGTCTCCGGCATGGTGATTGAGCATCGCTGGCTGCATGCGGTCTACTGCATTCGCAAATTGACTCTCGGGAGTCTCTTGAGCTTCGTATTCATTCCATAATGAACGAAGACGATCGCGTTGATCGTCGGGCAACAAACCGAAAATTCGGTCAGCAGCCTTTTGCTCGCGTTCGTCTTTATCGGCGTAACCAGTGGTGTCGTACGCAAAAGTATCGCCTGCATCAATTTCAACAATGTCGTGCACCAGACACAGGGCCAGTACATGCGCGATATCGACGTCGGCATTGCTCCACTCTTGTAACACCAACGCATACATCGCCAAATGCCACGAATGTTCGGCGGTGTTCTCGCGTCGTGAACCGCCGGTGATAGCTGTTTGCCGTTCAATTTGTTTGAGCTGATCGATCTCCATCAAGAAGTTCAGTTGTTGTTGCAGACGTTGTTCGCTCATGATGGGTCCTTACGACAAAAGTGTTGCGAGAGCCCAAATAGCGGCGATGAAACCAAGTACGCCCATGAAAATACTGCGGCTCAACGGTGCTCGAGGAAGGTCTCCGTCTTTAGGGGCCGGCGGTGGTTTGACGATGGCCAAAAGATTACCAGCGAAAAGTGCTCCACCTAAGGCCAGAATTAGCCAGCCCAAAAGTGTCTTGGCATCTCCGAACAGCATGCTTCTATTGTGCCAGCACCTAACTGTGATCGGGAACTTTTCTCTAGAAACCGCAGCCTTCAGGTCTTTCGCCGACCTTGAGAATGCGTCATACTGAACCTATGGGATTTCACCACGTTGCTATTGCCATCAATGATGTCCAGGCCAATTACGACTTCTACACCCAAGTCATGGGTTTCGAATTGGTGAAGACCGTAACCGCGCCAACACCTGAAGGCGGGTACAGCAAGCACTTCTTTTATTCGACTGGCAAGAACGAAGCCGGCGAACAAGGAATGATCGCGTTCTGGAACATTCACGTGGAAAGCCTTGAAGGATTTGAAACTAATCTCAACAAAGCAGCGGGCTTACCGTGGTGGGCCAATCACTTCGCGTTTAACTCGCCAACAGCTGAACACCTCGAAGATCGCCGCGAGAACTGGCGCTCCCACGGCCACACCGTGCTTGAAGTGAATCACGAATTTTGTCGTTCGATCTATATCCGTGATCCCGAAGGCAACACCGTTGAATTCTGTTTAAACCTTCGCGAATTCACCGATGAAGAAAAACTCCACGCAATGGAACTATTGCTCGATCCGAATCCACCAATGGAAAAACAGTTTGGTGCAAAAATTTGGCAGCCCGAAGGTGACGCTCTCGAAATACCAGCTGGCTGATCTCGCTAAAAATTTTTAGTCGTGATTGTCGTATGGTGAATCGGCCTGGAAGTTCTTGGCCATATTGCGAAAACGCGTGTATTCGCCAAAGAAGGCCAACTTCACAATGCCCGTCGGACCGGCACGATGCTTACCAATAATCACTTCAGCAACGCCCTTTTCGGCATTCTCTGATGTCTCACCTTTTTCATTGCGATACATCTCGGGTCGGTGCAAGAACATGACGATGTCGGCGTCCTGTTCGAGCGAACCTGATTCACGTAAGTCTGACAACTGCGGTCGCTTGTCTTGGCGCTCTTCAAGACGACGACTGAGCTGACTCAACGCCATCACGGGCACATCAAGTTCGCGAGCCAAAATTTTGAGGTTACGGCTGATCTCGCTGACTTCAAGTTGACGACTCTCACTGTTGTTGCCACTCATCAATTGCAAATAGTCAATGACAATGAGGCCAAGTCCATTGTATTTAGCTTTCAGCCGGCGGGCCTTGGCACGAATTTCCATCACGGTCACACTGGCGTTGTCGTCAAGGAACAACAAGCGGTTATCAAGTCGGCCCACCGCAAGGTTGATCTTGCTCCATTCGGGCTCGCTGATGTTTCCGGTTCGCAAACGCTTTGAATCGACTTCGGCTTCACTCGACAAAAAGCGCATCGTTAATTCGGTGTGGCTCATTTCGAGTGAGAAAACAAGAACTGGCAAGTTGGTCGTTTGCGCAACGTTGCTCGCAATGTTGAGAGCGAACGCGGTCTTACCCATGGCAGGACGAGCACCAACAATGACCAACGAGGCGGGTTGCAATCCGAGAATGATGTCATCGAGATCGGTGAACCCAGTTGGCACACCGGTGAGTGTCACCTTGCTTTCGAATCGTTTCTCTAATTCTTCAGTTGCTAAACCCAAAAGATCGTTGATCTGTCGTGTCGAATCGGTGACTCGTTCTTCAGCAACCGCGAACACTCGTGACTCGGCTTCATCGAGCGCCCGAGCTACATCATCAGGTTCGGTGTAGGCGATCTCGGCAATTTCGCTCGCGACACCGATGAGTCGGCGCAAGGCCGCGGTGTCCATAACGATTTTTGAGTAACGACCAACGTTGCCAATGACCGGCGTTGAGTTTTGCAGTTGCAGCAAAAAGTCGAGGCCACCAATTTCTTCAAGTAAGCCAATGCGACGCAGTTCGTCGGCAACGGTGACGGGGTCGATCGGGTCGCCGCCAGCCAACAGTGAACGCATCGCGTCAAAAATATGTTGGTGTCCTGGTTTGTAAAAGTGTTCAACATGGACGCCAGCTTCAGACACTGTGTTCACGGCATCGCGCGATAACAACATTGCACCAAGCAACGACTCTTCAGCACTGAGGTTGTGCGGTGGTACGCGATTCATCACCGGCCGGGGCGCGTTGTCACGCTGATTCTTGCTACCCCAATTTGAATTACCCGATGAGTTATTAGTCATTACCTCTACCTTGACCCATGCACCCTGTTGATCGCTAGGGGTACAACCCTGTGAATTACTTGTGGACAACTTCACGATTCTGGGGATAAACCCCAGTCCGGAGATGAAACAGGACCCGGACCTGTTGGCCCGGGTCCTGTTCACATCATGAATTGTTCGATGTTGTGTTGCGGACCAGGTCCGCCATCGTCACTTTGCGACGACGTTGATGTTGATGCCGAACTGCACATCATTGTGCAACTTGGCAGTGACGCTGTATTCGCCCACGGTCTTGATGTGGTCGGGAACCGACAACTTCTTGCGATCGAGTTCGATACCAGTCTGAGCGAGCACCGCAGCAACGACGTCGGCTGCAGTCACCGAGCCGAACAAGCGACCTTCGGTTCCGGCGGCCTTGGCCTTGATGTCGATGACCTTGGCAACCAAAGTTGACGCGATGGTCTGAGCAGAATCACGATCGGCGGCATCGCGCAAGTCGCGACGACGACGCATTGAAGCTGCCTGAGACACTGCACCGTCGGAGGCATTAATGCCAAGTCCGCGAGGCAACAAGTAGTTGCGGCCGTGGCCCTTGGTGACCTCAACGATGTCACCGCGCTTGCCTAAGCCATTGATGTCAGAACGCAAAATGATCTTCATGATCAGCCCTCCTCATTGGTTTCGGTGTCGTCTGCTGCTTCGAACTCGATACCGGTATCGACATCATCGATTGCGGCGTCAATGTTCTTGTCTTCAACCTGGTCGACGGCTCCTTCGGAACCGCGAGGACCACGCGGTCCGCGAGGACCACGACCGACTGAAGCAACGCGCTTGGTGTACGGCAACAAGGCCATTTCGCGAGCGTTCTTGATGGCGGTTGCCACTTCACGCTGCTGCTGCACCGTTGCACCGTTCAAGCGCTGACCGCGGATCTTTGAGCGGTCGGACATGAAACGATTCAACAAGTTGATGTCCTTGTAATCGATGTACTCGATTTTTTCTGCGGCCAATACGTTGGCCTTCTTTTTGATCTTGCGACCATTGTCTTTCGGAGCACGGCCCCGAACTGGCTTCTTTGAAGTGCTATTTCCCATGAACTTTTCCTTAAGTCGATACGTAAATTACGGGTGGATAAAGAGTTATGCAGACTGTCTGCTGATCAGAACGGTTCTTCGTCGGCGTAGTAACCATCGTCGGCGGGTGCCGATGCTGGTGCACCACTTGAGCGAGGAGCTTGACGTGGTGCTGAACCGCCGCCTTCGCCGCCACCTTTTGGTGGTGTGCGCTCAACAGAGACTGTGGCCCAACGCAAGGTCGGTCCGATTTCTTCGGCTGCGATATCTACTGATGTGCGCTTGCCACCTTCGCGAGCTTCGTATTCGCGTACATCGAGACGACCAGTCACCAGAACACGAGTGCCCTTGGTGAGTGAAGCCGCCACGTTTTCGGCGAGTTGATCCCAGGCAACAACATTCATGAATGTGGTTGCGTCTTGCCATTCGCCATTGACTTGGTAACGACGATTGACAGCAATACCCACGGTGACCGTGGCCTTGCCGGATTGGGTGTAACGAAGTTCGGGATCTCGGGTGAGATTGCCGACAACGGTAATTGAGTTAGAAGCCATTGGTTTCCTCCAGTGGTTGCGGAGTTAGTGGATAGGTCCGAGGACGAGGGCTCAGGCTGCGACGAGACCGCGACGTGCGGCTTCGGCGTCGGGGAGACGCATCAACTTGTGCCGAAGGACGTCGTCAGCGATACGCATTGTTCGCTCGAGTTCGTCAAGTGCGCCGCCGGGAGCGACAACGTTGAGGATGGCGTAGTAGCCCTCTTCTTTTTTGTTGATCGGGTAGGCCAAACGGCGCTTGCCCCAGAAATCAACTTTCCCGTGGACGGTTCCACCAGCGTCGGCAATGCCCTTTGAGACATTGGCAATCCACTGTTGGGCGACGACATCGTCAAGCGATCCGTCGATAATGATCATTAATTCGTAAGCACGCATCATAAGCGTGTAACTCCCTTCGGTCACGGTGCCGGCCTATCCGACATCGGGGCCCCTGCTTGGGGCAGGGTATGTACTGACTCGGAAAGTGTATCGGGGTAAAAGCAGAACCTCACGGGGATGACTGTGGCAGAGGGGTGTTGCAGGGTTGTCTGCGGTGTTGACCCCGACAGTTCGTTTAGGGGCGAGTCAGGCGCACAAACGAAGCGGCCAATAAGCCGACTCCCCAGGACACTGCGCCTTCGCGAGTTGACACAATTCCGCCCTCACGCAGGTATCCCGTCACGGCAGCCGGGCGAAATCCCTGGAATGCCAAACCTGGAGCGCCGCCCTTGAGACCCCACCACACGGAAATCACACCAATGATCATGGTGGCCACGCAGACTGGTATCGCCAAGGTTTCTCGAGGCATTCGTGAAGCCAAAACGAGGGCAAAAACCGCGCTCAGCAACAGCAAGACTCCGACCGCGGCCAGCGCAATAAAGAGATGTTGCATCACTCCGGCCACGCCGACACCGGATTGATCGCCGCAATCGACCATCGCTCGAGTGGGTGCAGTCGGGTCGTCGTAGGGGAAAACCTGAAGCAGTTGACAGGGCGTGCCGTCACTGAGCTGTGGCAGTCCATCAACAAACTTCACTGAAAACTGTTCGGTCATCGACCCGAAGAGCAACAGTCCCAGACAACTGATCAATACCAAAGCCAGGCCCGTAATGGCATCTCGTTGCAAACGGCGACTTGCTTCGTACGGCAGCCAACTACTGCGGCGCGACTTTTTGCGTGCTCCAGACCCAAGTTTCAACATGGTCTTAGCCCACTCTCCGATCATTTCGTTGGCCGCCGATAGGAACCACTCGGACCAAATGATGCCACTTACACCCACAACATGCTTCCACAACGTACGCCGTGAACTCGTCGGGTCGACGATGGAATTCAGCAAGTTCCTTATTGTCGGTAATGACCTTGCCGTGGGCTTGAAGGCGCGGACCAAATAGGTAGGTCACCAAAACCACATTGCTCACCGCACAAATCGGACATTTCGTTTCGGTTTGTTTGCCAACTCCACGAGCGGCCCGCATGAGTTCTGGGTGAGCATCACACACTTCTTCTCGACCCAAACGACCCCGGTGATATTCGTTAATCAAGTGGCGGCGCGCCATACGGTGATCAACCAACCCCGATCGAAGCGACGACACACCCCGCAAGGATCCTGAACCAAAGGATTCGCGAGACGTCGACATTGTCTGAAGGTTACTCCGTGAATGTTCAGTCGTGAACTAACTCGACTTGGGTTGGGTGGCCCACCATGCGTTAAGCCGGCGACGAATTTCTTCATCGCCAAGGAGTCCCTCTTCTAAGCGAATCTCTAGCAAAAACTTGAGGGCCTTGCCGACCTCAGGCCCCGCTGACAATCCGAGGAGTTCCATCACCGCAAGCCCGTCCAACTCTGGACGTATTGCCTTGAGTTCTTCTTTGGCAGCGAGTTCAACAATGCGCTCTTCGAGTTCGTCCATGCGTCGCGCGAGACGTGCCGCTTTTCTTTCGTTGCGTGTCGTGCAGTCGCATCGAGTTAGAACATTGAGTTCGGTGAGCAACGGACCAGCATCGTTGACATAACGACGAACAGCCGAATCGGTCCAACCCATTTCATATGTGTGAAAACGCAAATGCAAACGCACAAGTTCGGTAATCGCTTCGACGTCTTCATTAGGAAAACGTAAAGCAATCAAGCGCTTTTTGGTCATTTTTGCGCCTTTCACATCATGCATGTGAAAAGTTGTTCCCTTACCTTCTTGAAATCCTCGCGTCGCCGGTTTGCCAACATCATGAAACAACGCCGACAATCGGGTGATGCGAAAATCAAAATCGTCGTGCGCATCGCGACGTACATTTTCAATCACGGCAAGCGTGTGTGTCAGTACGTCTTTATGACGATGAATTGGATCGTTTTCTAAACGCATTGCTGGAAGTTCTGGCAAAAACTTGTCAGCTAGTCCGGTATCGACCAAGAACCACAAACCAGCTGTCGGTGAATCAAGAGTGATGAGTTTGTTGAGTTCGTCGCGAATACGTTCAGCCGAAACAATTTCGAGTCGATCTTTGAACTGTCGTACTGCCTCAACAAGTTCAGGAACCGGAGTCATGTCAAAGCGCGCAATAAAGCGAGCGGCCCGCATCATGCGCAATGGATCGTCACTAAAACTGATATCCGGGTCAAGTGGAGTCCGTAACGTGCGCGTCATCAAGTCGCTGGCGCCATTAAATGGGTCAACCAAGGTTGGAGTGTCGCTGGTGAGCTCAAGCGCCATGGCGTTGATCGTGAAATCGCGGCGCGACAAGTCAATTTCAATTTCGTCGGCGTACTCAACGTCGGGCTTGCGCGTGTCGGGGTGATAAGCCTCGGCTCGGTGCGTCGTAATTTCGTAAACGCGATCGCCCTTACGCGCCCCAATGGTGCCGAACTTTTCGCCCTGGGTCCACACCGCGTCTGCCCACCCGCTGAGTAACCGTTTTGTTTCATCTGGTCGAGCGTTGGTTGTCGCGTCAAAGTCAATCTCGGTGCTGGCGTGACCACCTAAAAGATCGCGAACCGTTCCGCCCACCAGGTACAGCCGTTTACCAGCTGCTCGGAAAAGAGCGCTGACATCTGAGAGCTCGGCGAGCACAGGGGCAAAACGTTCGGGCACCACGGGCGTCAGGCTATGAGGTGGGCTCGGTACTTGGCGTGTTCTTTTGATGGACATTTTCACAACTCAGCCGATCGACACTTGACCTAGCCTTGTGACTTGCGAACCGCATGAGTTGAATGGATGACCCGATGGCTGAAATAGATCTTGAGGCTTTACGGGCGACGCAGCCACTCATCGATGAAATCGCCGCTCAGGTTGCGCGCGAATTCACGCTCGACAGTGTCGTGTGGGGTCTCATTGCCGGCGACCAACTTATGGCGACTGGGGCAACTGGCTCCATCAGCAATATGTCCACGCGATATCGCATTGCTTCGATGACCAAGAGTTTTACAGCGGCGGCTGTTTTGAGTCTGCGTGATGAAGGCATGCTGTCAATTGACATTCCGGTCGATGAATACGCACCCGAGTTAGCAACAATTTGTCGCACCGATTCGGGCACGCGCATTACTCTGCGGCATTTATTATCAATGACGTCTGGCTTGGCCACTGATGATCCGTGGGCTGATCGTCATCTTGATGCAACGGCTCAAGAAATGAACGATCTCTACCAACAAGGTGCAGCCTACGCATTTGCTCCCGGCACCCATTTTGAATACTCAAATTTGGGTTTCGCTCTCATTGGTCGGGTCGTTGAACGGGTCACCGGTCGTCGAGTTCGCGACTTTGTGGACGAACGTTTTCTCGGACCATTACACATGACGTCAACAACGTGGGATCCCCCACTCGACCACGAATGGGCACCGCCGACTCGTGTTCAAGACGGACAGATCATTCCTGATGGTCTCATGCCATTAGGTGATGGTGAAATTTCGCCGATGGGCGGATTGTGGACCACAGTTGCCGACTTATCTCGTTGGGTCATTTGGCTCAACGAAGCCAACAACAACTTTGACTCAAAGACTGGTCAGCTCTGTGTTGCGTCGCGTCGTGACATGCAAGTGATGCATAGCTACGCCGGCGTCATCGCACTTGATGGTGAAAAGGCACCCACTGGTTATGGATACGGACTCATGTTGCGCGACGATCCCACTCTTGGAATCGTCAATTCACATTCGGGTGGGCTGCCTGGTTACGGAAGCAACATGCGGTGGCTGGCAGGTCGAAGCATTGGTGTTGTTGCAATGTCAAACACCACTTACGCACCGATGGCAATTTTCACGCATCGTGTTTTGAAAATGTTGCATTCAGCCAATCTTGTGCCCGAAACCACGACAGATATTTCTGATGTACTGCAGAAACGAGCAGATCAGTTAATAGCGTTACTCAACAACTGGAACTCTGAGCAAGCGCAACTGATCTTTGCGGACAATGTTGCCTTAGACGAATCATTTGAAAGGCAACAAGCCACTGCGCTCAAGATCATTTCCGAACATGGTCCTCTGGTGATCAAATCAATCACACCAAGTAGTCACGTTGAAGCAGTCATTGAGTGTGTCAATGGCAAGAAGATTGAAATCTTGCTGGGTCCGGTTCACACAGCACCCATTCAATGGTACGAATTGAAATAGCAAGAGCCTAAATCTGATCTTTCCAATGTGACTTGATGACAGCGAGTTGCTCAACAGATTCGGTTGGCCCACCGGACGTCGCTTGTTCATCACTGTGTCGTTCACCAACCATTGCAGCAAGTGTGCTCGCCGTGGACATCCGCAATGCATCAAGGTCGTAGCCGCCTTCAAGCATGACCAATCGACGACCTGCTGGAACTAACTGCAGTATGCGTTGCATCATTAATGGGTAATCACCAGACGAAAGTCCCATCTGTGTAATCGGATCATTTCTATGCGCATCAAACCCAGCTGACACGATGAGCCATGTTGGCGCAAACTTTTCGCTCATCGGCAAGATCAACTGATCAAAGGCCGCAAGGTACACATCGCCAGTTGTTTGCGGAGGCAATGGAATATTCATCGTGTATCCCAAACCGTCACCAGCACCGGTTTCGTCATACCAGCCAGTTCCTGGATACAACGGCCATTGATGTAGCGAAACAAACATGACACGAGGATCGTCGTAAAAGATGTCTTGGGTGCCATTGCCGTGATGGGCATCAAAGTCGACAATCAATACACGCTCTCCAGCATCAGCGAGAGCGGCCGCAGCGACAGCAACATTGGAGAATAAACAAAAGCCCATCGTCTCGGTCTTGGTGGCGTGGTGACCAGGTGGTCGAACCGCACAAAATGCAGAATCAGCTTGTCCGTTCTGCAAAGCACGTATTGCAGTGAGTCCAGCACCAGCGGCCAACATTGCCGCTTTCCAAGAACCAGTTGATGCGCGCGTATCGGGATCAAGGCGACCGCCACCTGCTTGCACAACACTTTCAATTCGATCTACATGTGCAGAAGTATGAACGCGCAAGATTTGTTCACGGGTTGCGGGCTCTGGCACTAACGCAATCAGGGCATCGGCAATTCCGGCTTCGCGCGATCCGTCAATGACGGCAGCGAGTCTTTGTGGTCGCTCTTGATGTTGAGGACCGTTGAGGTGATCTAAGTACGCCTCGTGAGTGGCAAAGAGAATGCTCATTGATTCAAACGATACGACATGATGTTGGCTCGTCTACTGCGCGGCACGTCGTTCAAATGCTGCATCGACTTCGGTGGCTATCGCTGCAGCAAGAATTTTGTTTCCGACCAAACTCAAATGGAATCCGTCGCTGTCGCGTGACTTCTTACGTTCGCCATCGCTTGGGTCAATGACATATTGCGAATAGTTGCCATCAATACCCAAAAAGATATTCCATGTATCGAGATAAACCGCATCAGCGCCATTGGCCCGAATTGCGTCGATCGCATTCTTTGTCGCAGTTCGTATGGTCGTTAAGTTGGCCCGGAAGCCCTTTGGTTTTCCATCTGGAGTTCCGACCCACACCAAAGATCGCCCTTGTGAAGTCACCAAAGTGGCGAGTTCAGTCACGCGCCGTTGGTACTCAACTGACCACTCCGGGTCTTTCGTTGAATGCGAAATACCGTCGACATAAACGTCCTGGCCGTCGTTAGCTCCGAGGCCAATCACGACCACATCAGCATCCTCTTGGGGGACCCACACATTGAGGTGATTCGGCCAATCAAAAAAACCCGGTTGGCTTAATCCAGACGAACCATGTGTCGCCACAAAAGTTGTGACACCTTGCCGATCAAGTGTTGATTTCAGCAAGTCACCAAACCCCGCGGCAAGCGAATCACCATAGATACTCACGCGTGGTGGGCCTTGAATGACCACTGTTGTCGTTGTGGTGGTCGTATCGGGAGACAAAGTCGTGGCGAGACCCAAGTCTTGGACTGTCGAAGTTTGGGTCACAATGTCTTCCGCTTGGGAGGATCGCTCAACTTTCGCGGCCGAGTCAGAGGTCATGGCCTGCACCGCAAAAATGATGGCCATGACTCCAGCAACAACTCCTAGGCCCACCAGCATGCGACGCCGGGCATACACCTCACGAGGGAGAGGGGGCACTCGTTGCGATGTCTCCTTTTCTGACTCGCTCATGTGCATTCACCCCCTGCCTGTTTGACGTGTCCAATATATAGGTGTCCGTAAAGGCGTTTTCAATACCATTTTGCCACTACCGTCGATGAAGTGATCACTGGGTTACGACAACGTCGACACAGCATGACCGCTCGACTTTTTGACGACGGAATTGTGTGTGCTCGGGTACGGAAATGGCCGAGTCGTCCCGATATCGCCCATTTGGTACTCACCGATCACACCGTTGCCCCGTCACGAGCATCGCTTGATGAGTGGACTCATTCGTTGACAACAGAGGGTTACGGATGGGTTCGTACAGGAGCATTAAGTCCGAGCGCCGCCGCACCATTTGAAGATGCGGGGTTTCATGTGATCCAACAGTTGGCCCTTCTCCGTCTCAAAACCCCCCTCCCTCCTGTCGCAACTCACAGAGCTACTCAACCACACCACGAAATGCGTCCTCTACGATCGCAACGAGCATTTGACGTTGCCGCTCGGCTTGACCATTTGGCCTTTGATTCGGGTTGGGAACTAGATGTTGACGGTATTGAGGAAGCGTGTCGAGCGACTCCCGTGCATCGCATTCGGTTGGCGGTGACTGCGACCGACGAACCTGCTGGCTATATGGTCACTGGGCGCAATGGGTCGGCAGGATTCATTCAACGCCTCGCAGTCGATCCTGCATACGAAGGTCAAGGTGTTGCAACATCGCTTTTGCAAGATGGTTTAGGTTGGTTGGCTAAGCGCCGTGTCACTGACATCTTGGTCAATACTCACCTCGATAATCAGCGGGCTTTATCGTTATATCGACGGATCGGTTTTGAGCAATTGCCTGAAAATTTGCGAGTCATGGAACTTTCACTGAACAAACATGGTGACTCATGAGGTCTCAATTGCTCATTGCGCTTGGTGCCATCTCAGTTGCAACTGTCATTCCAACGCATGCTGCTCAAGCAGCAACACCCGAAATCATTTCTTCATTGATCAGCCAAGACCAGTATGTGGCTGGGATAGAAAATTCACTGATTCACTTCAGTGTCGCGTTAAGCGGCCATGATCCGTCATCAACCGCTACAACGAAACTCGTCATTACGTCGTATAAGCCGGTTCACACGCGTCAAGAAGTAAGAGATGCCGTATTAGGCAAGTTGCCCTCAACCGTTGACACCGTCATTGTTGATGTGAGCGACCTTCGCGATGCCGCCACAGGTCGGGTTGATGTGGCAATCCCTATCGAAATTGGAGCCCGTACCAGGGAGGCTCTTCAGATGTCGGCGACTGGCGTGTACCCCGTCAGTATCGGTCTTCAAGAAGACAAGTCGGTCACCAGCCAAATCGTCACTTTTGTTGAACGTTTAGCCCAAGATGTCACGAGTCCCCTCCCAAGTGAAAATCTACAAATCGCGATAGTTGGTTCTCTCAATAGTGCAGTGAGTCTTCAACCCGATGGAACAACTTTGGTGAGCGAAGATACCCGCTCCGTTGTGACCGAGGCAGCGTCCACCCTTGAAGCCCTTCCAGATACACCCATCTCATTGGCGGTTCGCCCCGAATTGGTGGATGCACTCAACAATTCAACGGATGAGGACATTGCACTTCTTGCACGCCTCCAAGCTTCAACATCGCTACAACTGCTTTCATCTACCTATGTTGATGTCCAACCCGATGAATTATTTGCCACACAAAGAACTGATGTCTTCACTAGTCAATTGAGGCTCGGCGAAGATGTTCTGGCAACTGGCTTTCCTACAAAATCAGTCAACCGAGATGCCTGGATACAAACATCAACTTTGTTAAACGGCGGCGCGCAGTTGCTGCGCGATCTTGGCTTACGAACTGCCGTGCTTCTCGGCGACTCGCAAAAAACCACGGCGAATGGAGTCTCGATTTTCGTTGAACCAACTCGTTTGGTTGAACTCAAATTGTCAAATTCTGATCGGTTAACCGCTGCCTTAGCGGATATCCACCTCAGCGACGCAATCACGCGTGGATCTCACGAACCTGTGGGTGGCGCCTACCTTGTCGCCCAACAGATTTTGGCTGAACTCAAACTGACGCGCTCTGAAATTGTCGATCGCGATGAAACAATGAACGGGCGTGGTGTCATCTTGGCGACCAATTCTGGAGAACTGCCATCTCAGGCACTCATGACCGCTCTCGTCTCCTCCGTTGCGAGTCAACCAGATATGAGTTTTGTTCCACTTGACGAACTACTGGGTTCAATGACAGTCAGCGTGATGGACGGACTGCCTGTTTCCATTGAACTTCAAAACCTCGAAGATCTGTCCCCCGACACCAATACCACATTGAGCGATTTTGCATCCCGGGTCAATGGGTTTTCGACCATGTTGCCCGACGGCGATGAACGTCCCACGCAGTGGCGTCGAGTCGTCAACGTTTTGCCGGCCAGCAACCTGACACCAGCTCAGACCAAGGCTTACATCGATGCCGTTGATGCTCAATTGGCGGCTATCGGTGGGTCAATTGTGACGCCAACGACCACTACTTTTACGCTCGGTGGCCGAGATAGTTCTATTCGTCTCTCATTGCGCAACGACAATGAAACTGACTTGCTGGTGCGCGTCCACTTGACGAGCTCAAAACTCACCTTGCCAGCAGACGATCAAGTCGTCACCCTGCCAGCGGGCACAACCACCCTCGTAGAAATTCCTGTCACCGCGAAAAGCAACGGTCGTTTTCCGGTGACTTTGCAACTTCTCACTCCACTTGGAGATATCTCCGTCGGTTCGCCCGCCAAATTCTCAGCTCGCGTCAACGCCCTAGCAGGACTTGGTCAACTCTTTACCGGTATCGCCCTGCTCTTGCTGTTGTCATGGTGGATCCATCATTTGCGGCGCGAACATCAACGCCGCCAGTTTGAAAGTCAAGACTCGGTGGGTCGCCATCCTTCTGGCGAACGTTCGGACTAGGGTCGACGAACTAACCTAACGACGTGACTTCTACTGCCGTTCGTATCGTTACCGATAGCGCCTGCGACCTTCCCGATTCGGTCGTTCAATCTCTCGGAATTGAAGTGGTTCCGCTATTCATTAGGTTTGGTGAGGACGAACTTGTCGATCGTGAACAGTTGACAACTGCTCAATTTTGGCAGCGGTGTTCTGTTGAGCCTGACCTCCCGTCCACTGCAGCGCCTTCTCCTGGTCGATTCGAAGAGGCCGTTCGCAAGCTTCAAGGCGAAGGAGCGACAGGCGTTGTCATCATTAACTTGTCTGGCGCTCTTTCAGGAACAATGCAAAGCGCTGAAGTGGCAGCCGCCGCTCTGCAAGCAACATGTGATGTACGTGTCGTAGACAGCCACACTGTCACCATGGGGCTTGGGGCAATCGTGGTGGCGTGCGCACGCGCCGCACAAGAGGGCAAGAATGTCGACGAGGTTGAAGCCCTCGCCCAAGATCTGAGTCGTCGATGCAAGGTCTGGGGGGCTCTTGACACCCTGGAAAACCTCAAGAAGGGTGGCCGTATCGGCGGAGCGAAGGCAATGTTGGCGTCCGTTCTCTCGATTAAGCCCATCATTGAAGTACGCGACGGCGTCGTACAAGAGGGTGGCAAGCAACGGACGCGCAGTAAAGCCTTGGCGTTTCTTGTGGACAAGGTTCGTGAAGCTTCAGCCAACCCCGGAATTAGCCAACTGTCAGTTCTCAACGCAGATTGTTCAGATGTCGATGCATTCGTGGCCCAACTCAAAACCGTTTATTCGGGTGAAATTATGATTGGTGACATTGGTGCAGTTGTTGGAGCACATGCCGGTCGCGGAACAATCGGAGTCGCTTACTTCGAAAACTAAGTGCAACCGTGCATGATTTCACTCAGATGAACTCATAGATGTTCACAGTGGTATTCCGCAGTCTGCATAGTTACGACTACTAGCGTTCAATCTCAAGCATGCCTTCGTCGTCCAACCATTCTGCTCCGCAACCTTCAACGATTATCGCTGATAGGTATCGCCTTGAGTCTTTGCGCGCTCACGGTGGCATGGCGGACGTATGGCAAGCCACCGACTTGCAGCTGACCCGCATTGTTGCGATCAAACTTCTCAAACCACATCTTGCCGCCGAGTCAACTTTGGCCGAACGTTTTCGTCGTGAAGCGATCGCTGCTGCGAATCTCAATCACTACAACATCGTTACCGTGTACGACGCCATCGAGGACAATGGGCGGCAGGCCGTCATCATGGAATTTGTTGACGGTGAATCACTGCGCGAACGTCTTGATCGCGAAAAAACACTCAGTATTAACAGCGTCCTCAGTATCGGTTACTCCGTGTGCTCGGCACTTGAAGCTGCCCATAAACAAGGTTTGATCCATCGCGATGTCAAGCCAGGAAACATTTTGATCAACACCACAAAGCGCGTGATGTTGACCGACTTCGGAATTGCCAAAGCACTTGACGGTGATGAAGATCTCACGAGCGAAAACATCATGATGGGGACAGCGAAGTATTTGTCACCCGAACAAGTTCGTGGTGACAACCTTGACGCTCGTGCCGATCTGTATTCATTAGGTCTTGTGATGTACGAGTGTCTCGCTGGCAAGGTTCCTTTTGTTGGAAAGAACGACACCGACACGGCGCTCGCTCGTTTACATCGCGACGCTACTGATATTGCGAAACATCGGCCTGACGTCGATCCTGATGTCGCGCGAATCATCAATCGCTTAATTGCCCGTGAACCAAAGGATCGCTTTGCTGATGCTGCTCAAGCTGGTACAGCTATTCGACGAGTGATTGAAAGTCGCAAATCGTCAACACCAGCGGGCACAAAGCGACCTGCTGGCGATCGCACGCCGACACCTGGCAAAGTCATTCGACCAAAAGGTCATACTCCGGTTGGCATTAAGCGTGATCCAGTTGATTCGTCAAGTGGTCAGCAAGGTCGTCAACAACAGAGTTCTCGGCCGACGTCAAAGACTTCGCCTTCCAAAACTCGCAGCAAAACGGCATTTAAGCCAACACCAGCAATGTTGATTGGAATCGTCGCCCTCCTCTTGGTGATCGGCGTTGTATTCGCCAAGTTCAATAAGTCGGATTCAACTTCGGCTGAACCCGCCACAACAACCGTTGCCACAACCACCCCTGTTGTCAGCGGGCCTGTTCAAATCACTGGCATTAAATCTTTTGATCCACAAGGTGATGATCAAACCGAAAACGACAATGAAGCCAGCAACGTCACTGATGGCGACCCGACGACCGCGTGGTCAACGACGTGCTACAAATCGCCAACTTTTGGAAGCAAGTCAGGAGTTGGTTTGGTCATGCAACTGAACGGTTCTGCTCTCGCTCAAATCCAAGCTGACGTTCAAGGGGATAATTGGAAAGCCAGGATCTACACGTCAAACTCTGCCGGCTCTGATCTTGACTCGTGGGGATCACCCATTTGGGAAGGTTCGGCGGCTGATGGTCCAACAATGACCGCAACGTTTACGACACCGTCGCAATTTGCTTTGGTCTATCTCACCCAAATCGGCCAAAGTGGATTTTGTAGCAACAACAACCCGTACCGCGGTTACATCAGCGAAATTCGAATCCTTCCTTCTCCCTAAGAGACAGAATCACGATGTCGCCGACGCCTTCGCTCGACCTGCTGTTGCGCGAGCACTATTCAATGATTCGTTCTATTTGTCGACGAATTCTACTCAACGACTCTGATGCCGATGACGCCACACAAAATGCGATGATCGCAATCGTCCGCGGCTATGACTCTTTTGATGGACGATCGGCCTTTTCAACTTGGGTGTACCGCATTGCAACCAATGCGGCTTTAGACGAACGGCGACGACGTAACCGCCGGCCCCTCTCGCTCTTTTCTACTGACGGTCAACAAGTTGATATTGCTGATACCCGCAGCGACGATCAGCAAATGACCATTGAGGCAACCGATTATCTGACTCAGGGACTCGCTCAAATCCCCGAAGAGTTCCGTGTGGCGCTGGTGCTTCGTGATGTCGCCGACCTTGATTATGAAGAGATCAGTCAGTTGCTAGGCATACCGATTGGCACCGTACGATCGAGAATTGCCCGTGGTCGAGGACGGCTTGCTGACATTTTGGGGAACTTAGAAGGCTTTGACGAACGTCAAAACCCAGACACTGGAAATCAATCATGAGCACCGACCCGACCAACAACTTCGATATGAACAATCTCGATATCGATGAACTCGCGAGTCTTTTGATTGATCACGATGTTGAACTCAGCGACGTTCCTCACGAGCTGCGCGCTGCCGTTGACGCGCGAGCCGCGCAATTTGCCAAGAACCGTCAACAATTGCTGACCTCACTCCCCCCTGTCGATAGTTCCATAATGAACAACGCTGTTCAACGTGCAGTAATCAGCGCCAAGACCCCGTCAAAGCCCCGCAAGCTCAGTGTGTACATTGCATCATTTGCTGCAGCAGCGGCGGTTGTTGCAATTGTGGGCGTTGCGGTCACTCGATCGAGTTCGTCAGATCAATCTGCTGGCGATATTGCTGAGACAGCAAAAATCTCTACTGATGTCATGGCCGCACCGATGGCCACCGAAGCACCAGCAGAAATGTCGGCAAATAGTTTCGCTCCGATGGCCGCCGACTCCGCTCTCGCTGGGGCGAAAGCTTCCCTCATTCTCAGCAACACCAATGAACTTCAGGACTTGGTCTCTGAATGGTCGGTTGAGGGTTTTGTTGTTCCACAAAAATCCGAACCGGTGTGTGACGACCCACTGCGGCCAGCTATCGATGTTGAGGCCACTTTTGCTGGCCAACCCGCGGAAATTCATTTCTCTGTCCGTGACGGGATCGTTGTCTATCGGCTAGACACCTGCGACATGATGGGCGGCATCGTGCCGTAATTGGTATTCGTGGCTAGCCTCAAGAGCATGGCTGGCAATCCGCTTACCGACCCGAATTGGGCATCTGATTTCACCGAAACCATTATCGACACTGTCGATAAGGTTCGCGATCGCACAACCAAGCCCATTGTTATGGCGGCCCGTGGTTTGGTCTTTGGTTTACTCAGCGTCTTTCTCGGATTGATGGCTTTAGTTTTGTTGCTCGTTGGTATTTCTCGTGGACTCATCAACTTGTTGGAATGGCCACTTGATCACGATTCCGCTGTATGGGTTTCTCATATCGTTTTAGGTTCGCTGTTGTGCCTCGTTGGCGCAATTTTTATGGTTCGCCGACAAAGCAAGGAAGGCATCTAAATGTCTACTCATCATCGCGTCATCATTATTGGCTCAGGTCCGGCGGGCCTCACCGCCGCTATCTACACCGCTCGCGCCAACCTGGCACCATTTGTTATTGAAGGTGAACCAAGCAGCACCAGTGATCAACCTGGTGGACAGTTGATGCTCACGACTGAAGTCGAAAACTTCCCCGGTTTCCCTGAAGGAATTATGGGACCAGAGTTGATGATGCGTTTTCGCGATCAAGCAGCCCGCTTTGGCGCAACGTTCTTAACGGGCAAAGCCACCAAAGTTGAATTCGGTGAGAAGCCACTCAAGGTGCATGTGCGTGATGAAGTTTTTACCGCTGATTCAGTGATCATTTCCACCGGTGCACAAAGCCTCATGCTTGGCCTGGAAGCCGAAGAACGCCTGATCGGACACGGTTTATCAACATGTGCAACGTGTGATGGCTTCTTCTTCCGCGGAAAAGAAATCGCCGTTGTTGGTGGTGGAGATTCGGCAATTGAAGAAGCAAGTTTCCTCACAAAGTTCGCTTCTAAGGTCACCCTGATTCATCGCCGCGATTCATTCCGCGCCAGCAAAATCATGCAAGACCGCGCGCTCAACAACCCGAAGATCGAAATGTTGTGGAATACCGCAGTCACCGACATCGTCGGAAAAGATCAACTTGAATCGATTTCATTGAAGAACACGGTGACTGGCGAAGAAAGCAGCATGAATGTTGCTGGTCTGTTTATTGCAATCGGTCATCGCCCCAACACTGATGTCTTCAAGGGTGTTATTGACATGGAAGACAGTGGTTACTTAATCACTCGCCCCGACAGCACGTTCACCAACATCGACGGCGTTTTTGCCTGTGGTGACGTAAAAGATCACGTCTACCGCCAAGCAATTACCGCCGCTGGTTCGGGATGTATGGCTGCCATCGATACTGAGCGCTGGCTAGAACACCAGCACTGACTCACACGATGTAACATTCGCTTGTTACAAACGTTTACAAAGGATTCGCTATGGCTGATGGAATTGTCACTCTGACCTCAGGAACATTCGACGAAACAGTTAATTCGTCATCAACCCCCGTTGTTGTTGATTTTTGGGCCGAATGGTGCGGTCCTTGCAAAATGATCGCCCCGATTTTGACTGAAATCGCTGCCGAAAAGGCTGGTCAGGTTACGATCGCGAAATTGAACGTCGACGATCACGGTGACATTGCTCAGCGTTACGGCGTCATGAGCATTCCGACACTGTTGGTCTTTAAAGACGGCAATTTGGTCAAGACCATGGTCGGCGCCAAGGGCAAAGGACAGCTTCTTTCGGAACTCGAGGAATTTCTCGCCTGATGGCTATTGCACCCGGTGAGACGGGTGAGGCAGTTCGACAACTGCAACATCGCCTCGGAGCAGCTGGTTATCTACCAGATGCTGGCATCACGCCCGATCTCTACTGTTCTGGCACCCAACAGGGCGTTCGCTCGTTTCAGGAAGACCGCGGGCTCACGGTTTCTGGTATTTGTGACGACGATACGTGGAATGCGTTACTTGAAGCTTGGTGGGATTTAGGTGATCGTTCGCTCATGTTGCGGTCACCGAATCTGCGCGGCGACGATGTGGCCGAACTGCAGCGATTGCTCTCACGTTTGGGTTTTGATTGTGGACGAATCGACGGCATTTTTGGCCAAAAACTCAATCAGGCGTTGCGCGATTTTCAATTAAACGCCGGACTTGACGTCGACGGCGTCTGCCACAGCCCGACGGTGACAGTTTTACGCCGCTTATCCCGTATGACCGGAGACGGTCCCGGCATCGCTGCGGTTCGCGACTCTGAAGAAGCCCGTCGGGGGCAACCCTTGGCTGGACGTCGGGTTGCCGTCGGGCAGTTCGGAGATTTTGAACCGCTACGTCAGACCTTGAGCGATGCATTGCGTGAACACGGCGCGATGTTGATCGAACTCACTGACGAAGAAGTCCCTGCTCAGGGGCGTACTGCAAATCTTTTTGGGGCTGATGTGTACGTGGGCGTCGAGTCCAGTACCAATTTTGAAGCACGTGTTTCCTACTACTCAGTTCCAGCCTTTGAGTCTGCTGGTGGCCGATCATTGGCTCACTTGATTGAGCGACACTTGCGAGATGTTGTTCCACGAATGACCGTCAGTGGCATGCGTCTGCCTATTTTGCGCGAAACCAAGATGCCGGCGGTGTTATTGACACTTGGCCCCGTCGAATTGATGACTCAACGCAGTCAACGGATCGCCGATGCGATTTTTTTGGCTTTGAGTGCCTGGGCACCGTGAAATAGCCGGAAATATTAGTTATCCACAGGCTTATCCACATCTTGTGTGAAACTGTGTCGCGCGACTACAGGGTCAGAGTTGAGGGTTTTGTAGAGATACATCTCTCCACTCGCGCGTGAGACTGATCCACAAACCAGTCATTCGACGGGTCCGGCCCCCATCATGAGGTAGTACAAACGCTCCAGGTCGTCGAGTCCGGCGAACTCAATCGTGACTGAACCCTTTTTATTGCTATTCATCTTGACGCTGACTCGGGTGGAAAGATATTCCGAAATTTGGCTTTCCAATTCAAGAAGTCCCGCGGGTGGCAGTTTGGTGACGGTGCCCCCAGTATGTGAGTCGCCGCCCGATTTACCAGGTTCAACTGTTGGGGTTGGTGCCTCTCCCCCACGGTCACGAATTGCTTCTTCAATTGCACGAACTGACCATCCTTCGGTTGCCGCACGGCGCGCCAACTGTTCTTGGAAGGCCCGGTCGGGGCTTCCGAGTAACGCTTTGGCATGTCCAGCTGACAATCGACCGTCGGCCAAGAAGGCTTGAATCGCCGCAGGAAGTGTGAGTAATCGCAACGAATTCGTGATCGAACTACGGCTTTTTCCCACTCGTTTAGCGACATCGTCGTGAGTCAGGCTGAAATCGTCGATGAGTTGTTGATACGCGCCAGCTTCTTCAAGTGGTGCCAAATCTTGGCGATGGAGGTTTTCGACGAGCGCCTGTTCAACTGACGCCATATCGTCGGTTGTCTTGACAACCGCCGGGACCGTGGTCAGGCCGGCTTTTTGAGCAGCTCGCCAACGGCGCTCACCGGCAATGAGTTGATACGAACCATCGGGCAACTGTCGAACCAAAAGGGGCTGCAGAACGCCGATTTCACGAATGGAGGCCGACAAGTCACTGAGTGACTCTTCGTCAAAATACACACGTGGTTGATTGGGGTTAGGAGATAAGTCCCCGACCGGGATCTCCACCAAACTGGCTCCTCGAGCCGCTGTACTTGTTCCTGAATCGCTGAATCCTGAAGGAATCAGCGCATCAAGCCCTTTACCGAGTCCTGGGCGACGTGCCACCAGCTACCTCCTTGGCCACCAATCGATAGGCAATGGAGCCTTTCGATGACGGATCGTACACATTGATGGGTTGATGATGGCTGGGGGCCTCCGACAACCGAACGTTTCGCGGAATAATTGTGGCGCACACTTTGTCGCCAAAGTGTTCACGCACTTGCTTCACGACCTCGACCGACAGCTGGGTACGAGCGTCGTACATCACACACAAGATGGTGCTGACCTCAAGGGTGGGATTGAGATTCTTTTTGACCTTGTCGACGTTGCGAAGCAGTTGGCCAAGTCCTTCCAAGGCGTAATACTCACACTGAATAGGAACCAGAACTTCGCGGGCCGCCACGAGAGCATTGACGGTCAAAAGGCCCAAAGATGGGGGACAGTCAATAATGACGTAGTCATATTCGTCAAGTTCTTGGTCGATGGCTCGTTTGAGGCGGTGCTCGCGGGCCATTTCATTCACGAGTTCAATCTCGGCGCCTGCGAGGTCGAGGTTGGCAGGAACCACGAAGAGATTCTTGACATTGGCTGGTTCAACGCAATCGCTGATAGCGACATCATTGAGAAGCACGTCATAAATTGAGGTCTCAATACCACGGGTTTCAATTCCGACCCCTGATGAAGCGTTGCCTTGAGGGTCGAGGTCGATCAAAAGGGTGCGGAATCCGAGTTCGGCCAGACAGGCCGAGAGGTTCACCGAGGTCGTGGTTTTACCAACGCCACCTTTTTGGTTCGCCACAGCAATAACGCGAGGCAAGGGCCGGTTGTGCTGAATCTCGGGAGAGTCGGTCATGGGATATTTCCTCATTGCGGCAACCTCACGAATATGAGGCTGACAGGGGTGGGGGTTTTGTTACTCCGAACCGGAGGAACAGCAAAATCGTACCGCACGGGTATGGCAACAGGGCGGATAGCGCCAAATCAGTGTCGTTCAATGTTCCACGTGGAACATTTCTGGCTGCCGGTGTTCATTACATCTTGGATGTTCCACGTGGAACATTCAGGATTTTTGAAGAACCGCCACGCCAAACAGGACTTTCTGCCATTTCAGGCCAGTGGCCTCCACTTCAGGATCGCGCCAGCGCCCTCCGTCTGATTCGGGAGGTTCGCTGACAATCAGTAGCCCTCCCGACGCCAATAGCGGAGCGGCGTGCTGGGCGGTGTAGGCCGGCGAACCAAACCCTCGACAGGTCACGACATCCCAGGTTCGTCCAGGAAATCGTTGGGGGAGAAGCGCCACATCAATTTCTAGAATTTCAACATGGGCCTGAAATCTCATCCGTCCCACCAAGCGGGTCAGTAGGTCGGTCCGTTTGGCTCGGCGATCCACCAAGGTGGTCATCACTTCTGGGCGGGCGGCGGCAATCACTAAACCGGGGTCGCCTCCACCTGATCCGAGGTCAACCACGGTGCGGGCGGTTTCGGGGATGGCAGCGACAAAGGCCAGTGAATGGTCGATCACTTGACCAAGCGATCTGTCCCCCAACATGCCGATGCGCTGGGCATCGCCCAGCGCATCCAACAACTTCTCTCGATGATTTGGGCTCAGCGGGGGAACCATTGACATGGCCCCACCCTACGCCCCAGCAACTACTCGGCGGAAGCCACCGCTGCTGCTGGCGAAATGACAACGCGACGATTGGGGTCTTCGCCCTCAGAGTGCGTGACAATGTCGGTGCGTCCAGTCAGGGCATCGTGCACGATCTTGCGATCAGGTGAGGGCATGGCCTCGAGGGCACGGGCCGAACCGGTTGCCACCACTTCGTCGGCAACCTGAGTCACGAAACGACTCAAAGCTTCCTTGCGCTTGGCTCGGTATCCACCGATGTCGATGCGCAAACGAGTGTCATGATCGCCCATACGACGCTGGCTCACCACGCGGGTGATGTCCTGAACTGCCTGCAGGGTGCTGCCACGAGGGCCGACCAAAAGGCCGAGTTCGGAGCCGTTCAACTGGACTTCGATGTCGTCGCCCTGAATATTGACAACTGTTTCGCCAGTTGCACCAATGGATGCAGCAAGTCCAACCAAGAACTTCTCGGCCTCGGCGGCAACTTGTGCGGGATCGGCAGGAGGACCTTCGGGACGTTCACGACGGGGGCGCTCAGCATTGTCTTTGTTGTCACTCATGTTCTTATCCTGCTTTCGTGGTTGCTTCGGACGGCTTGGGCGTTCGCCAGTACTCGCACCGTCTTCGCGACGGGGACGACGCTCGCGGCGATCATTCTTGGCTCGTGGAGTACGGGGCTTGACTCGTGCCCGTACTCGGGCTTCGCCACGAGTACGACCAAAGAGGCCAGCTTTTGGCTCTTCTAAAATTTCAAATTCTGCCTCTTCATCAGCGACACCAAGTTGGTCGAGGGCGATGCTCTTAGCTTCTTCGATGGACTTTCCGGTTGTTTCTACCCATTCCATGGGATTTCCTGCTTTCTTTCAGACGTACGAGTTGTTATCTCAGCCGCGGGGCGGCTTCGGGTGGCGTGACTGGCCAGACGGCTTCGGGCGGTTTGGCGGAGTTGGCTTACCTTTTGCAGGGGTGGCTCCACCCTTGGGTGGGGTTACTCGCTTGCTCACCGTGGGATTCGGTTTCGTCACATTTTTGGGTTGCTCTTTTGCTTTGGCGAGATCTTGTTTCATCTGACCGAATATTCCGCCGCCGCCCGAGCCATCTTGTTTGGCAATTTCACGGGCTTTAGCGCTGGCAGCTTGAGCTTGCTGACCGAGAGAATGCTCGCCACGATAGAAGCGGCGAGTGATGTACTGCTGTTGAGCAATACGCACGATGGTTTGGGAGATGTAGTACACAACCAAGGCCACCGGGAAGAACAATTGGAATAAACCGAAAAAGACTGGCAAGTACTGCATGAGCTTTTGTTGTGACGCCGACATCGTCGGCGAAACCGTTCGGCTGGCAATCATGCGCTGCTGTACGAAATACAGCCCCATCAACACCACCACGAGCAGCGCATACACGACACCTTTGCCTGGACTTGCTTGAATGGCCTTAATGGGCGTCAACGATAAGTCCAAGCCCAAGGACAGCATTTCTTTGCTCTTGTCGAGGCTTTCGTACAGTTTGCTGGTCTTGCTGATGTAACCCGGATTAAAGGTTCCATCGCTACCCAGCAGCGTGAGATGGCGCAACACGCGGAACATGATCAAGAAGATCGGCATCTGAGCCACCATCGGCAAGCACGATGCCAACGGGTTGACCTTGTGCTCTTGATATAGCTTCATCATTTCTTCGTTGAGTTTTTGACGATCGTTGCGGTACTGGTTCTGCAAACGCTTCATTTCGGGCTGAACACGTTGCATCTCGAGCATCGACTTCGTGCTCTTCAGGGTCAGCGGGAAGATCAACATCATGATGACCACCGCGACAAGAGCGATGGCAGACACATAGTCAGATGTGAGGTTGTAGAACTGGCTGATCAGCCAGGCGGCGGCTTGAAACATGTTAGGGAACCCTTCTAGTGGGGTGAACTGGGTTGATAGATGAACCGGTGACAGATGAACCGGAGATAACTAGACAATTCTCATCATGCTGATGAGTTCTGGCTTCGGGAACCGGGTCGTATCCTGATCGACCAAATGGGCGACAACGCGCCAGCCGACGCGTGGTTAACCAGGTGCCACGACCAGCACCATGAACCTGAACTGCTTCTTTGGCGTACTCAGAACAACTCGGGGTAAAACGACACGGTGAGGGTCGGCCTTCACGAGCAACTTGATACCAATTGATGCCTTTGAGCAGGAAAGATTTCATAACGACATCAACTTTGAGCAGACCATTTACTCAGCAGCCCGACAACGGACTGTGAAACATCGGAGTAAGAAATATCTGCAGCCGGCCGAGTGAGGCCCATCAAATACAAGCCGGGGCCAAGATCAGGGGAGTGTTTTCGTAAAACTTCGCGCAACTGTCGACGGACGCGGTTGCGCTTCACCGCTGTTCCAGCGGTGCGACCAATAGCAAAGGCCACTTGGGGCCCCTCAAGAGATGGGTCCGACACCATGACACACCAAACCACTCCACTACGAAATCTGGTTCCTTCGCGACGTAGTCGCGAGAAACCATCTCGACTGTGAAGTCGTTCAATCAAGCCGACAGCTTCTTGCGGCCCTTCAAGCGTCGGGCTTTCAAAACTGCTCGCCCGGCGCGGGTGGACATGCGTGCGCGGAAGCCATGCTTGGCCGAACGACGCTTCTGATTTGGTTGATACGTACGCTTCATTACAAACTCCTCAATTCCTGGTGTTGCCCCATCCGGGCGAGAAACACCAGGTAGTGGCCAATAATCAGCCGTCCTGACAATCGCCTGTGGACTGAACCACATCACGCTTGTCAAGCGCATTGGAGCAGGCTACGGGCGAAAGACCGACGGGGGCAACCCTAGCCCAGGATCTCCGTGTTTTGCGGATTATCCACAGCCTGCTAAGGTCGTCAATCCCGAGGTTTTGAGATCAGCTTGAACCCTTAGGTGGTCAGCGTCAGCGCAGGTCAGAACCGTAAAATATTTGTCAATTAGTTGTCCACAACTTGTGGACACGCTTGTGGATGAGTAACCGAATTTTTGAAGGAGTAGCAGGTGGAACGCACAGAGGACTTGTGGACAGCAGTATCGCAACTGCTGCGCGCTCAGGTCTCCGACGCGGTCTGGTACTCGACCTTCAACGACGTTCATTCACTTCCAAGCGATGAGTCCACGTTGCGGCTCGCGGTTCCGAGCGGAACCGTCCGCGACAAAATCACCTCGCGTTATTTGCCGCTTGTTCTTGATGCCCTCACCGAAATCGGTGCGGGATCAAAACAACTTGAAGTTGAGGTTGTCTCAAACGACTCCACCGAAGTGGTCGCTGATCCCGCCCCACAACCTGCGCCAGCCCAACCGGCGAGCGCGACAAGATCAACGCGTCACGAAACCCCTTCGGCGGACAAAGTTGAAGAGATGGCCGACCGAGCCGGACTCAACCCGCGCTACACCTTTGAAACTTTTGTGAAAGGTGCCTCGAACAGTTTCGCCCTCGCCGCTGCACAACGGGTCGCAGAAACCCCAGCTCGTTCGTACAACCCGCTGTTCATTTACGGTTCTGCTGGTCTGGGCAAGACCCACCTCCTGCACGCGATTGGCCATTACGTTCTTCAGAACTACAGCCACTACCAGGTGCGATATATCTCGACTGAGACTTTCCTCAACGAATACGTCGACGGAATTCGTAACAACACCATCGCCAATTTCAAGCGCCGCTACCGCGACATTGACGTGTTGCTCATTGACGACATCCAGTTCATGGAGGGCAAAGAAGGACTCCAAGAAGAGTTCTTCCACACCTTCAACTCGTTACACGGGGCCAACAAACAAATCGTTATCTCGTCGGACCGAGTTCCAGACGCCATCCCGAACCTTGAAGAGCGATTGATTGGTCGTTTCCGCTGGGGTCTCATTACCGACGTTCAACCTCCCGACCTTGAAACCCGCCTCGCCATTTTGCGCAACAAGGCCGAGCGCGAAGGCACGGTTGTTCCTGGTGACGTTCTTGAGTACATCGCTTCTCGGGTCACAAGCAACATTCGCGAACTCGAAGGGGCGCTCATTCGCGTCAGCGCCTACTCAAGTCTCAATCGAGTTGATATGACCGTTCCCCAAGCCGAACGGCTTTTGGAAGATTTACTTCCGAGCACCGCACCCAAGCACCGCACCGACCAGGAATTACTCACCGAAATCGCGGGCATTCTGGGGTTTGCTGTCGACGCACTCCGTGGGAAGAGTCGCCAGCGACCGCTTGTTATGGCTCGCCAAGAAGCTATGTATGTTTTCCGCGAGCTCACCGATTTGTCGTATCCGGCTATTGCTCGCCTCTTTGGTGGGCGCGACCACACCACCGTGATTCATGCTGTCGACAAAATCACTCGTCTTATGGCTGAGCGCAGCGAGACCTACGATCGAGTCACCATGCTCGTGAAAAACTTGAAGTTGAGCTGATATGAACTTGTTTCACAACACCACTTCTTGCATGATCAACAGACTGTGTACATCTCGTGTGCATAAGCGTTCACATCATGTGGGCAACCAACAGTTATCCCCTGCCACTCACCGCAATCACAGTTTGGTTGTGGATGGCTGTGTACAAGTGTGCGCGGGTCGTTTCTCGTCTCACGCTGGGCGAACAAGACTTCATCCACAATCCACAGCCCTTATTATTAGAACTATCTCAAATCCTCATCAAGACGTGATGACAACAATGAAGGAGATCAGCCGTGAAATTTCGGTGTGAACGTGAAGTCCTCGCTGAGGCATTCGGGGCGGCAAGTCGCGCGTCTACAGGTCGAGCAACAAACCCAACGTTGTCGTGTTTGCGTTTGGTTCTTGCTGGTGAACTTTTGCGAGTCACCGGAACTGACGGCGACTTAACGATCGATGTGAGTCTCACTGTTTCAGGAATCAAAGACGGTGTCGTCTTGGTTCCAGCAAAACTCACCAGTGAAGTTGTTCGTTCACTTCCTTCAGGTGCAGTTGAATTCGATCTTGGCGAAGACAAGGTCGATATCTCAGCCGGCCGCGTGAACTTCACCGTTCCGATTGGCGCAGGCGACGACTTTCCGAAATGGTCCGGCACTGTTGGCGAAGGTGCACCGATGGCAACCAAAGATTTGTCGGAAGCGCTCAAACAAGTTGTTCGCGCCGCAAGTAACGATGATGCACGTGGTGTGTACACCGGTGTCTTGATGACTGGTGTTGAAGGAAAACTTCGCCTCGTTGCTACCGACTCGTATCGCATGGCTATTCGCGATATCGCGGCCAACGTCATCCCTGACGATGCAAGCTTTGTTGTTCCGGCGCGTGCCTTGAATGAATTGCAACGACTACTTGGCACCGCTGATCGTGTATCAATCAACATCACCGAGAACGATGCAACATTTGAAGTTGGCAACATCCGCTTGGTAACACGACTCCTTAAGGGCGCTTTTGCTGATTACAAGCGTTTGATTCCACCAAATTTGCCAAACACGTTGAAGGTTTCGCGCGAAGCAATGATTGACGCGATTCGTCGCGTGAAGTTGGTTGCTCGTGATCCAATCGGAACGCCGCTGCGTTTGCAGGTTGCTGGGGATGCGGTGACATTGCGCATGGTGACACCAGACAACGGTGAAGCAACTGAACAAATCGATGCGGTTTCTTCCGGTAGCGATATTGAGATTCGTTTCAATAATGAATTGTTGGCATCAGGTCTCGAAGCATGCGGAACTGATGAAATCACCATTCAAACCAGCGAACCAGGCAAGTTGGCTCTTATTCGTGGTGTCGATCAGAATGAGTTCACATACTTGTTGATGCCACTGAAGTCGTGATCGCACGATGATCGTCGAGCAATTAGAGCTCGTCGATTTTCGCAACTACACCAACGCGTCATTCGCGTTGACCTCTGGTGTGACTGCAATTGTTGGGCGTAACGCGCAAGGAAAAACCAACGTTGCCGAAGCAATGGCCTTCTTGGCAACACTCGACAGTTTTCGTCAAGTACCACCAGTTGCTTTAGTTCGTGAAGGCGCAGAGTTCGCAACGATTCGCGCGTTAGTACGTCACAACGATGGTCGTGAGTTGCAAGTGGAAGTTCAGATTCAACGGCAAGGTCGCACGATTGTGCAAGTTAACAAACAGCGACTTCCGCGCACGCGTGACTTACTTGGAGTATTACGCGTCACGGTTTTTTCTCCAGACGATCTTGAACTAGTGAAAGGTTCACCGTCTGAGCGCCGACGATTCGTCGATGAAACTCTCGTGAGTTTGGCTTTGCGTAACGATGCACTACGGCTCGAACTCGATCGAGTTTTGAAACAACGCAACACGCTTTTACGTCAAGCCAATGGTCGTCTGACTGAAGACATTGGGTTCACTCTTGATGTGTGGGATGAAGAACTTGCTGCGGTCGGAAACGAGATCGGTCACGAGCGCGCCACGGTGCTCGCACAACTTCAGCCGTTAGTGCAACAGGCATATCAACATTTGGCTGGCTATCCAATGGCGGTCACGCTGCAATACGAACCAACTTGGCGACGAACTGGTTTAGGAATGGCTTTAGCCAACGCGCGACAAGATGACATCCGACGAGGGGTCTCAACCGTCGGACCACACCGAGATGACATCGACCTATACCTTGGGTCGTTACCGGCCCGTACTCATGCGAGCCAAGGCGAAATGCGATCCCTTGCGCTTTCACTGCGGCTTGCGGCCCATCAATTGGTTGCCGAAAAAACCGACATGACGCCGCTGTTGGTTTTGGACGATGTGTTGTCCGAACTTGACCCCGATCGTTGCACGGCACTGTTGACCCACCTACCCAAAGGTCAAGTCGTGATCACGACCGCGAGCGCTCTTCCTGAGGCGGCCCGACCAGACCGAGTGTTGCGAATCGAAGGAGGCGCCATTGTCGCCGATCAATCCTGAACCAACCCCGATCTCGAGCAGTATTGACCGACTTCTGAAGTCGTTACGGGGCGGAGATCGCCAAACCACCGTGACGGTCTTTTCGCGATGGGCCGAAATCGTCGGTGAACCCGTCTGTAGCCACGTCAAACCGCTCAAACTCGATGCTGGAACTTTGATTGTTGAGGTCGACGAACCAGCCTGGGCAACCCAGTTGAAATTTCTTGAAGCCGACCTGTTGACACGCCTCAATGTTGGGGGAGCGATGCCTGTTGAACGGCTCGAAATTCGGGTCAAACGCCGGCGTCGATAGACACAATTTTCGGTGCGGAAAACAGACCAAAAAAGACACCGAAAAACACCATCAAAAGAACGGCAAAAAATGGTGTATTTGCCCTGCATATGTGGCCCGTATTGACACGATTGCGAGGTTGTCAGCGACTAAGATTTTGTCGTTGTGTTGAGCCATCGTGTCGCCCAAGATTTTCGTCCTGAGCACACAGTCGTTACGGCCTTCTAAACCCACCCACAGAGGAATACGTGTCCAACAAAAGCACTACCACCACCGGCGATTACGGCGCCAAAGATATTCAGGTTCTCGAAGGCCTCGACCCTGTTCGCAAGCGACCCGGTATGTACATCGGTTCGACTGGTTTGGCGGGTCTTCACCACTTAATTTGGGAAGTCGTTGACAACGCAGTTGACGAAGCAATGGCTGGTCATTGCACCACCATTGGCGTGACTTTGCTTGAGAACGGCGGATGCCGCGTTGATGACAATGGTCGCGGTATTCCCGTTGATCCATACCCATCAGGTCCGCACAAAGGTAAAAGCGCAGCCGAAGTCGTTCTGACCGTTTTGCACGCTGGCGGAAAGTTCGGCGGCGAGGGTTACAAAGTCTCTGGCGGTCTGCACGGCGTCGGTGTTTCGGTGGTGAACGCACTCTCGACGAAGTTGAAACTTGAAATCGATCGTGGCGGTAAGCGTTACGAACTTGAATTCGAAGACGGCGGAAAACCAAAGGGCAAGATTGCCATTACTGGCGACACACCAGGACGCGGACGCAAGAACGGTACGTCAGTGACCTTCTGGCCCGATCAGACCATCTTTGCTTCAGAAGGAACCGAGTTTGTTGCCCGTACCGTTCTGGAGCGCTTGCAAACAATGGCTTTCTTGAACCGTGGTCTTGAAATTGTGTTCAAAGACGAACGCACTGGCAAAGCCCAAGATGTGACCTTCCAATACAAGGGCGGCATTGTTGACTTCGTGAAGCACCTGAACACTTCAAAAGAAGCTTTGTTCAGCAAGGTTGCTTACTACGAAGATGAAGACGAAGGCCAGATGCTCGACATCGCCATGCAGTGGAACACCGGGTATCACGAAGGTATTCATGGTTACGCCAACGGCATCAGCACCATTGAAGGCGGTATGCACGTCGAAGGTTTCAAGACCGCACTCACCAGTGTTGTCAACAAGTACGCCAAGAATCGCGGTCTGCTGAAAGAAAAAGACGACAACTTGTTGGGTGAAGATATCCGCGAAGGAATCACCGCGATCATTTCAGTGAAGTTGGGCGAGCCTCAATTCGAAGGTCAGACCAAAGCCAAACTCGGCAACGTTTCGATGCGTTCGTTTGTTCAGAAGGTAACGAACGAACGTTTGGCGGAATGGCTTGACGAAAATCCGACTGAAGCAAACAAAATTGTCAAGAAGGCGCAAGCAGCCGCACAAGCTCGTGTTGCTGCGAAGAATGCCCGTAACGCAGTACGCCGCAAGACCGCTCTTGCTGGTGCAGGTATGCCCGACAAGCTGAAGGACTGCAGTAGTGGCAATCCATCAGAAAGTGAAATCTTCATTGTTGAAGGTGACTCTGCTGGTGGTACAGCACTTGATGCGCGCGACCCGCGTACACAAGCGATCTTGCCGATCCGCGGAAAGATTCTCAATGTGGAGCGCGCTCGCCTCGACAAAATGCTCAAGAACAACGAAGTCACTGCACTTGTGACCGCAATCGGTGGTGGCGTTGGTGATGAATTCGATGCGGCGAAAGCTCGCTATCACAAAATCATTATTTTGGCTGATGCCGATGTTGACGGCAGCCACATTCGAACTTTGTTGCTGACATTCTTCTTCCGTCAAATGCGACCACTTGTTGAAGCCGGCTACGTGTACATCGCACAACCACCGTTGTTCTCAACGGAAGTTGGCAAGGTGAAGATCTATCTCAAAGACGACATCGCGAAGACGCGATTCCTTGAAGAACATCCCAATCACAAAAAGGAATTCCAGAGACTAAAAGGTCTTGGTGAAATGGACTGGGAAGAGTTGCGTTCAACGACAATGTTGGACGGAACGCGAACTTTGTTGCAAGTAACAGTTGATGAAGCGGCATTGGCCGATGAAGTCATGGGCGTGCTCATGGGTGACGACGTTGAAAGTCGTAAGCACTTCATTCAGACCAACGCTAAAGACGTAAGGTTCCTCGATATCTGATGGCAAGCAAAAAAACTCCTCCCTCCACGCCCGACGAAGGCGCAACGCCAGAAGAACCAAACATTCCTGTTCAGCCCGTTTCGTTGCAAGACGAAATGGAACGTTCGTTCCTTGACTATGCAATGTCAGTCATCATGTCGCGTGCCCTTCCTGATGTGCGCGACGGACTGAAGCCAGTTCACCGTCGCATTATTTGGGACATGGAAGAACAGGGATTCCGTCCCGATCGACCATTTGTGAAGTCAGCTCGCGTCAGTGGTGACACGATGGCCAAGTATCACCCGCATGGCGACAGCGCGATTTATGACGCCCTAGTGCGTATGGCTCAGCCATTCTCACTTCGTCACCCGTTGATTGCCTTCCACGGCAACTACGGTTCACCCGACTTCGGACCGGCCGCCAGTCGTTATACCGAATGTCGCTTGCATCCGTTGGCCATGCACTTGTTGGCCGACATCGACGAAAACACCGTCGACATGGTTCCAACGTATGACGGTTCACGCGAAGAACCAGTTGTATTGCCAGCACGATTCCCCAACTTGTTGGTGAACGGTGTGCAAGGCATTGCTGTTGGTATGGCGACCAACATTCCGCCCCACAACTTGGGTGAAGTGATTGACGCATGTATCCACTTGCTCATGAACCCGGCCGCAACAACCGAAGACCTCATGGCTTTTGTGAAGGGCCCAGACTTCCCAACGGGCGGCGCAATTCTTGGTCGTTCCGGAATTATGGATGCGTATCGCACTGGTCGTGGCAGCATCAAGATGCGCGCTACTGCGTCGATTGAAGAGACCAAGCGTGGCGGCATGCAAATTGTTGTCACCGAGTTGCCGTATCAGACAAGTTGTTCAGCAATCGCTGGACGTATTCAAGAACTCGTCGACAACGGCGAACTTGACGGTATTGCTGATGTCAACGACGGATCATCGGGTGGTAAGACGTATCTCACCATCCAGTTGAAGCGTGATGCCAACGCCAACGTGGTGCTCAACAACTTGTTTAAGCAGACACAACTGCAAACAAGCTTCGGCGTCAACATGGTGGCATTGGTTGATGGTGTTCCGCGTCAACTCACATTGGCTGATGCACTCAACGGATACATCCGTCACCAGATCGAAGTATTGACACGTCGTACTGAATTCCGTCTCGACAAGGCCGAGCGACGTTTGCACTTACTTGAAGGTCGAATGAAGGCGCTCAACGTCATCGATCAGATCATCAAGTTGATTCGCGAAAGCGATGACGCAGGTGCCGCGAAAGCAGCGTTGATGGTTGCGCCGTACGAGTTCACTGAAGTCCAGGCCATTGACATTCTTGACATGCAATTGCGTCAACTCACGCGCTTGTCACGAATTGATCTTGAAGCCGAAATGGGACAACTCAACGAACGCATCGCCGAACTGAAGTCAATTCTGGCTGACGATGCCAAATTGCGTGGCGTGATTTCTGAAGAGATGTTGGCGATTAAAGAAGAGCACGCAACTCCACGCGTGTGCCCCATCACTTTTGACTCTGGTGAAATGAGCATTGAAGACCTCGTTGATGACACCGAGCTTGTGGTTGTCATGACTGAAGCCCAATACATCAAGACAGTTTTGGCTTCAAACTTCAAGAGTCAAGGCCGTGGCGGTAAAGGCGTGACTGGCGCCAAACTGAAGACCGATGACATTGTGAAGCACGTCATCTTCACGGGCGCGCACGCGTACCTACTGTTCTTCTCGAACAGAGGACGGGTCTATCGATTGCGAGCTCACGAACTCCCAGAGCGCGAGCGGGCCACAAAGGGCGTGCCGATTGTCAACTTGTTGCCGTTGCAGATGGGCGAAACCATCGAGGCGATTATTGACACCCGCAACTTTGATGCTGAGCGCTTCTTGTTCTTTGCAACTCGCGATGGTGTCGTGAAGAAAACTGCATTCAACGAATACGACAACGGTCGTCGTGATGGTTTGATTGCGCTCAACTTGCGCGACAACGACGAATTGGTACGTGTCATTGAAACGAGCGGCTCAGACGACATCTTCATGGTGAGCAAGTCGGGTATGACCATTCGTTTCTCTGAAGACGAAGTTCGTCCGATGGGTCGAGCTGCCGCTGGTGTGCGCGGAATGAAGTTGCGCACTGGTGACAAGGTGGTCAGTGTTGATGTTGCTCGTGATGATGCGGCGATTTTGATGGTGACCGAAGCCGGATACGGTAAGCGCACTCAACTTGACAAGTTCCGCAGTCAAACCCGCGGTGGTATTGGTGTGCGTGGAATTCAAATTGGTGAAAAGAAGGGCGCGGTCGTTGCAGCATTTATGGCCGGTCTCGATGATGAAATCGTGGCAGTGACCTCTGGTGGCTCCACCATTCGTACTGATGTGCGCAACATCTCGTCACAAGGTCGCACCGCGACCGGTGTACGAGTGATGACTGTCGAGCCTGGTCAGGCCGTCACGTCAGTTGCGCTCATTCTTGCTACCGACGACGAGTGAGGCAACAAGCCGATCGAGGCAACGCCAGCATCCTCATGATGGGGGTGCTGGCATTGTCATTTTCGTGGGTCTTGGCTATGGTCACCGTTGAACAGAAATTGACGACTTCAATGTCGGCGCAAGCCGTTGCTGACGCTGCTGCTCTCGCGGCAATTGAGAATGGTGAAGGAGTCGCTCAACAACTAGTCGCAGTGAATCAGGCGCGTCTCGTGTCGCTGGAGGCGCATAGCGAAGCAGGCGTTGGTACCACCGTCGTTGTCGTTGTTGAACTCGATGGAGTGCTGGCGCAGGCCACAGCAAGTAACGCCAACTAAGAAATCCAAAGCGACACAAACTCGGTAGGCAGGTGCTCTACGCTGACACTGTGGCCGAATCTGACGACCCATTCTTCATAGTTCCGGCTGTCGTCCCCGACGACAGTCCAGTGACGCGCTCGAAGACGGAGGCACTGCCACGAACTGAAGCCATCTCGACACTTGAAGCGCACACCTGGTCGCACAATCAATCGATGAACACAAGTTCAACACCTCTGGTTGGGGACGAACCTGCATCGCCCGAACCGACCCGCCGAAGCGTGTCTTTTGAACGGCCAGCCGTACGACGCACGACCCGAGTTTTACGCCACATTGACCCGTGGAGTGTTTTCCGGGTGACCCTGGTTTTCCACTTCGTGTTGTATTTGACGCTGCTATTGACTGGCGTGCTGTTGTGGAATGTTGCCAACGCGACCGGAACCGTCGACAATGTTGAGCGATTCATGGAAAGTTTTGGCTGGGACACCTTTCAGTTCAAAGGCGGTGAACTCTTCCATCAGGCGTGGGTTCTCGGACTGTTTGTCGTCGTCGGTATGACCGGATTGGCCATTTTGGCGGTCACGACGTTCAATCTGATCACCGATTTGGTGGGCGGCATCAGAGTCACGATCTTGGAAGGTAAGCCAGAGGCGAAAAAGAGCCCAAAACCAGCCAAGCGACCCCAACAATCTCGAACATCTCGGGTTGATCGGCGTTGACGGTTGAGAGCGGGCCTATCTCGCCGATAGGGTTCTGACACTGCAGTAACCCTGCGGGGGCTATAGCTCAGTCGGTTAGAGCGCATCCCTGATAAGGATGAGGTCACAAGTTCGATTCTTGTTAGCCCCACGGTGAAAATGCTGAGACGAGCCATTGCGGCACTTTCTCTTGCCTGTCTCTTTGCGGCTGGGCTACGACTTCGCGGTCGTGGAGGAACCCCGCCCGAACGTGGGGGCTGGCGCGAGTTAACCCGTCCCCCTTCGTGAGTGGAACTGTGATGTCCCAATCTGCGTCGGTCGCTGTCATCGGTGTTGGTGTTGTTGGTGCTCGAGTGGCGCGGCAACTGACCTCGAGTGGAATCTCGGTACTTCTTCACGATGAGCGTTCCGATGCCCAACACGCACTTGCGCAATCTTTGCGAGCCACCGAACTCACTGATCTCACGAAACTCGACCCGATGACAACGTCGGTGGTCGTACTTGCGACTTCAAGTACGCAGGCTCCGTTGGCCAAGATCTTGTTAGAACTTGGACATCACGTTGTGTGCACCGGGGACGATGTGGAAGATATTCGTGAACTCTTGCAACTTGATGAGATTGCGCGACAGGAAAAACGAGTGCTGATTGTGGGCGCCACTGCTTGCCCAGGATTAAGTGGACTTCTTGTTGCCGAGTTAGCACCTCGGGTTGACACCATCGACGAAATACATGTTGCTTTCCACGGAACTGGTGGACCGGGTTGCGCGCGTCAACATCACCGCGCACTTGCTGGCGATGCAGTCGGTTGGCATGACGGTGAATGGATTGATCGTCCAGGCGGTAGTGGTCGTGAATTGTTGTGGTTCCCCGAACCGCTCGGTGGCAAAGATTGCTATCGCGCCGAACTTCCGGAGCCGCTGTTGTTGCATCGCTCATTTCCAGAAGTCAGTCGTATCAGTGCACGTATGTCTGCGACTCGACGCGACCGATTAACCGCTCGCTTACCGATGATGTCGCCACCTCATGCCGAAGGCGGAGTTGGAGGAGTGCGCGTAGAAATTCGTGGGTCATTAAATGGTGAACGTTGCACTGAAGTTGCAGGTGTTGCCGAACGAACAGGAATCATCGCCGGGGCGGTCGCGGCCTCAAGTGCTGCTGCTCTTTTGAATAACTCCAAGAATATTTCTGGAGTAGTCACCCTTGGAGACGGGCGACTGAATGATCGTGCGTTACTTGATGACGTGATCCGTCGCGGTATCACCGTGTTTGAATACATCGGTTCTGGGGCGTAGAGACGTCATGGCACGCGGCGACATTCACGACACGGCAGAACGCAAGCTCGCAACAATCAATCAACGCTATTCGTCGCGTCGCCGACGTTTAGTTGAAGCTCTTGATCGTGCCGACCATCCACTCGTTGCAACAGACATCGTTGCGGTCGATGATGATTTGCCACAAAGTAGTGTGTACCGAAATCTTGCGGTTCTTGAAGCTGCGGGTGTTGTCGTCAAAGTTTTGACTAATGGCGATCGCGCCGCGTTTGAGTTAGCAGAAGAACTCAAAGGACATCACCACCACTTGGTGTGTGTGCAGTGCGGGCTTGTTTTAGATATTGATGTGCCCAACGAAGTAGAACAAACTTTGGACTCCGGTGTAGCCGACCTAGTAAGTCAGGCGGGATTCACTCTGGTGGGGCATCGTCTTGACTTATTAGGACGTTGCGAAAACTGCTCGTAAAGAGCGCATGCGTTTAGCGATTTTCAAGCCGGTCAATGCGCGCCGAAAGACTTTCAACAACATCGGCCAATCGTGTCAGTGCCGCCGTGATTTCTTCAGCGTCTAAATGATCACGCAGATCTTCAGTTGTCACCATGTCGGTTAATGAAACTCGAACACTGGCAATTTCGCGTGCAAGGAACTCGGTATCGGCTTGGGTGCGTTCGGCAACGCGGCGATCAACTTCGGCCTGAGTGCGGTCGCGACCTTCTTGGCGGTTTTGCGCCAACAAGATCAATGGGGCTGCATATGAAGCCTGCAATGAAAGCACCAAGGTGAGCAGTACGAGTCCACGACTCCATGGGTCGAACTGCCACGATTCGGGTAACACGAAGTTGTAAATGATCCAGGCGATGATGACAAAGGATTGCCACACTAAGAATCGAGCAGTCCCGAGGGTGCGAGCAATGGATTCGGAGAATTGACCGAATGCGTCGTTGTCGTAGTGAACACCAATGCGGCGTCGCTGACGGGGAATAGCCAAGTCTTCTTTACGCTTCATGGCGACTCCTTTCTGGGACAACGACTTACGGTGGGTGGTTCATGTGGGGTTCAGTATGCCTGACGAGATCGCATTAGCGAACAGGTGTGGCCTGTCTTCTTCGTTGTCGCCAACCCGCAGGGAGGGTGCGGTCAAGAACGTCGTCAACGGTGATCGCGCCCAAGAGGCGGCCGCCTTCGTCGCAGACACCAATGGCCAACATGTTGTACGACGCGAGACGTTCAGCAACCTCGCGGTCGCTGATATCAGGGGTAATCGTGGGTTCGGTTTCGAGGCAATTACCGAGTTCCATACTGGGTGGTTCGCGTAACAGGCGCTGAAAATGAACAACACCAAGATATTTTCCGGTCGGTGCCTTATAGGGCGGGCGACAAATGAAAACTTGTGCGGCAATCGAGACCATCCATTCGGGGTCACGAATTTGGGCAAGTGCTTCGGCCACCGTGTCGGTCGGGCCAAGAATGATGATCTCTGGTGTCATCAAACCACCAGCAGTGCCTTCTTCATATGACAACAGGCGACGCATCATGGCGGCATCTTCGTCATCCATCGCTTCAAGAATTCGCGTGCGTTGTTCGCCAGGCATTTCGGCGAGCAAGTCAGCTAAGTCGTCAACTTCCATTTCGTCGAGCACATCGAGAAGTCGTTCCATGTCGAGACCTTCGATGAGGCCGACCTGTTCTGACTCAGGAAGTTCTTCGAGTACGTCGGCCAAACGATCGTCGTCCATGGCTTCTGCTAATTGACGACGTTGTGCAATCGGAAGTGAACGCACGACTGCAGCCACGTCGGTGGGGTGCATGTCGTGTAGGCGAGCAGCTTCGGCGGCCATCTCGGTGGTCGCAGCAAATAGATGGGCGACTTCGCGCCAATCAACTAAACGATGACTTGGTCGACGTCGCAGAGCAGTGCGCTTGGCGAGTCGAACTTGTGCAACTTCCCAGCCACCTGAACGTGAGTCGCTGCGTTCGCGTAATGCGACATCGCTGACAAACTCGACACCAACTTTGCGATCAATGACGTCACGACCAAGAAGTCGTTCGCCCTTTTTCACTTTGAAGGGGTTGAGGTCGATATCCCACGAACGTAAACGAGCGCCATCAATACCGAGTTCGGCGACTCGACCAGCATTCACGAAAATTCGGCGACGCTGACTGGTGGCGGTGAAACCCACAACTCTGGGTGCGCTTCCGGCATGACCAGGGACAACCACAATGTCATCAAGTCGTCCGATGTTGGCCCCGCCGGCATCGAGCAACGGCAGGCGAGTAATGCGGAATGCGTAGATCAGGTCACCAGCCATAACCGCAGGCTACCCCCGAGCCCAACACGTACGCAGGGACTGTTCGCGTTCGAGACTGATGGGTTTGGGTCCGGTGGTTAGACAGGAACAACCCGATTGATGGTCTTCACCCGGTCAATTCCTTGGTCAAAGGACACAACCTTGTTTACTCCGGTCGATTCGGCCGATGCAACGAGAAACGCATCAACAAAGTGAAGACGATGCTTAACGAAGATCTCAAGTGCTCGCAGCACTGTGGGCTCGTCGACGACTTGGACCGATGGGAATGCGAGTAGAGATTTCATGACGTCTGAAATTGTTAGCCGATCAACCGAATAAACCTTTTGTAGGACATAAATAGCCTCGGCAATAACAATGTCGGGCAGGAGCAAAGTCTCGAGCGATGACAATATTCGAGTTGCTTGTTTTGCCTGATCGGCTGGTTCACCGATGAGATGTCTGATCAATACATTCGTGTCGATAAAAGCTGTCATTGATCGTTTTCACTTGAATAGGCGCGAGTGACGATTTCGTCCCACGTCAGATTTCGAAGATGGGCGGGGACTTCGATCGTGCCCGCTAGGTCAAGGAAGTTTTTAGGTTTTTCTATAACGACATGATCAATCTCAATACGGAAGAAAATTCGATCGCCCTCTTCAATTTGCAAGGCATCGCGGAGGGCCTTAGGCAACGTGACTTGCCCTTTTGATGAAACAACAGCACCTACAACCATAGTTCTCCTTACTTAATCTAAAAAGTAAGGATAACAGAGGTTTACGAAGTTCGTTGGATGATTTGTTGGGCGACCTGACCGTAACGTTCGAAGCGGTCGAGGTCGCGACCGGCGTTATACAGAACGAGTCGCGAAGCAGTGTCGCCGTACCGAGCGATCAACTCATCGGATAATCCATCCCATGAAGCCTCGGCCGTAAAGACCTGCAGATGTTCATCGGTGATTTGTGCAGCCATGCCCGCAAAGTCACCGGACTTTTGCTTTTCACGGATGCGCGCCGTGGTTCCCTCGAAGCCAGCCTCGTCCCAGATGAATGCGTAGTTGGGGGTACTTCCATAGAAACTGAGCATGGCGCGAGCATGTTCACGTTCGCCATGACGTTCTTCGTCGGTGTCACCCACAATGGTCATCACCGGAATGATCAGATCAATGTCACTTGCTGAACGACCCGCCTTGGCAGCACCAGCAGCAACCTGCGGAACCACATGTCGTCTCAAGTAGCCCGGTTCACCAATGGGATGCACATGCACACCATCAGCAACTTCGCCGGCCATATGCAACATCCACGGATTGACGGCAGCGATATCTACTTTGGGATCTGGTGCATCAATCTTGCCGGGGCTCCATTGTGGTGTGATGAAGGTGAGTTCATAAAACTCGCCATGATGTTCGAGTGGTGCCCCGCGAAAGGCACCGAAACACGCTTTCACTGCCAGCACGTAGTCGCGCAAGCGTGGACCAGGTCGATCGAAGGCCACGCCATAACGACGTACAACATGAGTCTTCACTTGAGTGCCGAGACCTAACCGAAAACGACCTCCACTTGCTTCTTGAAGTTCCCACGCAGTTGAGGCCGTGATGAAAGGGCTGCGTGGAAATGCAACGGCAACTCCAGTGGAAAGGTCAAGGCCAGGCGCAGCTAACGCTGCAGCTGCAACATTGAGATAGGCAGTTCGGCCCGCTTCAGTAAACAGCAGTCCCGAAAACCCTGCGGCTTGTGTTTGGCGAGCGTGAGCCCCCGTTTTTTGCAGGGGCATTGGGGTGGTCATCACATCAACATGCACAATTCGCACAGTAGATCGCCGCAGGTACTAGACATAGTCATACACACGTACTTGGGGGTACATCATGACCATGTCAGCAATTGAAGCTTTGAAGAACGAACAAGCCTTGGCAGTCGAATTAATGAACTCACTGAGCGCCGATGAATGGAATGCCCAGTCGGGTTGTACGGGTTGGCGAGTACAAGAAGTGTTTTGCCATATGGCTAGCGTCTTTCACTCCATTGCCGACCCATCCACCATCGAAGGTGGAACCAGCGAAGACGTCGAAGAGAATGCTGAAGTTCCGGTGCAAGCCCGCAAGTCGTGGACTCGTGATCAAGTCATTGCTGAATATATGGAGTGGAGCGAAAAAGGAATCGGCGCGTTGACATTTATGAACACGCCCGAAATGGCCGACACCGTGATTCCGTTGGCCAACCTTGGTTCGCATCCGATGCATCTGTTGGCCAATGCAATTGTGTTTGACCACTATTGCCATCTTCGTCACGATGTTGGACATGCCATTGCCAAAGCAGCCGCGTTACCGCGTGACGCACAGTCATTGAGGGCAACTCTTGAATGGATGCTCGCCGGCATTCCGCAAATGTGTCAACCCGCATTGTCGGTTGCACCAAAACAAACCGTGAACTTAGTTTTTGAAGGACCTGGTGGAGGTTCGTGGACACTTGCCCCTGGTGCTGACCTTTGGACAGTGACTCCGGGAGTCGACACGAACGCACCGTCGGCAATCAGTAATGTTCACGATTTCATTTCATGGGGCACGAAGCGTGCCGATTGGAAGGCCAGCACGCGGCTGGAAAACGGAAATGCTGATGCTGAAGTAGTTCTGAACGCCATCAACGTCATTTGATATTCAACTGATACTCAACGTTGATACATCAGCGTGGCACGATAGAGATATGAGTGACGCACTGCCCTTGACCCTTGCTGCAACATCTTCGATTTGCCCTCGATGTAATACCTTGCACAATGGTCGTTTTTACGGACCGTGTGAAGAATGTCGAGTTCAGTTGAAGTCAACAATGGGCAATGAAGCTCGCGACATTGAAGTTGCAGAATACGTTCCAAAGATGAACGTCACGCCAAACGCAGTTGCAACAAAAGACGACTGATTACCTAGTTATTTTCTGGTAGTTGATCTTCACGTACTCCGCCACCTGGACGGAAAGTTGTTCCTCGATCATCTTTGCCAGATTGCATTTGCTGCATCATCACACCGAGTTCGGCCGAAGCGCGTTCGTCACCGAGAATCTTTTGCATCACAGCCGCACCGGCGCCCGCCATCAATGTTGCTTGATTGTCATTCAAGAACTTCATTGATGCACGCTGACCAACTGTGGTGCGATTGATTTCAGGAACAACGTAACGCGCCACAAGATCCCACGACCGCAAAGTATTTTCGCGATTTGCCCAGTCGTGTGCGAAGCCCAACGCGACACCAAAACCACCAGTGATTTCTTGCAAGTGTCGAATCGTTGCAACGAGATCATCAGGAGTACCAATCACCGCGGTTCCACCAGCGGTGATTTGCTCGAGCAAATCCCATTTGTTTTCAACATGAACTGCACCAGGTCGACCAAGCGTCCACACGTTGTATTCGTTGTGCCAACGCTGTAATCCATCAACAGCTTGATTGCGCGCTTCTTCACGTGATTCAGCAATATGGAAACTCAACATGACGCGCCAGTTCTTGCGATCGACAGTTTGTCCGTGCTTCAGTGCAGATTCTTGAGCGAATGACCACTGTGTTGGCAATGCGGCTAACCCAGCGGTGCTGTTTGAAGCGATTGATAAAACACCACAACCGAACTTACCGGCCATTTGCATACCCGACGGTGACAATGTCGATGCAGTGACGACAGGCATGTTGTCTTGAACGGGAAGCAACTGCAGTTGTGCATCTTTGAGTGTGAACCAGTCACTCTCATGTGAGAAGCGATCTTCACCACGAAGTAATCGCAAGATGACACCTAGGGCTTCATCTTGGCGATCGCGTTGCACCAACGGATCAATACCCAGAGTCCACGCGTCACTAGGCAATGCGCCAGGTCCGGTACCAAACATGGCACGGCCCTTGGTCATGTGGTCGAGTTGCACGATTCGTTGAGCCACATTGAAAGGGTGGTGATACGGAAGTGAGATGACTCCGGTACCAAGACCAATGGTGTGGGTGCGTTGGCCAGCGGCCGCCAAGAACATTTCTGGCGATGCGATCATTTCCCAGCCACTTGAGTGGTGTTCTCCGCACCAAAACTCGTCAAAACCCAATCGATCGAGATGGGCAGCGAAGTCAAGGTCGCTCTGGAACTGCAGAACCGGGTTCTCGCCGACGGGGTGGTGCGGGGCCAAGAAGGTGCCGAATTTCAAACGGTCGGGCCGACCACCGGGATTTGATTGTTGAGCCATATGTCCACAGTAGGTTGCGACACCAGAATTGCTGACAGTTCACCGATACAAAGGGCGGATTTTTCGGGTTTTCGGCTAACCTGTCAGAGCCGTAACGGGGACGTAGCTCAGTTGGCAGAGCGCTACCTTTGCAAGGTAGATGTCAGGGGTTCGATTCCCCTCGTCTCCACTCGTTGCTAGCTTTCAATTGTTTTGTTTTGGCCCCGCTTCATGCGGGGCTTTTCCATTCCGCCGACGAGATCTGGCGTTGATTTTTTGTAACCCCATATTGCATCGCCGCAGACAACGAACTAAATTAGAGAAAAGTTTTATATAACATATAACTTCTCAATTCATAGGCGGTCCTGGCATGTCTGCAGGTTCACAATCAACTCAGTCAAATCCACAAGGAACCACGTTGGTGACATCGTGGTGGAACCGTCGATCAACTGCCACCGGTTTAGCGATCGCACTCTTCGCGTCATCAATTGGTGTTGCGGTCGTTGGTAATAGTTCAGCAACTTACGCGGTGCCGCCGGCAGAAGTATCGCAACTCGCCAACGTCACTGAAGACAACTCACCAAGTGATCCAGGGGAGATGACACAACTCGGGAACAAAATCATTTTTCGCGCCTATGACGACGACCATGGCACTGAATTGTGGATATCTAATTCAGATGGAACTGACCCAAAAATTTTGAAAGACATCAACCCCGATGCTGGGTCAAATCCCTACGGCTTTACCGTGGTTGGAAACTATGCGTATTTCAGT
>CAIQJP010000113.1 GCA_903872155.1 uncultured Actinomycetes bacterium | reverse complement strand
GGGCCGAATTGGATGCCAGGGGCGCGCGAACGACGTCCGTAAGACCTGCTGTGCCATACTGGCAGTATGACTGTCACAACTCTTGATGTTGATCGTAAGCAATTATCGACGACGCGAATTTTCACTGAGCCAGACCGCCCATTAGTTGAAGGTGAAGTGCGCGTCTCCGTTGAGCACTTCGCGCTGACGTCAAACAACATCACCTATGGCGTCTTTGGTGATGGAATGCGCTATTGGGATTTCTTTCCCTCGAATCAAGATAATGAAACTTTGTGGGGTCGCATTCCGGTGTGGGGTTTCGCTGAAGTAGTTGATTCACAGATGCCATCTGTTGAGGTGGGTCGTCGTATCTATGGTTACCTGCCCATGAGTACCGATCTCATCGTGAAACCTGGTCGTGTTGACGAGCGCGGTTTTGTGGACACATCCGATCATCGCTCGGCGATGGCCGCGACTTACAACCGCTATATGTTCACCGACCACGACCCCACATATCGCGCCGATCGTGAAGCGCAGCAGATGGTGTTATGGCCACTCTTTATGACCTCCTTCATGATTGATGATTTCCTTGGACAAAATGTTCTTGAAGAAGATGCTTCAAGCATTACAACAGTGGTGATTTCAAGTGCTTCGAGCAAGACCGCTATTGGTGCGGCGTATTTGTTGGCTCAGAGAACTGGAGTCACGGTTGTTGGTTTGACATCGGCGAAAAATGCTGATTTTGTTCGCTCGCTTGATTGCTATCACCGTGTCGTTACTTATGACCAAATTGGTGATCTGCCATCTGGAACCGCTTCAGATATCACTGCATACGTCGATATCGCGGGCGATCGTTCGGTGACGCACGGCGTTCACGCTCATTACCAAGATGACTTGTCGTACAGCATGGTCGTCGGTAGCACTCACTGGGATGCGCCAACAGCAACCGGCGGGGGACTTGCAGGGCCGAAGCCAGAGTTTCTCTTCGCTCCATCACAAATCGCGCTTCGTTCCAAAGAGTGGGGTCGTGTTGGTCTTGATCAACGGGTCGGTGAATCGTGGAATCGTTTTTCTGAGTGGACGGGTAGTTGGATGAAAGTCGAGCAGACCACGGGTGTCGTTGCAGTTGAAAGGCTCTATCAAGAACTTCTTGCTGGTCGGGTTGACCCAACGGTCGGTCACGTCTGTTCGATGCGCTCGTAAATAATGAATCTCTAAAAACAAAAGAGCCGGGTCACGGTTTCCCGTGCCCGGCCCTGTTGAGGGGTTATGTAGTGCAAATGCGTATTAGGCGCGCAGACCCTTTTGGATCGCGCCGAACACGGCATCCTTGAGCGGAATCATGCCGCAGATCACTGCGCCATTGACCACGATGTTCTTCCAGTCGTCGGCCCATGCAGCGCCCCACATACCGAGTGGGTATGCCTTGAGCAGCCACACAATCAAGATGGAGATGATGAGGGTCAGATTGGCTCCAAGGATCGGGAGCTTCTTGATGGTGTCGCCCAATCCGACTGTTGAGAGGATTGAGTTCAAGACGGTCATGACTGCTTCGAGCAGTACGGCCATCACGATGAGAATTGCAACGGTATACATATTTTCTCCTTCGGTTGTGCCGTCGTAGGGGCGGCAACGAAAAAGTATGAAGCCGTGTTTGAAATGTGGTGGATGTCACAGCAATACGCGCGTGAGCAGGTATTTAGCGGCCGAATAGGGCTAGGGCGGTTGGCGATGTGGTGGACTTGAACATCATTCTTGAGGGGGACTTATGTCGATGATCATCATGCGTTACGACTTGCGCATTCCGCCGGTTGGTTCGCCAGCTCATGGAGTTTCTGCATCTGGGCAATATTCGGCCTGTCTTGAACAAGTGCAGTGGGCCGATCGCATCGGGCTCGACATGGTCGTCCTGTCAGAGCACCACGGCACCGACGATGGCTTTATGCCAGCACCGATGACATTGGCCGCCGCAGTTGCAGCGTCAACCCAGCGCATCGGAATCAATATCTCGGCGGCTTTGGTGATCATGCATGATCCGGTTCGTCTTGCCGAACAAATAGCCACGGTTGATCTGATTGCCAAAGGTCGCATGAGTGTGATCTGCGGAACTGGTTATCGCCAAGAAGAGTTTGAAATGGCTGGGCTCGAATTCAAGAATCGATTTAGTGCACTGGAGGAGTCGGTGTCGGTCATGCGACAAGCATGGACCGGAGAGTATTTCGACTATCGCGGTCGCCAAGTGAAAGTTCGTCCGCTTCCGCATACCGCGGGTGGACCAATGTTGTTGATGGGTGGTTCAACGCCGGTTGCGGCTCGACGGGCCGCACGTTTGCGTTGTTTCTTTTCGGCTGCGACAGACGATCAAGCAGTTGCTGATGCCTACAACGAAGAATGCGCCAAAGAAGGTTTTCAAGGCTTCATTATGTTGCCGCAAAAAGCCCCTGGTTTTGTTCATGTTTCTGATGATCCTGAACGTGATTGGGTTCGACTTGCACCATACGTGTTGCACGAGGCTCAGTCGTACGGCGAATGGCAGCGGCCAGGACAATCGTCGGTCGTTCATGTTCACGATGCCGAATCAATTGAAAGTGTGCGGGCGAGTGGCGTCTATGCGATTGTGACGCCGGATGAATGTGTTGCGCTTGCGAAGAAGTTTGGCATGTTGACCATGCATCCATTAATGGGTGGCATCCCGCCCGAGCTGGCCCAAGAAAGTTTGGACCGACTCGAGCGGGATGTATTGCCAATTCTCAAGCCGAGCGGCGTCGCTTAAACCCAATCAATGCCAGTCCGAGTGCCAACAAGCCGACGGCGAACGGGAGCTGATCTGAATCGCTGCCAGTTGCTGGCAATGTTTCCACAGCAACAGTGACAGGAACTGTAGTTGCGGCAGGTGCAGTCGTCGTTGTTGTTGTCTCGGTAGTGCCAACTGTGATTGCTGACTTAAATCCGATGCCACTCACTGGAGCGAACAACGACAAGGTGTGTGAACCATTGGTGAGTCCTGCTGGAAGGGTTCCAGCAATTGTGACTGATCCCTTGGCATCGGCAGTACCCGTAGCAATAACCGTCGGGGTACTAGCCACAACCAACTGCACGGTTTCGAATGGAACGAAGCCGCTGTAGGTAGCCGTGATTGATCCGCCTGCAGCAAGTCCGGTCGTGGTTGCAGTAATTGACTTTTCTGCCAATGCAGTCAAGGTTGCAGCGACAGGTGCATCCGTTGGAGCGGATGTGGGGCTGGCAACCCGTACTTCGTACATGGTGGTTGTACCTGAAAGCTCGTTAGCCACGATCAACATGGGCTTGGCATTGGGGCTGAGTGCGGCAGGAACAAAAACCATGCCCTCGGGAGACACATCGTAAGAGCCCGGTGTTGAGTTGTTGGCTGGGTTCAGGGCGAGTCCTTCGAGCGCGGCGTTCTTGTAGCGAACGAACGTAGGTGCAGTTGGGTTGCTGACGTCGTACACCACGATTCCGCCCATGCGCTCAAGTCCAACGAACGCGAATGTCTGCGCGCCGATTGTTCCGACGGCAAGTGCTTCGGGCTCTGGACCCTTGTCATCGGAGCGGGTATCGAGACGTGCCGGCTGACCCTGCACCATAAGTAGTGATGAGGCTGCTGTGTCGCTTGAATCTGAGTTGAATGCTGCTGGATAGTCGCGAGCAACGATTTCTTCGAGCTGTGAACCACTGTCCCAGACCAATTCTCCGGCCGCATTGCGAATTGAGAAAGACCGACCGCCATAGGTGTAGATCGCATCAAAAGCGGTCTTGGTGGGGAAGGCTTTTGTGGTGTTGAGACGAGCCAACTTCGCATTGGTGTTGAGGGTTGAACTCACGGTTCCGGTTGACCAGTTAGTGGAGAAAGATGCGTCGCCGGCTCGAACCTTTTCGGCGAAGCAGGTGTTTGAGGTGGATGGGGCCCCAACACCTGTGGTGGTCTCACGGTCATCTCCTTCGTTGGACATCAACAGGTAGGTTTCGCCATTGCGCTGCATCGAAGCGATGGTGTCGGGCATGTACATGCCTTTGAGCGGAACTCCGGCGTATGACTGGAGGTTGACGTTCGCACCAGTAAGAGCCTGGTTGTCCTTGTCGCTGGTATCGATGAGAAGTCCGGCAGCGCCCCAGTCTTTGTAACCGAGCGGGGCAACATCAAGAACTGTCTTGTTGACGAGGTCGACGATTGCGATCGCGTTTGCCTCCTGCAAGGTGACATATGCGCGGGTGCCAGCTGCGTTAGTTGTGATGTACTCGGGCTCAAGATCTTGAGCAGCGGTTGAGCCTGGGAAGAAAACTCGAACGCCTTCGGCGAGTAAAGCAGTCTTGTCAAATGATGAGAAATCCAACGTTGTTACGGTTGCGCTGGCCGCACCATTTGACACATCGATCAATGAGACCGTTCCGTTGGCATCGCTCACTAAGGTTGAGTCGATCGACTCGTTAGCCGAAGTTGACCCATTGTCAAGAGAACAAATCGGTTCGCCTTCGCCAGCAACAAGAATGGTCTTCTTGTCAGGAGTGAATGAAACATGGTCGGGCAGAGTACCGACCGCGACTGTTTTGAGAACTCGCCCAGTGGTGTCCATCAGGACGATTAAGCCACTACTTGCAGTCTGGCGTCCGTTGGCACTGACGACCGGAGCCACGTCTACTGCTGCTGCGACAACTCCGTCACCGACCGTCACGCTCTGTACGCCGCGACCGTAAACAGTCATGTCTACTGAACGAACCAATGTTGGTGTCGCTGGAGTAGCCACATTCACGATGTCGATACGGTTGAGGGCGCCGTTATTCACATAGATCTGCTTGCTCGTTGCATCAAAGGCAACAATTTCCGAAGCCTGCAGTCCGCCTTGGCCCGAATAGGTGCCTAACGGGATGAGATCAAGAGTTGTTGTAGCCGTTGGCGGAGTAGCCAACGTTGGATGTGCTCCAAAAAAGATTGTGGCTGCGGTGATTGAGGCAATTGAGCCTGCGAGCACCTTGCGTACCGAAAATTTCTTCGTTCTCTTCACTTGTTGTCCCACCTATGTGTCACGGACGACGCCGAATGCATCGCTAACGCGAAATATGGCAGAACAAAATGAACGAGAACCGAATTCGGACTTACGAGAGTTTTGTAACTTTATGAAGCCTTGATTGTTACTAAGTGAACACCAGGTTTCCTTTAGAGCTTATGAACCTGACAAACAGCGCATGACTTCGTCATCGACCAATGACGTCGGTGAAATCACGGTGCCATTTCGATAAGCGAACTTTCCGTTCTCATCATTAGTCACCACTGGACGAATGCGTGGCCCGCCACCATAAGTGAGCACTGGTAGTCGCTTCCAGGTGCGCCACTTAACTGCCAGATGGAAACGCCCTAGAACAGCAATCTCTGGATCGCTAGTCTCAGCAAGAAGTTTTCGTGCTGACAAAACAAGTGCAGCTCCTTGTTTTGCCGCATCAATCCAAGGTTGACAACCAACATCGAGTCCTTCTGGTTGCATGTCGGCAACCGATTGCCACCATTCGTCACTCGGTCGCGCTCCCGGCCAGTGGGGGTCATCGGGAAATGCCGTGGCCGTGGCGATCTCGGCCCAGCCCTTTGTGGCGACATATTTTTCCCAAGCCGACCAGGCATCATCGCCTCGTGCCCAAGCCAACCCACTAGCAACTGTTGGTTTTGATGCCGATGCAAACTCCATCGGATTCAGTAATAACCCCAAGATCTCATCCCGCAATGCAGTTTCGCGCGAAGCATAAGGCCCGAGGTGCAGCGCCTCGCTCATGATTGCATCGTTCACTGGCGTGTTGTCCCACAGCAGCGGCTTGCGGTTGTTGCAAGCCGCGGTCCGTAGTTGAGCATCGTGGGCTGTGATCGAATCATTGACGACGTGCACGCCTGTCCACATCACCAAGACGTCGTCATGCAGACCGTCAAAGAGTTTTTCTAGGTATGGCGAACTTGTGGTTCCGGCGTAATGCGTCGGGACTAACCAAACTTGAGTATTGAGTTGCTTAATGAGTTCGTTCGCGAGATCACGATGTTTGGTCGCTGCGTCAAGCACGGGCAGATCGTCGAAACTCAGCACAACTCCGTGGCAGCCGCTCTCAATGACTGGCCGCAATTTATTGATGAGTTGCTCGCTTGTTGCATCAGATCCTGGAGTTAGGCCGATGAGTACTTGTACGGCCTCTTGTTGAGCGGCAAGTGCCGCGAATTGAACAAGTTCTTCGCTGGTGAAGGGCTCGGCCCAAAGCTCGCGATGACGAGGCTCTAACTTGGCGGCCCACACATAGGTGTTGCCACCATGTGCAGCAAGAAAGTCAATGAAGTCAAGCCGAGTCTCGTGAGTCCACGGTGGACCGTAGAAGCCTTCAATAATTCCAGAAATCATAGATACGTCTTTCGTCGGAGCAATCGTGTCACAAGTTTCGTCGACCAAATCTGTTCCACTGCAAAGAGTGGGGCATAGGCGACAAACGAGAGCGGGTACGGGAACGAAATTGCCATTGTGAGCACGACCCCAACATGAAATGCCCACGCTGACAAAGCGAATGCCCAGCGCAACCGTTGTTGATTCGCGAGTGCCACGAATGCTCCAATTTCAACAATTGATGTCGCGATTGCGGCCGGTGGGAAGAGCCACCCAAACCGAACGAGCCAGCCACCAAATGGAGAATGCTGGCTGCCAAGTAATTCTTTACGCAGATTGTCGTAGGCAACTTGATTACGCAATACATCGCCAGTCAGCCAATCCCAACCACCGTGTTGCACTTTGGAGATTCCTGCCAGTACGTAAGTGATCACCGTCAGCAGAATCATGATTTGGATTGGCCAACCGTAAATAGGTGAGTGGCGTTTAGTGGCGTCGGCGGTAATTCTGCGACCGAGAAATAACGCATCACCCGCTCGCGTGAACCCGAGAACAAGTAAGTGCAGAGCAATGAGGTGCTCGGTATGAATGACATGGCCGAACGAAAGTCGGTACGTCGCTACGAATAAGAAGAGAAGTGAAAACGTCGGTCCGATGAAGCGGAATTGCCAGCCAAATGTGAAAGCAACGCCCAAAGCGATAGTGAGCAGAAAGACGAGATGAACGACCGAGGCCGACAACGGACTAGTTAAGAACCAAAGAACACCGACGCCTTCAACTTGGCGAGCTGGCAGATCGGCAGTTGTCCAAAATGATTCTGCTCGAGCAACAAGAAATATCGTGGCGTAGAGCCCACACAAGATTCGAAGGGTTGCGAGACGGGACGACGGTGCCGCTTTGAAAAGCCACTGATCGAGAATCTTTGTCATGAGTTTTCCTGGCACGTTGCATGAATCGTCCGAGAGAGTGTCGATTTATCGTCGGCATACCAATTCACTGCGTCAAAAACTTCGGTGACGATTTCAATTTGGCCAGTGGTCTCGGCATCAAAACGGTCTCGGATTTCTGCACACAACTGAGCGGTCGTTCCGTTGGCAATTGAATGTGACACCGTCTGCGCAGCCAAAATCACTTCATCGGTACCAGCGATGATTTCGGGATTCAACCGGAAGATACTTCCTGACGTATCAACAAAAACTGCAGTGTCGACAGATTCGGTGGTCGTCCGTCGACTCGAAAACATAGGGTAGGGCGAGAGCGGGAAACTGTCATGCTGATTGATCAATGGCACTACGCCAACCAATATCGCGCTGGCTGCCAAAAAGATGTATGGCTTCGCACGATGATCCACATAGCAAACGGTAGTCGGCTCAATTGGTTACTCAAGACCTCGTGGCTTCCACCTAACCTAGAGATGTGATCCTTCGCCACCGTCGAGTACTTCTGATTTGGTTGATAGGTCTACTTGTTCTCGGCGGGACCGCTCGAGCGATTGCGCTTCCGCAGGTGTGTAGTTCCACTACTCAGAACGCGCGAGACACCGCGGTTTCGCAAGCGATTTCCTGGCTGTCAGTGAACCAGAATTCTGATGGAACATTCTTGTATCGCTACGACGCTGAACACGACGCCGATCTCGGTGGATACAACTGGGTTCGCCATGCCGGAACGATATTTGCGCTTGAGCAAGCGCGAGGCCAAGGTTTTGATGCTGCGATTGCGTCAAGTGAAGCAGCGGTTGAAGTGGCGTTCAAGCACGTGAATCGAACGAGTGCTGAAGATGTTGAAGTAGCAGGGTTGATTGATGGGGCAAGTATCAGCACCGGAGGAACTGCGCTCTTTGTGTTAGCACTGATGGAACGCCGCGATGGCACGGGATTAACAGAGTTTGATGAAGATATTCGCGCGATGTTGCGTTTCTTGGAAAGTTCGTTAAAGGCTCGTGGCGACGGATCAATGATTGTCCGAGCAGATGCAAATCTCAATGGCGAGTTCACTTCTGACTCAGTAGGACTCTTCGCAACAAGCCAGACACTTTTTGCATTGGCTCGAGCTGAGCGAGTATTCCCGAGCGAAGGGTGGGGCGATCACTCTCATCAGATTTTGGAGTACCTCACGACATACAAAGCCAACGAAGAAGGTTTTGTTCCCGACATGCCCGACCATTGGGCTGCCTACGCCATGAGCGAAATGACTTCTTGGGCTCAGCCGATCACATTCACCGATACCGAAATCGCGTGGGCGAAAAAGCAAATGGGCATCACTTCAATCATGGTTCGTTACGAAAGTCAGATTTCGGGCTCTGGTGTTAATCACTTGTTGCGTGGACATGCAGCGATTGGTGCTGCAACCGGAACCCATGGAGAAGCCTTGGCTGGATGGACGCGACTAGCGCTTGAGAACGATGGGTTTACAGGCAGCGTTAGTGCACTCAGTGAACAGTTGGATTGCAACAACTCGCTATTGATCAAACGGCAGGTATCGCCGGTGGGGTCTCAGACCTACCTGCAACCATCACGTGTTGCCGGAGCATGGTTGAGTGGTGGTGTCACACAAGTTGATGATCAACAACACGCCATGTCGGCTCTCTTGCAGGCCAACATCGTGAATGATCGCATCGCGCAGTCTGGCGGAGAACTACCGCGACGAGAGTCGGTTCCTTCGTCATTGTTGGTCGCTCTTCTGACAATTTTGTTATTGAACCCTCCGCGTCTTGTTCGCACACTTCGTCATTTACATGCATCGCAATCGGTTCATGGACTTGTGCGGCGAGGAAGCCAGCCAACGTTGGGGTATTTGTATCGTTTTGCCATTCTCTTTACCCTGGTGATTTTGAATGGCTCACGCGTTTTGGGTTGGCTCGATACCAATGTTCCGACCGCGCTCATTGCTGCAGGAATCGTTGGCATTTTGGCGGCACTTCCAACGCTGGCATATCAATCAACTGCGCCGTCACTCTTTTTTGTGGTGGCCCGACCTGAGTTATTGATCTTCGGACTAGCGGTATCGGCTGATGGGCGATGGTGGTCGGTTATTGGTGGTCTAGTTGTCGCAACTCTGTGGTCACGCTATTTGTTGAAGCGTGTGAGTGATACATCATTAGTTTGGGCGACTCGAACTTGCGCGGCAGTCAGCCTTGCGCTGAGCATCATGTTGATAGTCAACGGCGTCTTTGCGATCTAGGGAAAGATCTAGACGACGAGGTTCACCATACGACCAGGAATCACGATGATCTTCTTGGGCACTTCTCCGTCGAGTGCAGCAATAACTTTTTCGTCGGCAAGTGCTAACGCCTGAATTGTTGCTTGATCAGCTTCGTGAGGAACAGTGAGGCGAGTGCGCACTTTTCCATTGATCTGCACGGGGTACTCAATGGTCTCTTCGACGAGCAGTGACTGATCGGCGACGGGAAACGGCACAAAGGTCACGGTTTGATCGTGGCCGAGCCGGCTCCATAATTCTTCGGCAATATGAGGGCACAGCGGTGACAACATTTGCACCATCGGAACCACGACTTCTCGCGGCGATCCTCCAACTGCTGCTGCTTCTTGAGTGAGTGCATTATTGAGTTGGATCAACTTGGCAATAGCCGTGTTGAAACGAAGAGCATCCATGTCGGCACGGATTCCGTCGATCATGCGGTGCATCAACTTGCGGAGTTCTTCAGTCGCGGGAGTGTCGATAACGAGTGAACGACCGCTGTCTTCGTCAACCAAGTTGCGCCAGACGCGTTGCAAGAAACGTTGCATACCGATGACGTCACGCGTATTCCATGGACGACTTGCTTCAAGCGGGCCAGAACTCATTTCATAGAGCCTGAAAGTGTCGGCGCCGTACTCGTCGTACATTTCGTCCGGTGTGACGATGTTCTTCAGGCTCTTGCCCATCTTGCCGTACTCGCGTGAAACCTTTTCGCCTTCGTACCAATAGGCGCCATCGCGCTCTTCAACATCGCTGGCGGGTACCGGCTGACCACGAGGGTCGCGGAAGGCGAAAGCCTGCACGTAGCCCTGATTGAACAAGCGATAGAACGGCTCTGAACTTGAGACATGTCCGAGGTCGAACAAGATCTTGTGCCAGAAGCGGGCGTACAAGAGGTGAAGCACGGCGTGCTCAACTCCGCCGACATACAAATCAACTCCACCGGTATGTCCGGTTATGCCGTCGCCTCCATCGGCTGGTCCCATCCAGTACTTCTCCACTTCGGGGTCAACGAAGTAGTCGGTATTGGTGGGGTCGAGATAACGAAGTTCATACCAACATGAGCCAGCCCACTGCGGCATCACATTGATTTCACGACGGTACTTCTTTGGTCCGTCGCCGAGGTCTAAGACAACTTCGCGCCACTCGGTGCTACGAGCGAGTGGGGGAATGGGATCGGTGACATCGTCATTGGGGTCGAGTGCTTGCGGTTTGAAGTCTTCGAGTTCGGGAAGAAGAACAGGAAGCATTGAGTCGGGAAGTGAAACGGGTTGATCGTCTTCGTCGTACACGATGGGGAAAGGTTCGCCCCAGTAACGCTGGCGACTAAAGAGCCAGTCGCGCAATTTGAAATTGATATTGGCATTGCCACGACCATTGGCCTCAAGCCAAGTGTTCATGACCGATTTGCCTTCATCAACTGAAGTCAATCCATCAAGGGTGAGGTCACTATTTGAAGAATTGATATAAACGCCATCGCCAACGAAAGCTTCGGGCCATGTTGACGTGTCAACTGTTGATCCGTGTTGAACTTCTAATTCGCGCGAAGTAAACCACTCGGCAGGTGGTTGCTGAATGGCGGGAATCGGCAAATTGAAACGACGAGCGAAATCGAAGTCACGTTGGTCGCCACAAGGAACAGCCATGATTGCACCGGTGCCGTAACCCATCAACACGTAATCAGCGACCCACACCGGAACAGGTGCGCCGTTGACAGGGTTGGTCGCGTACGTGCCGGTGAAGACACCAGTCTTTTCTTTGGTGTCGTCAGTGCGATCGAATTGATTCTTTGCGGAGGCGGCAACGCGATAATCCTGAATCGCTTGACGATTCTCATCGGTAGTTAATGCATCAACGAGTGGGTGTTCAGGTGAGATCACCATGAATGTTGCACCAAACAAAGTGTCTGGGCGTGTCGTGAATACTGTGAGGTCACCTGCTGGCGTCGCGAAATGCACGCGGGCACCTTCGCTGCGGCCAATCCAGTTGCGCTGCATCAACTTGATGGGTTCGGGCCAATCAAGCCGTTCGAGATCATCAAGTAAACGATCGGCGTACGTCGTGATGCGCATGGTCCATTGGCGCATGCTCTTTTTAAAAACGGGGTAGTTGCCAATGTCGCTACGACCATCGGCGGTCACTTCTTCGTTCGCAAGAATTGTTCCGAGTCCGGGGCACCAATTCACTGGTGCTTCGGAGAGGTACGCAAGGCGGCGTGCATCAATTGCAGAACGGCGTTCTGCTTTATTGAGATCTGCCCACGAGCGACCATCGGGTGTGGCAATTGAACCGTCGGCGTAACCCTGTTCGAGTTCATCGATTGGGCGAGCGCGCTTGAGATCTTCGTCGTACCAACTATTGAAGACCTTGAGGAAAATCCATTGAGTCCAACGGTAAAAACTTTCATCGGTTGTACTGACACTGCGACGAGCATCGTGGCCAAGTCCGAGACGACGTAGTTGGCGACGCATATTGGCAACGTTGGCTTCGGTGTTGACTCGGGGGTGAACACCAGTTGCGATGGCATGTTGTTCAGCCGGCAGGCCGAAACTGTCGTAACCCAAAGCGTGCAAAACGTTGTAGCCAGTCATGCGCTTGTATCGCGCGTAGACATCGGTCGCGATATATCCGAGTGGGTGTCCGACGTGTAAACCAGCACCACTGGGGTAAGGGAACATGTCAAGAACAAAAAGTTTTGGGCGACCTGCAACCTTGGCTAGATCGGCTAATGGTCCGGCGGGGTTTGGAGCCTCGTACGTACCGTCAGATTCCCATTGGTCTTGCCAGCGTTGTTCGATGTCTGAAGCAAGCGACGCGTTGTATCGCAAACGGGGGGTCTCGCCACTATGCGTTGAATCGGACGACGTGTGTTCGGGTGTGCTCGCAGACATAACACCTCAAGGATATGGGCATTAGCCCTGCTGGGGACTCTTTTGGGCGAGTGGTCGGCGTCTAGATGTCCTAGAACACCTCGCGAGGGGTCTCGGGCGAGTAATTTTTCCCCGTCGCCATGAATAACTCGCCTGATCATCTCAACCCAAGTTCTCGTTTTAACGAAGAGCACGCTCTCAGTCGGGCTCGACGAGACGCAGTCACTCGCCAGTTGCCGACTGGTTCGGTCATCGATCGTCTCGAAAAGTCTGCCGATGCTCCAACGGGTGTCCGATTTGTTGGACAAAGCATTGCTCCCGCAGACGGGCCAGCATTTATCTCGTGGCGCGAAATTCATGATGATGCGCGCGCGGTTGGAGCGGCGTTACAGGCAATGGGCATTGTGCCAGGCGATCACGTCGCGATTCTGGGACCGACAAGTCGAGAGTTAATGACGATTATTCGCGGTTGTTGGCTAGCCGGAGTTGCGAGCATGGTGTTGCCACTGCCGATGCGCATGGCGTCATTAGATGCCTTTATTGAAAGCACGCGGTCGCGTATTCGCCATGGTGAGGCCAAGCTCGTTTTGATCGATGATCAACTCGCCGCGTTTTATCAAACGATCCCTGGCGACCCGCCAACGTTGCCCATGGCCTCAGTCATGCCTGGTCCTGGCAAACCCTCTGGTGAACGTTTGGAATTGCCGGTAAATGATCCCGAACGTTTGGTGATTTTGCAATACACAAGTGGTTCAACGTCTGAGCCCAAAGGCGTGATGATTCCCGACCGGGTGTTGACAGCCAATGTTGATGCCAGTTGTGCTGCCGCCGAACTTGATACCAACGAAGTGATGGTGTCGTGGCTTCCGCTGTATCACGACATGGGTCTTGTTGGATTCTTGTCGATACCTATGTTGAACGGGGTGCAATTGGTTCAAGCAGCCCCCCAAGATTTCATGGCGCATCCTGGTCATTGGATGCAGTGGATTAGTGATTGGAAGGGGACTGCGACTGCAGGCCCGAACTTTTCGTGGGTGCTAGCGACGCGCGCGTTGAAGCGAGCAACTGATCTTGATTTGTCGTCATTGACTTTGGCTTTGTCTGGTGCTGAACCGGTTGATCCGCAAGCAGTTGAAGCATTCGTGAAGGCCGCTGAGCCATTTGGTTTGTCGGCTGGAAGTATTTTCCCAGCCTTCGGAATGGCCGAAGTCGCTATTGGAGGAGCGTTCCCGCCGCGCTATCGCGGTTTGAAGTGTGACACCGTCGATCGCATTGTGATGGAGCGTGATCGTATTGCTCGCCCCGTCAGTCCCACCGACGATGATGAAGTCACCGTGCGACGCCTTCCTCTACTCGGAAAAGCAGTGCCTGGTCTCGAAATGAAAGTTGTTGATCCAACGACCCGCGAAGTTCTACCTGAGCGACATGTTGGTGAGTTGTTGTTGCGCGGCACCAGCGTGACTCCTGGTTATTACAAGCGCCCCGATGCGACCCGCGAAATGTTTTATGAGGGCTGGCTCTGTACTGGTGACTTGGCGTATTTGCTTGAAGGCGAGCTAGTGATTTGCGGTCGAATTAAAGATGTGATCATCGTTGGCGGCCGCAATGTTTTCCCAGAAGACATCGAGCGAGCAGTTGGTGAAATTGAAGGTGTGCGCGCTGGCAATGTGATTGCTTTTGGTGTCGATGGATACAAGGGTAAAGAAACAGTGATCGTTGTTGCTGAAGTGAAGGCTGACAATCTTGATTCTGTTCGTGAAGCAATTCACCATTCAGCTCTTGAAGTTTCGGGTTTGCCTCCACGAGACATCATGTTGGTGAAGCCAGGAACCCTGCCAAAAACAAGTAGCGGCAAATTGCAACGAGCGAAGTGTCGTGAGTTGTACTTGGCTGACGAACTTGAATTAGTCGTTTAAGAATTTGGGTTTAAGGATTCAGGCTGCGTAACGCGACAGCAGTTGTCGCAATTTTTGGTGTGATTTCTTCTTGGCCGCAAGTGAGCGCAACAAATTGGTTGGTGTTTTGTGAAGTCGGTGCCGAATGGCTGAGCGCAGAGAGATCAAGTGTGTTGACGCAGCTCACTTTGGCCGGATGCGATTCAAGTGCCTGCGATGTGAGGCAATAAGAAAACATTGTGGCCGCTGCGGCAATCACGGCTATCAAACTGTTGACTCTGATTCGAGATGATCGCATGCAGTTCACACTCTGAACTGAAGCCTCAAGTTTGGGTCAAGCACCCTTCTTGAAGGTTTCTAAACAAACGGGAATTCAGGCAGACAATGAACGATTACGCCGATTTCAAGTCCGTCATGACCTTGCTCCAGCGCTCGGGGTCACTGCTGTATGGGGCGTAGAACGAAATGCGCTGAATGACATCACCGTAACGATGGTTGAGTTCGGGTGCAATCTGTTCGGGGAGTCCGACAACGGCAAAGGTGTTGAGGATCTCATCGGTGATGAGCGTGCCCATCTTGTCCCACTCACCTTGCTTTGAAAGTGCATTGAGCTGATCTTGAACCTCGCCCCAACCGTGCATTTCAAGGACGGGACGATAGGCGGGGGTTGATCCGTAGAAAGCGATCTGCTTACGCGTGCCAATTGCCGCTCGTTCAAGTTCGGCTTCGTTGTTGCCAGTGACAACAAAGCTTGGACCAACGATTTCGAAACCTTCCATGGTCTTGCCAGCCTTGGCACGGCCACGCTCCAAAGCAGGAATGGTGACTTCACGCAAATACTTCTCGGTGGTGAACCCGTGACAAATGAATCCATCACAAACTTCGCCGGCCACTTCGGTCATTAATTCGCCAACGCCAGCTAAGAAAATCTTGGGCTTTCCAAATGCCGAGATATCACTCGCTGGGGGACTGAACATCGGAGTCATCAATGTGTGGGTGTAGAACTCTCCGCGAAATTCAAGTTTGTTGCCTGTGAGCCAATTGTCCCAGATGGCATGAATGGCCAGAACCATTTCGCGCATGCGGGCCGCGGGCTTGCTCCAAGGCATGCTGAAGCGCTTGGTGATGTGCGGTTGAATCTGGCTTCCTAAACCGAGAATGAAGCGACCCTGCGAGTATGCCTGAAGGTCCCATGCGGTGTTGGCGAGGGTCATGGGGCTGCGAGCAAAGGCAACCGCAATTGACGTGCCGATTTCTAGCTTGGTGGTGTGCTCGGCGGCGAGCAACAAAGGCAAGAAGGGATCATGGTTAGTTTCGGCAGTCCAAGCGCCGGAATAACCAGCAGTCTCAGCCTCTTTGGCGGTCTTGATTGCGTCATGCAAATTGGCGCTGATGCCTCCGTCTACCTTCATGATGTTCCTCCGAATCGAAATTAGTAGCCGCTCACACGATCGGCTGACTTCAAACTAGTCGGAGACGTACTCGCCGAACTAGGGGAGATCAGGGTTGGCGTTACGTAGCAACGCCTCAAGTTCGGCGGTCATTTCTTCGGGCGACGGGATATCTTGTTCGGTCATCAACGGCTTTTCGGGACTGGCATTGGTGTTTTGCACCAAAGCGTCATACGCCGCTTCAAGTTTCTCGACCATTTCGGCATGTTCGCTATTCCGCGACACCATGCGGTCGAGGCGTTCGCGTTGAATGACCGATTCTTGTTCGAGGGCCGTTCCGTCAAAATGCAGATCGGCGACCGGAACGAGGCCTCGCAAAATAGCGAGTGAGGCTGCGGGATACGTCATGCCGGGAATGTATTGCGGCACTTGTGCCCACACGCTGATCGAGGGAATGCCACTGTCATGGAGAACTTGTTCAAGTACCGCGGTCATTCCGGCAGGAACATCAACGGTGCTGCGTAAGAAGGCGATCTTGTTCAGCAATTCAATTGTGGGCGTCGTACATGACAAGTTGCTTGCTCGTGTATGCGGAGTGGGGAAGGGGTAGGCGCCGAGCCCGACCATCATCGACACATTCATGCGTAAGCACAATTCACGAACCGCAGCCGAAAAACGATTCCATGCTGAATCGGGTTCGTGGCCACGAAGAATCAATACATCTCGGCCATTGTTGTCTTTGCCCGCGTACATGCCAATTGATGGCCAATCGATTCCGTTGTTGCGTCCTTCACGAATTTCCATCGTTGGACGGCGAGCTCGATAGTCAATGAAGACGTCGGGATCAAATGTTGCAACAGGAAGCGGATCAATTTGACTTTCAATTGCGGACATGGCGTCGTTGGCAGCACCTGCTGCGTCGATCCAGCCCTGCAACATCACGATCAAGATGGGTGAGTTAAGCGAAGGAAGTTCGCCGTGCAATTCAACATCACGAATTTCGCTCGTCATTTCAGGCGACTCAACATGGCTTCAGCTTTTGCGGCTGCACCAAGTACTTGTTGATTGAAGGGTTCGAGTTCGGCGGGATCGCGTTGACCTAAAGCTCCACCGAGATAACGCGAATACACGCCCTCAAGAATGCAGACCAGTTTCCAGTACGCAAAGGTTGTGTAGAAATCGAGTTGCGAAATATCGCGACCGCTGACCTCGGCATAACGCTTCGCCAGGTCGGCCCGATCGAGGAAGCCCGGTGCTGAACAGGCCGAGCCATTCCATGCCGAGGCATCATCACCAGGACCAGTCCAATAGACCATCAACAAGCCAAGATCGGCCATGGGATCGCCGAGTGTGCAAATTTCCCAGTCGAGAACTGCGATGACTTGTCCACTCGCATCAACCATGCAGTTATCGAGGCGATAGTCGCCATGAACCAGAGTTGCGGGTCCTTGTTCGGGAATGCGGGCCATCAGTTCATCATGCACTCGATCGACGCTCGGCAGATCGCGCGTCTTTTGTTGACTCCATTGGCCGTACCAACGCTTGAGTTGGCGAGCAATGTATCCCTCGTGACGACCTAGGTCGCCAAGGCCAACTGCTTCGGGACTGACTGCGTGAATTGCGGCCATGGTGTCAACGATGGATTCGCTCGCGTGGCGACGTGCGTCAATGGTTAGGAGTCGTTCAGCGGCTTCGCGTTCACGGATGACGAGTCCATCAACGAATGACATCACGTAGAACGGCGCACCATTGACATTGAGGTTGTCGCAAAAGCCAACAGCAGGCGCAACAGGAACTGACGTGCCATTGAGCGCGGCGATGATGCGATGTTCGCGACCCATGTCGTGAGCACTGGCAAGCACAAGTCCAAGTGGTGGACGACGTAAAACGAATTGCTGACCGTTGCTGCCGGTCACCTTGAACGTGAGATTGGAGTGTCCGCCGGCGATCACATCAAACGTAAATGGACCCACGGCGCCAGCGACGTTCGCCTCTAGCCAGGCGGTGACTTTGCGGATATCGAGACCTGGGATGCTGGGCGATTCACTACTCACGCCCCCGTACGGTATCTACGAACCAACGATCTTGTGTGTCCAGAGAACGGTCAAAGTCGGTCTCGGGTATCGTCAAGGTATGACTATTGACGTCACCGAAGAGACATTTGAGACTGAGGTCTTGGCAAGATCGGCCGTGGGTCCGGTATTGGCTTACCTGTGGACTCCTAGAAGCGAGGCTTGTATTGCCTTTGCGCAGGTTCTTGACGCAATTATTGCGGACACTCAAGGAAAAGTTCTGCTCGCCAAAATCAATGTCGATGACAATCCCGGAATTGTGCAGGCCTTTCGCGTGCAGGCGGTTCCGGCGATGTTCGCACTTCGCGACGGCTCAATTATGG
>CAIQJP010000112.1 GCA_903872155.1 uncultured Actinomycetes bacterium | reverse complement strand
TGAGGTAAACCATGTACCCATGTGCGCTAGTGCCCGGATTATTCATGACGTGGTCATGTTGCAACACAATCCTTAGAGCGGAGTGTTGTCGTGCTTCTTGCCTCGGAAGCCTTCACGCTTGTTTTCGAGAGCGTCAAGAGCCGCACAGATGGCAGAACGGGTGTTGGCTGGCTCGACGACGGCGTCAACGTAGCCCCGTTCGGCGGCCACGTATGGATTGAGTAAGCGTTCAGAGTAATCGGCTTCAAAGGCCGCCTTTTCTTCGGGAGTCGCGCGCCGTTGCAAGATTGCTGCAGCTTGTCCGGCGCCCATGACCGCAAGTTCGGCCCAGGGCCAGGCGAGGCAAAGGTCGTTACCCATCTTCTTCGAGTCCATCACGATGTAGGCACCGCCGTAACTCTTGCGCAAGATGATGCAAATTCGTGGGACTGTGGCCCGGCCGTAGGCAAAGACCAACTGTGCTCCATGACGAATCATGCCGCGCCATTCAAGATCTTTGCCGGGATAAAAACCTGGTGTGTCCACCAGGGTGATGATTGGAATATTGAATGCATCACAAAATGACACAAACCGTGCACCTTTTTGCGATGCGGGAATATCTAATGTTCCGGCGAGCGCAACGGGTTGATTGGCAACGATGCCAACTGGTCGGCCACCAAATGTTGCGAAGCAGGTCACCAAGTTGGCGGCCCATCGTGGTTTGAGTTCTAAGAATTCTCCGTCGTCGGCAAGTGAACGAATCACACTGCGCACGTCATAACTTCCGGTTGATGTTGCGGGGATCACGTCGCCAGCTTCGGGAGTTAAACGATTGTTGTCATCATCGGTATCCCAAAGTGGTGGCTCTTCATCAAGGTGATTTGGGAAGTATGCGATCAAGTTTTCGGCAAAAGCAATGGCAGCTTCTCGATCACTCGCAACAGCAGTTGCTGCGCCTGTGTATTTCTCATGGGCAGAGGCGCCACCAAGTTCGGCATTATCAATGGGAACGCCAGTGAACTCAGTAACCATCGAAGGTCCTGAAACAAACGCGTAAGCCTGTTCGGTCATGATCACGTGATCTGCGATACCAAGCAACAACGCTGGCCCTGAGACTGCAGGTCCATCAACAATGATGATCGTCGGAACGATGCCCGAACAATCGGTGAGTGCCTTGGCTGCAAGTCCCCAACTGTGGAGCGCCGAGAATCCTTCACGTAAGTCGGCCCCTGAAGATGCCATCACCGCGATGAAAGGAAGTCGAGCGTGAACAGCGGCGCGGGCGGCAGTTGAAATCATTGACGATGCATCAGATGACAAAGCGCCACGGTGATCATCAGCGGTGACTTCAAGCCACACCACTTGGCGCCCATTGAGATCTCGAATATCGGCTTGGGCAACGCCCGGCACCTTCGATCTCAACGCCACTGGATTCACAATCTGTACAGTACGCCTTACGAGGTCTTGAGCGGGAACGCGTCAGCACCGACATGAAGGCCAGGTTGCCGACCGCCACGTTGATTGATGAGTTCGCGGGCAATATTGAGTGCTTCTCGGGTTGGTGGACCCGGACGAGGTCGCTTACGTTGAACCCACCCAACGACTCGGCGGGGCAGGCCAGGCACAGTTATGCGGGAGAAGTCGCCAGTGAGCCAGTTCGGAATGGCGGTGGCGGGAACAATGGCCGCTCCGAATCCTTCGAAGGCGAGTGACGTCATGAGCCGCACGCCGTCAATTTCGGCCTTCACGGTCAGGGTCACGCCTTGCGAATCTGCAGCACGATTAATGATGCGTCGCAAAGTTGCTGAGCGCGGCGGAAGCAACAAGGGATGATCGCCAAGTGCTGACATTGGCAGGCTTTCAGCACCGTGCCACGGGTGTTTGCTATGTACTAGTAACACGAGGTCCTCAGCAAAAAGCGGTTCGACGAATAGTTCGGCGTCATCCACCGGCAAGTGGACAATGGCGGCGTCAATTTGTCCAGCGATGAGGCGGGGGATCAGGCTCGATGTTCCACCTTCAGAGATAATCGGTCGAACGCCAGGGTGAGCTTGTTGCAAACGAGTCAAGAACTGCGGCATCAACCATCGTCCCGTGGTGCCAATGACGCCAAGGCGAGTGTCGCCCGAGACAACGTCGTCGAGTGCTGCGATGTCAGCGGAGATGTCATCAAATTCGCGCAAGATCCGTCGACCTCGTTCAACCACAAGATTGCCTTCATCAGTGATTTGACCCGTTGCACGGTCAATCACGGTGATTCCAAGTTCTTTCTCGAGTCGGGCGATGTGGGCCGAGACGTTGGATTGCACGGTAAAAAGTGCCTTGGCGGCCGCCGAAAAGGATCCATGGTCGGCGATTGCGACGAGGGTAGAAATCTGGCGGAGGTCCATCTCCAAAAATGATACTAGATATCTCTGCTATCTACTTGAGTTGTAGGTGCTGATAGGGCATACTTTATTTCGTAATCGCTGAGCGTTCCCCCAACGCTCACGAAAGATCCTCTAGCGAATCCCCCATTCGCAGGGAATCAGGTTGAGAAGCCTCGCATCCCCCATGCGGGGCTTTTCCCGTTCTCGGGACAGGATCGCACGCTCGTTTTGGGCAGTTACCGTACGAGTCATGGCGAAGATCAACACGGGAGCAGCATTTTTTGATCTCGATCGCACATTGTTAACTGGCGCATCGGGAGCAGTTTTTTCTCACGCGATGCGCGACGCAGGATTGATCACGCGCTCGGTTCCTGGTGAAGCTGCGCTGTATGAACTTTTCAATCGCATTGGTGAAACATTGCCCTCAATGGCGTTAGCTCGCCAAGCCGCAACTTTGGCAAAGGGCCAAAAGCAGAAAGACATTCAGCAAGTTGCATCAAGCGCAGCACAACAACTTTTTGAATTAGTTCCGCCGTACGCATTGTCGGTCATTGCCCATCATCGTGCTGAAGGACGCAAGTTAGTGATGGCGACAACGACGCCATACGACTTGGTGAAACCTTTGGCAGATTTGTTGAAGTTTGATGATGTAGTTGCGACACGCTATGGATTGAACACCGACGGCACATACAACGGTCGTATCGATGGACCTTTTGTGTGGAACAAAGGAAAACTTGCCGCTGTCCGTACATGGTCCGAAGAGAACGGAATTGAACTAGCCGATAGTTATGCCTATTCCGACAGTGTTTTTGACACTCCGTTGTTGGCGGCAGTTGGACATCCAGTCGCAGTGAACCCGGATCCGCGCATGATTCTGATGGCGGCAGCACGTCGTTGGCCAGTGATGCATTTCGATGTTCCACTTGGCGTCGCCAAAATTCCGGTCGTCAATCTTGAACTACAACGACTGCTCTTGCAGTTGGCGCGGCCTGCGTTTATTCCGTACGCCCATTTTGATGTTTCAGGAATTGAAAACATTCCTGCTAATGGTGGCGCAATTCTGTGTGCGAATCATCGCTCGTACTTTGATGTGATGGCGATCGCGGTCGCCGTCGCAAAGGCCGGACGACCCGTGCGATTTCTCGGAAAGAAAGAAGTGTTTGATGCTCCGGTGATTGGTCAACTTGCCACGGCTCTCGGCGGAATACGCGTCGATCGCGGAACTGGAAGCGACGAACCTTTGTTGGCGGCTTCGGAAGCACTAGCGGCCGGTGAACTAGTTGCGATCATGCCCGAAGGAACGATTCCGCGTGGTCCAGCATTTTTTGATCCAGTGTTGAAGGGTCGTTGGGGTGCGGCGCGTTTGGCGAAAGAAGCACATGTTCCAATCATTCCGATTGGTTTGTGGGGGACAGAAAATGTGTGGCCTCGATCGTCGCGTCTGCCAAATCTTCTCAACGTGACAAATCCTCCCGACATCACGATTCAAGTCGGTGCGCCAGTGGTGATGAAGTCAAAAACTCCTGGCCCAGATACCAAACGCATCATGTCGGCGATTAGTGCATTGTTGCCTGAAGAGGGACGTCTACAGCGAACACCTACTGAAGAAGAACTGCGCCGTTCGTATCCGTCGAGTTACAAAGGTGAACCTGCGAACGAATCACAGCGCCGTCCCGGTTCGGACTAGATCGAGAACTGTTGGCCGTTGAAGGTGTCGACAGTTGTGAACTTTTCAACGGCGTGGCGTGCAAGTTTCGTTGTTTGCTTGACGGGGTAACCCAAAAAGATTGTGGCAGCGAGAGCCCAATTTTCAGGAAGTCCAAGTAGTGGTCCGGTGGTTGGCTCGACTCGTGAAGCAAAAGTGGTGATGACTCCGCCGAGTCCGCGATCACGCGCCGAAAGAACAACACTCCAACAAAATGGATAGATCGACGCTCCACCAGTGATAGTGGCGCGGTCAAGATCTTTGTCCATCATTGCGATCGAGCCGAGATCGGCGGCAATCGCCAAGACAACGGGAATCGATTCGATCTTGTCTAAGAGATCATTCGGAATATTTCCAGGTGTTGTTGATGCAAGTTGGTAGGTCGACGCATCAACAACGGTAAAAGGAGTTTTCCCTGTTGCAGAGATTGCCACGTATTCATCCCACACGGGTTTCATTGCGTCGCCGAGCGAACGACGCACCGATACGTCTTTCACCACAGCAACGCGCCACGGTTGACGATTGCCACCACTTGGAGCAAACCGCGCATCGTCAAGAATCGCGTGCACGGTGCTGTCATCGACAACTTGGTCGGTGAAACCACGAACGGCACCCGTTGTTCGGATGCCGTCGCGTAGTTCCATAACAGTCGTGATGATCGTGCGGTCAGTTACCGCTTGCGACTTTGGCGCGCACGATGTTGAGGGCCGAACCAGCTTTAAACCATTCAACTTGTTCGGGGCTGAATGTCTGGACACCTTCGAAGTCGATGATGGTGCCGTCGGGCTTGACAATTTGGCACTTCACATTTTGACCAGGAACCGGTGGCAGGTTGAGCACGTTAATACGGTCATCTTCACCAATGAGGTCGTAGGTGTTGGGATCGGCGAATGTCAACGGAACCAAGCCC
>CAIQJP010000111.1 GCA_903872155.1 uncultured Actinomycetes bacterium | reverse complement strand
GGCCGTTGGGCGGGACAGAACAAAACAGAATGCGGATTACACGTAACGACGAAAGCAACTGCGAATGTAACGACGACGACGTCGGAAGGACAGTCATGACAATGATCGATAGTGGAACACAAGCAACGCCTGCTGAAATCAAGCAGAGTGTGGCCGAACTCGAAGACGAAGCAATAACGATTATTCGTGAAGTTGCTGCCGAATGCCGTAATCCGGTGCTGTTGTTCTCGGGCGGAAAAGACTCGGCAGTTCTTTTGCATCTTGCAGCGAAGGCTTTTCGTCCCGGAAGCTTGCCCTTCCCAGTGATGCATGTCGATACTGGGCATAACTTTGAAGAAGTCATCAAATACCGCGACATGTTGGTCGAGCACTATGGCGTGAAACTGGTTGTTGCCAGTGTTCAGGCGTCAATTGATTCAGGTCGCGCAGTTGAAGAAACCGGACCGCGCGCTAGTCGAAATCGTTTGCAGTCAGTCACCTTGTTGGACGCAATCGCAGAGCACAAATTTGATGCAGCATTTGGTGGCGGACGTCGTGACGAAGATAAGGCCCGTGCCAAAGAACGTATCTTGTCGTTCCGCGATCATTTCGGCCAATGGGAACCGCGTGCGCAACGTCCCGAACCCTGGAACATGTTGAATGCGAAGATTCGTCCAGGCGAACACCTTCGTGCGTTCCCACTTTCAAACTGGACCGAACTCGACATCTGGCGTTACATCGGCATCGAAAATGTGGCCTTGCCGTCAATCTATTTCTCGCACCGCCGCACGGTCGTCGAGCGCAATGGAATGTTGCTCAGTGTCGGCGGCCCCGTCACGGTTGAGCCAGGCGAAACACCCTTTGAAGAAACTGTTCGTTACCGCACTGTTGGTGACGCGAGTTGCACCGGTGCAGTTCGTTCAACAGCAAGCAACGTTGAAGAAGTTCTCGTTGAAGTTGCCGCGGCTCGTATCACCGAACGTGGTGCTACTCGAGCGGATGACAACTTCTCAGATTCGGCGATGGAAGATCGCAAGCGCGAAGGATATTTCTGATGGTTCTACGTATCGCTACCGCAGGGTCAGTTGACGACGGCAAATCAACATTGATTGGTCGCTTGTTGCACGACACCAAAACTGTTTTTGAAGATCAGTTGTCGGCTGTTGAAAAAGCCAGCACTCGTTACGGCGATGGTTCGTTGAACCTGGCGTTGCTCACCGATGGTTTGCGTGCCGAGCGCGAACAAGGCATCACCATCGATGTGGCATACCGCTATTTCGCCACACCGAAGCGCACATTCGTTGTTGCTGACACGCCAGGGCATGCGCAGTACACACGAAACATGGTCACTGGTGCATCGGCATCAGATGTTGCGATTGTTTTGGTTGATGCGCGAAACGGTTTGACCGAACAAACTCGCCGGCACCTTTTTGTTGCTTCCTTGCTGGGCGTCAAGCTCGTGATTTTGGCGGTCAACAAAATGGACCTCGTTGATTTTGATGAAGCCACGTACCACCGCATCGTTGCTGAAGCGACGGCTCATGCTCAGGCATTGCCGGCACCGGTTGTTCTGAATCCATTACCTATCTCAGCTTTACTTGGTGACAATGTTGTGGATGCATCAACCAACATGCGTTGGTTCACGGGTGTGCCGTTGTTAGATCTGTTGGAAACGATTGAAGTTCCTGGTGATCACAACGTGGGCGCACGACTCGCTGTGCAGTGGGTCATTCGCCCGTATTCAACTGAACATCATGACTATCGCGGTTTTGCTGGACGACTGACTGGTGGGTCGCTAGCGATTGGCGATCTCTTGCGCGTGTTGCCAGGTGGTCAGCAGTCGACAGTGATCGGTATTGATCGCGGCGGAGTTCCGCAAGACACTGCTCAACCTGGCGAAGCAATCAGCGTGCAACTTGCTGATGACATTGACATTGGTCGTGGCGATGTTCTCGTCGCAGTTGTCGCCAATGAAGCTCCAATTGTGACCGACCGAATCATCGCCGACATTTCATGGATGGTTGACAAGCCGCTCGAAACTGGAAGCCGTTGGATCATTAAGCATCAGACCCGTACGGCGAAAGCATTCGTCAGTGCCATTGAGTTACGTCACGACGTGGCGTCAGCAACTCACAGCCCCGCCGAGAGTTTGGGTCTGAACGATCTTGGTCGCGTGCATCTCAATGTTTCGGTTCCATTGGTGATCGATAACTACGACCGCCATCGCCCAGGTGGTGCGGCAATCTTGATTGACGAAGCAACTGGCATGACGTGCGCCGCGTTAATGATTCGAGATTCCGAGTGACCAAGAACCAATTCCCGATCAACCTCAATCTTGAAGGTCGGTCGTGTTTGGTCGTTGGTGCAGGTCGTATTGGTTTACGTAAGACCGAACAACTCTTGGCAGCAGGTGCACGAGTAACCGTGATTGCCCCAGAAGTTGTCGGCGATTTTGTGGGGCTTCCGGTCACGCTTCATCAGCGCGCATTTGAATTGACAGATCTTGATGGTCAACGTCTGGTCATCACTGCGACGGGCAACCGAGAACTTGATCAGTTGATCTACGACACCTGCGAAGAGCGAGGTATCTGGATCAACTCGGCCGATGATCCCGAGCGTTGTGCATTTACCTTGCCAGCAGTTGTGCGACGTGGCGACCTCATGGTCACGGTGTCGACTGGCGGCAACAGTCCGGCCTTGTCATCGTGGATGCGGCAAAAACTTGAAGCATTAGTTGGCCCAGAATTTGAAGAAGTCGTTAATGAACTTGCGCATGAGCGCGAACTCATTCACTCCGATGGTCGTAGCACCGAAGATATTGACTGGAAGCCCATCATCGAAAGGATAGTGGCGAGCCACAACATTCATATGTCATGCCCGCGTGAATCGTTGCAAGGAACGGTGACAGCATGACTGTGTTCTTAGTTGGTGCTGGCCCTGGTGATCCCGAACTGCTCACGGTTCGTGCGGCGCGACTGATTGCTGAAGCTGATGTCATCGTGCATGATCGTTTGGCTGATGAAGCAATTCTTGATTTAGCTCGTGCCGACGTTGAGTTCATCGACGTCGGCAAAAAGCCCGGGCTTCCCACTCCACAAGAAATGATCAACACACTGTTGGTCCACTTAGGAAGCCAAGGTCTCAACGTGGTGCGCCTCAAAGGTGGCGATCCGTACGTGTTTGGTCGCGGCGGAGAAGAAGCTCAATCTTTAATTGATGCCGGAATTCCTTTCGACGTCGTACCCGGAATTAGCTCTGCTGTCGGGGTTCCTGCTGCTGCTGGTATTCCGGTAACTCATCGCAATGTGTCAGTTGGATTCACAGTTGTGACTGGTCATCGTGAAAAGGGTGGAGCATCGTCAATTAATTGGGAAGCACTTGCCCAAGTCGGTGGAACCATCGTTGTGTTGATGGGCGTTTCTGAACGAGCCGAAATTGCGTCACGTTTGATGTCTGGTGGATTGGCGAGTGACACACCTGTTGCAGCAATTCGTTACGGTACGCGTCCCGAGCAAACCACAATTCGCACCACGCTCGGAGAACTGGCTGATGCGCCGCTTGAGTCGCCGAGCACGATCGTGATTGGCCAAGTCGCGGCATTTGATTTTTCGCCAACTGCCGGAACTTCGGCGTGGGCACGAAAGGCTGGCCATGCGTCGCTCGATTGATGATCAGCCCATCACCGAAAGCGAATTGCCGCCTGGTGCTGAAGATGCAACACCATTGTCGTGGGCGATTGCAATTTGTGACGACTACGACGATGCAACTCCGCGAGTTGTGTTGACAGTTGAAGATTTAGGTCGACCAGGAGCTGGGCTTGTTGCTCATCTCTCGGCCGATAGTGCGCGCCGTTTGCGCGGCGCAATTAATGATGCGTTACGTGAAGTAGGCGAAGACGTCGGTCGCTAACCAGCGACTGACTATTCGGACGATTCTTTAGATAGGAAACATGATGACAATTGCACCAGCACCTCAGCCCCGTGATCTTGACGCCGAGCAGATGCGCGATATCGAGCGCTTTGAAATTGCGATCGGTCAATACCTTTCAGGCGAAATCGGTGAAGACGTTTTCCGCGTGATGCGTTTAAACAACGGCATCTACGGCCAGCGTCAAGGTGGAACCAATCAGATGGTGCGCATTAAGTTGCCCGCCGGCACCATTACGCCCGAGCAAATGGAACTCATGGGAGAGCTCGCAACAGAGTTTTCGCGCGGTTGGGGACACATCACGACCCGACAAAACATTCAGTTCCACTATGTTCAACTTGCTCGTGTTCCTGATCTGCTTCGTCGTTTAGCTGCAGTTGGGCTCACGTCACGTGAAGCCTGTGGAGACACTGTTCGTAACGTGATGGCGTGTCACCTTGCGGGTGCTTGCCCATACGAAAAGCTTGATGTCACTCCATGGGCCGAAGCCGTGTATCGCCATTTCGTGCGTAATCCGCTCGGTCAGCGTTTGCCGCGCAAATTCAAAGTCAATTTCTCTGGTTGCAGCACCGACTGTGGCCAAGCAATGTTCAACGACGTCGGCGTTGTTGGCGCAACCCGTCAACGTGAAGACGGTTCTACCGAAGTCGGATTCCGCGTTTACATCGCTGGTGGACTCGGGGCAACCCCGCACCCCGCATTGGCACTTGAAGATTTCACAACTCGCGAAGAGTTGTTGCCAACTGTTGAAGCTGTGCTGCGCGTCTTTGAACAGACCGGAAACCGTGACAATAAGTTGCGTGCCCGTCTGAAGTGGGTCGTCGATCAACTTGGTATTGACGAAGTACGTCGACGGGTCATCAAGATTCGCCACACGTTGCCCGCATCATCGTCGTGGCCAGGTGGCATTCCTCCGGAAGTTATTGCGGCTGGTGATGCGCCCGCAGGCAAGGCAGAAGGAATCGTTGCGACCGAAGTCGGCCAGGGCGTCAGTGTCACGTTGCGTTCGTCTGATCCGTTCGCACGTTGGGAACAAGCCAGTGTGATTCGCGGAGCAGGCAAGGGCACCGTTTCGGCTGTTGCTTACGCTGCTCTTGGTGACATCACTGCATCGCAGTTTCAGTCGCTTGCCGATATTCAGCGTGAACTTGGTGCTGATGTTCGTTTGTCGAATCGTCAGAACGTCGTGTTCCGTGGTTTGCAAGAAGAACAACTGCGCACATTGTTTGATCGCCTAGAAGCAATTGGCATGGCCCGACCGGGCGCCGAATTGGCACGCGACGTCGTTGCTTGCCCAGGCGCTGACACCTGCAACATTGCAGTGACGCAATCACGTGGTTTGGCTAAGGCCATTGGCGAACGACTCGAAGAAGAAGGTCTCGCCGAAGTCGGTGGAGTTCGCATCAACATTTCGGGCTGCACCAATAGTTGTGGTCAACACCATGCATCAGACATCGGATTGTTTGGTGCCGAGCGTCGTGCTCACGGTCGTTCACTGCCGGGCTACCAACTCTTGCTGGGTGGGTACGTCGGTGACGAACAGATTCACTTTGGTCAAAAAGCATTACGTCTTCCGGCTCGCACTGCACCAGAAGGTGTGGCTCGTGTGGTTCGTCGTTTTGCAGAAGAGCGCAATGCCGCTGAACCATTTGCCGAATGGATGAAGCGCGTTGGTGGACCCGACAAGATCGCCGACGGATTGCGCGACCTTGACGTGATTCCGACTCCCGAAGAGGACGAGGCGTATTTCACCGACTACGACGAGACCGGACCCTTCGTGGCCGAAGTCGCCGAGTCGGAGTGCGCAACCTGATACCTGCCGATCTCTGCGGAGCGATCTAGGGTGCAGTTATGACCGATTCGCAGATCGACGCGCGCCACTTCCGTAATGTTCTTGGACACTTCCCAACGGGAGTGACGGTCGTGACTGGTCT
>CAIQJP010000110.1 GCA_903872155.1 uncultured Actinomycetes bacterium | reverse complement strand
ATGATCATGAATGCGCCCCACAAATAGAGTGCACTAAAGCGATCAAGGCCCATTCGAGTCAACAAAGACTTTGTTGGTGCCTTCTTCACTGCTGTTTCGTTAGTTGACATGAGTCTTCCCTTTCACTGCGAAATATAAGAATTTAAGAATGGTTGAAATTATTTTTGCGCCAGGCTTGAGCCGGCCAACAAGACTTGGTCGATCTTTTCGAGCATTGAACCCTCACCACGAGTAATGGTTTCAATGATTTGACCGCGATACATCACAATGACGCGATCGCATAAGCGGGCCAGTTCTCCAGAGTCAGTCGAAGCAACAATGACCGCTGAACCAGTAGCCGCCGCCGAGTCAACAAACGTATGAATCTCTTCTTTGGCACCGATGTCAACACCTTGGGTCGGTTCGTCGAGCAACAAAACCTTAGGGTCGAGTCGGAAACTGCGTGACATCATTACTTTTTGTTGGTTGCCACCAGAGAGAGTTGAAATAGGCGCTTCACTGCCAGTCGTCACAACCGACAAGCGACCGATCCAGTCGTTCACCTCGGCCTTTTCTTTCTTGTGATTCAAGCGTGATGCCTTGGCATTGCGCTTCACATTTGCAAGTGTGACATTCGAGCGCACGCTCATCATCGAAATGATGCCATTACGCAAACGATCGGCCGGAACGAACGCAAGACCTGCTGCAATAGCAGCACTCGGACTACCCGCGGGAATGGCAACGCCATCGATATACACATCACCAATTCGGTCCATGGCACCTGACAACAACGGAATCAAAGTGTCGCGACCAGAGCCGGTCAAACCTGCAACACCAAGTACTTCGCCGGGGCGGACATCTATCGAGACGTTGTCCATGCCTGGGCCAATCAAGTTCTGCACCGACAAACGCGGTGCGAGTGACTGATCAATTGAGCGATTGATCGTTGCTGCCGTGACCTTGTGGCCCACGATGAGTTCAATCAGCGACGACATCTCAAGTTCTTTGGTTTCGACCGTGGCCACAACCTTGGCGTCACGCAGAACAGTGACGCGATCGGCAATTTCGAAAACCTCTTCAAGGTGGTGCGACACAAAAACAACTGCAATTCCGCGGGCTTTCAATCGGCGAACAGCATCGAATAAACGATCGACGTCCGCTCCAGGCAAGTTGGCCGTGGGCTCGTCCAAAATCAAGATCGAAATATTGCGATCTGATTCTTGCAATGCACGGGCGATGGCCACACCTGTTCGAGCAGCACCACCAAGAAATGCAACCGGGACGCGGACATCAATATCGAACCCGAGATCTAACAGTGCCTGCTTGGCCCGCTTGGTCTCTTGCTTCCAATGAATTCGTTTGCCAAAGCCAGTCTTATAGCCAAAACCGAGCGCCAGGTTTTCGACGGCACTCACCGCCTCAACTAATCCGAGGTCTTGGTGCACAAAGCGAATTCCAGCCGCGTGAGCAGCCTCAACGCTGCCAATATCAAAAACTTCATCATTCATGGTCACGTTGTGGCCCGGATCGGGCTGGTGGAACCCGGCAAGTACCTTGATCAAGGTCGATTTACCCGACCCGTTCTGGCCGACCAAGGCATGAACTTCGCCTTCTTCAACGTCAAAAGTGGCATCTTGCAGGGCAACTTGGCCTGGAAAAGTCTTAGACAGCGACCATATATGCAGAATTTTCGCCACGATGTAATTTTCCCCCTCATTGCGCCATGCACAGGCACACGACATTTCAACACAATTCTTCCGCCAGTAACGACCTAGAACGCCCAGCCCAACGAGTGTTCGTCTGAGTGCTCAGATCGTAGATTTTGGATTAATTTACTATATGATCAATTTGCTCTGAACAGCAAACCTTCGTGAACAGTTGTCAGAGTCAACACAACTGGGGATCACCCAAACAACAATTAAGGGGAAAACAATGCGTAAAGGAACCCGTAGGGTTACCGCAGCCATTTTTGCCTTGGGCCTTGTGGCCGCTGCCTGTGGCGGCGATGACAGCTCAAGCACAACTGCTGCACCAAGCACCGATGCACCGGCAGCTTCTGAAGCTCCGAGCACCGATGCACCGACTGCAACTGATGCACCTGCAGGTGGCGATGAAGTCGCTGCTGCTCAGGCCGTCGTTGACGAGAACACCGTCATCCCGACCGACATTTCGGTAACCGTGGCCCCTTCGGCCCCAGTACCCACCGGAATTAAGGTTGCATGGTTGGCTTGTGAACTTCCAAGCTGCACCGAAGTCGGCGAAGACTGGCCCGCCATTGCTGAAGCTCTCGGCTGGGAACTCAAGGTCATCAACGTTGAAAGTGCCTCACCAGGCGCTGGCGTTCAGGAAGCCATCGATTGGGGTGCCGATTACATTTCAATCTCAGGTTCACCTATCGCTGCATTCCAAGAGCAGTATGACGCAGCAGTTGCTGCTGGCATCAAGTTCGCTTTCGCTTACAACGGCGAAGCACCTGCCGACGGCATCTTGACCTCAATCAGCGGAAACGACAGCGTTTATGCTGCCGGTGAGAAGATTGCTGACTACATCATCGCCGACAGTGGCGCCGCTGCAAACGTCTTGATGGTCAACATCCAGATGTTCCCAGTGCTCGTTGCTGAAGAGAACGGAATGAAGGACACCTTCGCCAACGGTTGTGCAGCTTGCACATTCGACGTGCTTCCCGTCACCATTCCTGACATTGGCGTGAACGTGCCTGGCTTGGTGGCTTCGTACCTCCAAGAGCACCCCGAGACCAACTACGTTTCGTATGCATTCTCGGCTCTCCCCATCGGCGTGACCGCTGCTCTCCAGAGCGCCGGCCTCGACGGCCAGGTCACCCAGGTTGGTGTTGACTTCGACAAGACCGGCTTGACCGAAATTGTTGATGGAACCCACAAGGCATGGACCTCAAACCCGAAGGCCTACTCGGCTTGGTTGATGGCTCACGCCATGATCCTTGACGCAGTTGGTGACGAGTACACCGAGCGTGCCGCTGGTGAAGTTCTTCCGAGCTTCATCCTCGACGACGCAACCGTTGCTCAGGAAATCATTGACAGCAGCGAACTCAGCAACTGGAAGGGACCAGAAGGCTACGCCGACCAGTTCCTCGCGTTGTGGGGCGTTGCCTGATCTAGGCAAGTACTAAGAAAGAGGGGGTGAGGACGCAAGTCCTCACCCCCTCTTTTTTTATTGCCAGCGATCTGGTCGGGAAAAGCTGAGGAAACCTGCCACTTAGACAGACCAGATCGACCCTTAGATCAACTAGTGTCATTAGCTATGTCAAAAAATATCGTGTCAAAAAAATCTGTTCTTGTTCCGATCGCATTGCTCGCACTAGCTGCCTGCGGATCAAGTTCAAGTTCTGACGCCACGTCCGCTGCCCCCGATATTTCAACTGCGGCATCGACCGAGGCCCCCGCAGAGTCAACGACCGAGGCACCTGCATCAAGCACCACTAACCCAGCCGCTGCCAACATGCACGGCAAGCGTTACTGCGAAATTCTCTTGCTCAATCTCCAAGAAGATGGCATTCACGCTGAAGTGTTCAACACTTATCCCCTCAACGATTGCCCGGATGACCAATGGAAAGCCATTGACACTGCTGCTGTTGCCAAAGATGAGGGCGTTGTCTTTGCATCAGCAAATGGACCGCGTTACTGGGCCATGGACTCAGTTGTGAAGTCAGATATGGCCGAGGTCTATAAGAAGAGTTTTGGCGGAATGGAAATGAATCGTTACGCAAGTGTCTTTGTGGGCACTAATCCTGCTGATTTGCTCATCCCCTACAGCCCACATGCTGTGAACCGCAAATCTGCATTCACTTTCAATGCCGGCACCACCGTGTACATGTTGCGTGACGCCGAAGGAAAGACTTACGTGATGCAAAGTTGGAGCCAACAGATTGACCCAACGCTCACCGAAGCCGACTTGTTGACTCTTGCCGATCGACTCCAACTACCCGATGGCTGGTCCTACGACTACAAGACTCTGACTGAAGAGTTCGTCGTCGAAACTCGTGCCGACGATGCGCAAGTGTTAGGCGACGATCTGCATAACAGTTATTCCTACGTCGCCGTCGCTCCCTGATTGATGAAAATGAGCGGATGTAAATCTCGTTAGTCGTGTAGCTCGTATATCGCTAGATCATCATTGAAGATGACGCCAGTTGCAAGTGTTGGTGGGCCGTACATCCCAAAATGCATTTGATTTAACAGACGCCCGTCTTCCGTTTCAGTCATCGCGATATTCGTCGGATCAATACGAGAAACATTGATAAGTTCATCATTTTGAAAGACTGCTATTGCTCCGCCATCAAGCGAGTACTTCAGAACAATGTCTACCTTCACCCACTGCTTCATCGGGAATAGCAAGTCTCTGCGTTGAAAGACATACTCAGATTTCCCATACGAAGGCACGTGCATCACATGTAGCCAACCTTCATCTCCGACATTGACCACTTCAGCCGGAAACCACGAGTCATTCGCCGAAGGAGTCACGGTCGCAATTTGATACCACTCACCGCTAACTGTTGGAATATCTGCCCATACCCATAGCGATAGCAAACATGGAGTCACGCAAGCACGAGGTCCCTTGTCTAATTGAATAGTCGGATAGCCGCGATGATTGGGACCATCTGGCTCGATATTCTCGCTGTTTTCTCCAGTGACCCACGCCTTGAAGGATTTATTGCCGCCGTGCACTAACTCGTCTGAAATTTCGTGATGCGTCAGTGTTGTCTGCGGTGTTGAATACCACGCCGCAGTCTCGGTTACATCCTCAAACGGAATTTCGATTAGCAGCGACTTGGAATAATCGGCAATCGGACGCAAATCGACCGACCGTAACGCTTCATTTTCTGGCGTTGTCATAACCGTCGTCACGGGTGCGATCGCAGTTGTGGTTGCTTTCGGAATAGACGTCGACGAAAGCGTGGTCGTTGAAATTGTTTCCGATCCAGCCGAACAACTCGCGACGAGAAAGGCGCCACAACCAACCAATACTCGGCACAACATCATTCTGCGCCTTGAAGAAATCTCCAGAACACGGTCTGAACCATCATGTGTGGAGCTGAGGGGAATTGAACCCCTGACCTCTTGCATGCCATGCAAGCGCTCTGCCAACTGAGCTACAGCCCCAATAGGGACATAGGCACGATACCAACCAGTAGCACCCTGCCAAAACCTCCCACGACTACTTCCCCGCCGCTACTTCCTTGCTGCCGGCGAGACCACACAAACGCTCAGGCTCGCCAGTCAATACGCGGCACGTCCTTGTACAGGCGCTCAATCTCGTAGAACTCACGGGTTTCATCCAAGAACACGTGCACAATCACATCGCCGTAATCAAGCAAGACCCACGACTGTTCGCGATGACCTTCAGTTCGGCCAGGTGAACGTCCACACACTTCACGAATGCGATCTTCAATCTCTCCAGCAACAGCGCGCACCAAACGCGGGTTCGATGCCCCAGTGACGACAAAGAGTTCAGTGATCGTCAATACATTGCCAACGGCCAACACGATCGTGTTTGTCGCCTGCTTATCATCAGCAGCACGAGCAGCAACAAATGCCAACTCAAGAGTGTCGGGTTTAGCCAAAGGTTCGCTATTGACATCTTTGGACTTTGATTCATCGGCCATTACGGGGTCGTTTCTGTTGTTGGAGCATCGGTCGCGTTAGCAGCCAAATCTTCTGGATTGACATTGGGATCCGGCTTTGCTCCGGTCGCTAAGAAGTTGACGAATGAATCTCCAAGAATGACTTGAACATCAATTCCTTCAACACGCTCTGTTGCTTTTTCAAAAACAATGTCACCGAACATGGTCGTCAATGGTTCAGCCATTGCACGGTCCATTTCATCGGAATACTTAATGACAGTGATCGGTGGCGGAGTTGACGTGACTTGACGCACAAGAATCACATTCGTTCCCATGTACAACATACGGAACGTCGCATCTTGCGTCACTGCGATATCGGCGAACGGGCTATCAATTTGCACGCTCAATGTTGGGAACACTGCAACCATTGCACTAGGAGCGACACTGGCCATCACCATGACAAGTTCACCCGCATTGAAGCCATAAACATCAATATCTTGTGGGTTTTGTTCAGCATCGGTGATTCGCTCAAATCCGAACTGCCAAACCTTTATCGGGCCAGAAAAAAGAGCCGACATAAAAGTCGGCATATCAGTCGGCGTCTGCGCACCGACATCTGGAATGACGGCGGCTGGCACAGCGCCAATAACCCCAGCCCCAATAGAAGCAACGATCGCGTCCCATGTCGCTTTCACGTTGGGCACGCGGGCCGATTCAATTTGAGCGACGTCGCGCGACGCCAACACTTGCGCAGCTTGGATTGGAGTGAATTCATTCGCCCCCGCAGTAGCGACAATTCGTGTTGCATCGGCTTCAGTATCAGTGACATCGGCGGCGTAAGTCGGCGATGTTGTCCCAGCACGAGCAATCAGTTCAGCGGTTGCTTCAACACCATTCACGGCGATCAAATCGATCTGACTATTTGTCACGCTTTCAACGGCAGCCTTTAATGCGTCAACACCATCAGATCCATATACATCAGCCAAGCGCTTCGGTTGACCAGCCGGCTGACCTGGCAACATGAATCCAACAGGCAAAATCATGACCGTTCCGCCCGCGCCTTCAGGTGTGAGCGCAACAATGCTCAGTGACGTCAAAAAGTTTTGTTCATCGGTGACTGCCAAGATCGCAGTCGGAGTTGTCGGCAATTCGCGAGAGGGCAACGCCACAACTTCTTGAGCAGCCTTTGAGTCACGAATCGCGCGCCACGCAACAACAACTGAAACTGGCAAAAGGGCCAACACCAAAATTCCTGCACCAAAAGCAACCCATGTTTGACGACGGCGACGTTGCTTTAACGTGGTCATGTTTGGGCTCCAATCGGCGATGAGTACAACGAGCGTTCCCGAATCACTCCGAGAACAGGTTGTGTAATCAGATAGTCAAGCGGACGGCCGTCAGTAAAGCGCGATCGAAGGTCGGTACTTGACACATCAAGTCGCGGAACCTCAACACGAATCCAATCAATATCAGTCGACAACTCAACGGGTGCACCAGGTCGATCAACCACGACTAGTCGCGTGAGTTCAGTCAATTCTTGAAAACGCTCCCATGTCGGAACTCCAGCGGCAGCATCATCGCCCACGATCGTAAAGAATGTCGCGCTTGCGTATTCGGCATTTTGTTGACGCAACGAGCGCAAAGTGTCGACGGTGTAACTCGGCCCACCCATTCGAATTTCGGTATCACCAGCAACAAGTCCCGGAGTTGAGGCGACAGCTGCTTCAACCATCGCGAAGCGGTCCTGAGTAGGGGTGATTGCCCGCGACCCTTCCTTTTGCCAAGGAACATTGGCCACCATCAAGATGACTTGATCGAGGTCAAGGGCATGCATCACATTGACTGCGGTGACCAAATGGCCAACATGCGGTGGATCGAAGGTCCCTCCAAAGAGGCCGATTCGGAGCCCAGATTGGTTCTGGTCGATCAAGGCCGTCGGCGAAATGGTCACTCGGGCAGTCTACGGGCAGCCCCACAAGCGCACATCCCGGGGCCGAAGCATCGTTTGATTGATATGAAACCCCAGCCCACAGCCAAATTTGAGAGTTTCTTGACAATTCAGGAAATTTTCCTCAAGTCCTGGCTTATACCTGCCGAAAGTTAAAAGCGTCACGAAGTTGCACACAAAGTAATTCCGATACGACACAGCCCTCAAGATTTGATAGCCTAATGATCCCTTCTTGGGACCATGACATTAAAAATACCCCCCAGCGTTACCCCCACTCCACTATTCGTTTCCAAACAAATGGTGGCGGGTCCCAGAAAAAATTTTTAGTAATTACCCCCAACCAGTTTCATCGCTGTCTATGTTGCGCCCCTCGATCAGGTCACCGATCGATATGCCT
>CAIQJP010000109.1 GCA_903872155.1 uncultured Actinomycetes bacterium | reverse complement strand
CGGTGATCCGCTGCCGAAAGCCATGCGTAAGAAATACAAATTGATGGATCGTCAAGATGCGTTGTTCGGGATTCACATTCCCGAGACTTTTGCCGAGAAAGAAATGGCTCGACGTCGATTGGCTTTTGATGAGTTGCTGCGAGTGCAATTGGTTTTGGTGATGCGCAAGCGATTGATTGAACGTGACTCCATTGGAATTCAACACAAGGTCAACGGACAACTAGTTTCGCGCTTTTATCAACACCTGCCGTATGAGTTGACACAAGCGCAGCATCGAGTGATTGCCGAAATTGAAGCCGACCTGGCCAGCCCGCATCCGATGCATCGGTTGCTTCAAGGTGACGTAGGTGCTGGCAAAACGATTGTTGCAGTGTCGGCGATGTTGGCGGCTGTGCAAGGCGGACATCAAGGTGCGCTGATGGCACCAACCGAAGTCTTGGCCGAACAACATGCAGTGGGTATTCGCAAATTGTTAGCTGGCCTGCACATTCCGGCATCCGACAATTTGTTTGGTGAGCGTGAAGTGCGAGTCGAATTATTGACAAGCAGCGTGACGGCCGAACGTCGTCGCGATGTCATTGCAGGTCTCGCCGATGGAAGTATCGATATCGCGATTGGCACTCATGCGCTCATTCAAGATTCGGTGCAGTTTCATAGTCTTGGTGTGGTAGTCGTTGACGAACAGCACCGATTCGGTGTCGAGCAACGAGCGGCTTTGCGCGACAAGGGCGAAAATGGTGGCGCAGTGCCCGACGTTCTTGTGATGACCGCAACTCCGATACCTCGAACTGCAGCCATGACTGTGTACGGCGATCTTGACGTGAGCGTTCTCGATCAAAAACCGCCAGGGCGTACACCAATTGTGACGAAGCACGCGTTAGGTGATGACGAAGAGGCCGAAGTTTGGGCGGACGTGCGCGCCGAAGTTGCTGCCGGAAGGCAGGCATACGTCGTGTGTCCTCTCATTGAGGAAAGCGAAAAACTAGAAGTTGCATCGGCCGAAGAAACAATCGCGCGGCTGGCTTTTGATGAATTAAGGGGCCTTCGTCTGGCTTTACTTCACGGACGAATGTCATCGGCCGAAAAAGAGTCGGTCATGGACGCATTCCGTACTGGCGAAACCGATGTACTCGTTGCAACAACCGTGATCGAAGTCGGTGTCGACGTTCCAAATGCCACGATCATGGTGATTTTGGATGCCGATCGCTTTGGTATTGCTCAACTGCATCAATTGCGAGGTCGAGTTGGACGTGGTGTGCACGCGTCACGTTGTTGGTTGGTGACATCGCTCAAAGAAACTGATGACATTTTGGTGCCCGAAGCGAATCCACGAATTGAGGCACTAGTTGAATCCGACGACGGTTTCTACTTGGCCGAAGCCGACCTCGAATTGCGCGGTGAAGGCACGTTGATGAACAAAGAACAAAAAGGTCGTAGCGACCTCAAGTTGGCGTCGTTGCGACGTGATCGCGAATTAGTTGAGTTGGCGCGTGAAGCTGCCTATGAAATTGTTGATCCTGACATCACTTTGTCAAAGCAACCCGAGCTTCGAGCAGAGTTGTCAATGTTCCTTCGTCCTGAAGACGAAGAGTTTCTCTTTAAGAGTTAGCGCAACCATCCAATTTTGGAGATGTGTCAATGCGTAGATTGCTCAAACTTGGCTGGCCTGATTTGAGAGCAACTGATAACTGTGCCTGATCTCCTGTGCGTGTGCCTGCCACGACCTTGTCATCAACGACAAGGACTGCCGAATGCGAACCCACAATGACCAAGAAATCAAGAGATGAGGTGTCGCTGGGTTCGAGATCTTTGCTGGCAAATTCAACGTTGTCACTAGATGACGATGCCCGTGTCGCAGATAGTGCCAGGTGCACATTTTCGTAGGCAGCGGTTGGGTCGGACAAATTGAAGATGATAGAGGACTCTTCATTTTGGTCGGACGATTTCAAAGTTCCTGAGATACGAACACAATTCGTATTTGACAAAACATATGGGGAAGTTTCACTAAAGATTTTGTCTTGGTTGATCCCCATTGACTGAGTAGGAGGAGTCATCAAATTGGACCATGTGTCTTTGTTGAGGCCTACTTCCATTGAGTTGCCGTCATAAACAGTCGTGAAATTTGTTGCAACATACTGAGCAAATGGGGTTTGTTCGTTGAGAAGAGTTTCTTTCGGTCGTAAGTAAGCCTCGGGGTGCGCCTGTTGCATGTCTTGAGCAAACCAATTCCAAGTCTTTGGTAGGACATATTTAGGTGAGGTCTTTCCTAAGTAAATTTCGCCGACCATGAATGATTTCCAACTAAATCGAGATGCTGGTACTCGATCATGCTCAAGGTAAGTCCATGGATACATGGTCCAGGCGAGCAACGGATCACCTTGATGTGATACTAAATCAATGACGGCACGAGTTGTTCGCCCTTCACCACCTTGGTTTTGGGTTTGTTGTTCTTCGAAATGACTGAATGTCGTGAAGGTTCCGAGTTGTTCGACTCCGGTCCAAAAGAGATCAGAACATTGAGAGAACAACACGATGATTGCAGTCGCAATGGGTAGCGCGTAGCGAACTTTCTCGTGGTCGAGGGAGCCTTGGTCCTTTTTACGATGTGCGATGACGAGTCCGAGTTGGGACATTAAAACAGCGCCCATAAATACGCTTGGGACCGCTAATACTGAGAAGTAATGACTTGAATACCGTTGCCCAAGAATGAGTTCAATCCACCCGGTACCAAACCACAGGAGTAATGCAATATGCATGACTCGCTGGAATTTTGCGAATGACTTCCAATTCAGCCAAGTAGTGAACGCAAACGCAAAGATAAGCACAAGCATGATGGGGCGGTCTTGGTAGTAGCCGACAAACTCTTTCCAACCAAGTCCGATTTGATTCATCAAACTGCGACCAGTTCCGGCGCTCATGAACCCGGCGTACGTCCACCATCCCGACCAAAACTCGTTGATTGATCCGCGCAGGAAATACCAGAATGGTGCCGTGATGATCGTCGTGCCGAACGAAGCCAAGGCAACAAAAATGGGTCGTTCAAGATTTGAAGCTTGACGGCGATGAATGATCAACGCTCCACCAACAACGGTCGCTGCAAACAAAGTAGTTAAGAGAGTTTGAACAGCGAAACCAAGCAAGACGAACGAGGCAACGTACGTCCAGCGACTTCGACGGATGCTTGACCAAGCGCGCGGCCACCAGATAACAGCAAAAACTATTGCAAGCGCACAGGTCGTCATATTCCGGCTGTATATAACCCCCGCATAATCACTTGACGAGACGGTGAAGTGTAGGAAGACGAGAACAGCGACGCTGAGCGCAATCGTTCGTGATCCGCCTGATATGCGAGCAACTCCCGCAACAGCAATTGAGAGCAACGCGGCGATCATCAATACGTAGAGCGAAATACCAAACCAGTAACTGCTACTGGATGTAAAGAGCCGCACGGAGTCGTATAGGGCTGTTTCAAGCGGACCCTTATTGTGAATACCATTTTGATAATAAGTCCCGCCAAATTTTGCGGCACGTTCAATAATTGTCTTGGTGTATTGCGGGTCAAAATCTTGCGAGCGATGTTCAATAGAGATCAATGCACCGAGGCCGATAATCGCTAGAGCAGATCGGGAAAATGCGGCCGATAGGTGAGTGCGAGGTCTTTCAATAGTCGCTTCATCAATTGCAGAAGTTTTTTGGTTACCGAATCCGAGGTAAATGGTTTCCAGGGCTAATACTGTTGTCAAGATGACGATGACAAAGATTCGCAAGAAAGGGCCAATGAGGTGTCGTTGAACTTCAACGGCATCGCCAGCAATTGATGCGTAGATTTCAATAAGGGCTGCGATTAATCCGATCGTTGAGAACAACGCCAGTTTTCGAGTCTTCGGAAAATAGAAAAGCGCAAGAATCGCAGCAACGGCGGTAATCAGCCAAAGTAGTAAGTCGCTAGTCGTTCTTGGCGACTCAAAGCCGAACGTCCGAGAAGGTAATCGTTGAAGAGTCTGGAATCGGTCATAGTCGTGGAAGTCATAGGCAAGAGATACTGGCAACTCTTTTTGCATGATGTCAATCCAGAACGGTGCGTCAATGGCGAGCGACAAAAGTTGATCGGTTTGTCCAGAACCGTTTACCCAATTGCGAAATTCAGCAAGGTCGACTGATTGCAAAAAGACTTCTCCGTCATCCCACGTATTGTGTCCAGAACGGCCCGCCAATGTCTCATTAGTCGGCATTCCACGGTGAACGAAATTTTTGGTCATTTCTTGATCGGGTAAAATTCGCAATCCAACGTTGTTCATGAGTGGATATTGATTGCGATTACTCACCGCCTGTGACACTGAAATATACGAAAAAGTCAACAGCATCACGGCGAGACATTTGAGCAAAGTTGATCGAATTGCTTTGTCGCTGACACGCCAAGCAATCACAGCGAGGCCAACTGCAAGAATCAGGATGGGAATGCCGTGTGAATCACGCACCAACATCCACGCGACGGTCGCTAAGGTTGCAATCCAGATTCTGCTTGCAGTGAATGCTTGAGATGCTCGGAACCAACAAGTGAGAGCGAAGATCGAAAGTGACATTCCGAGTGATTCGCTCAGAACTTCAAGATTCCAGACTCCAAATTTCGGCTGTATCGCAACGGCAGCGATTGCTGTGCATGCCAACCACGCAAGTGGTCGTACTTTCATCGTGCGCAAGATCGTATGACACAAGAAAGCCACTGAAACTGCGAAAAGAGTGGTTTGAATCAGTATGAATGCTCGTGTATTGAAGGCACTCAACCACATCATCAACGGGACGCCAACTGGTCGCTCAGAAAACCAGAATGACGGACTCAAGGGTCCGAGTTTGGCGACCTTCAAATATGACGCAGAGTCTGGGAAGAAAGAAGGGAAACCCTTTCTCCAACCCGGTCCAAGTACTCGCACCAAATACAGCAACACTCCAAATGTCAAAACAGTGAGTGAGCGATCTGTCTGCCTCCAGCGTCGCCAACAATCACCGATCAAGGTCGTTGTCCTCTTCGGGAAGCACCAAATCCCAACGATCTAAGCAGTCGCGACACTTATAGGTCACGATGTCGCCAGGAAACCAAAGTCCATCCTCGGGTGGATATGACGTGAGATAGCAACGGCCCCCACAATCAACACACACGATTTCCGCCTCAGGAGTCACTCGTACAGTCTGCCGTATCATGGGAGCATGCGTGTTGTTGCCGGGAGCCTGCGAGGTCGACCCATCGTCGCCCCCGAAGGTGAGGGAACCAGGCCAACGACCGACCGTGCACGTGAAGCCACTTTCAATTCGTTGGTCAGTCTCGGTGCGGTTGAAGACGCCAAGGTTGTTGATCTCTTTGCTGGAAGCGGGGCCATGGGGATTGAGGCTCTGTCGCGTGGGGCT
>CAIQJP010000108.1 GCA_903872155.1 uncultured Actinomycetes bacterium | reverse complement strand
GCCAGCAGATGGAGTATTGGTAACTCCGCTGAAGATCAGTTTCCACAAAGAGCCTGATGTGTTCATTCCAAATATCGACCCGAAACCTAATACCTCACCAGTCGTCGCTTGAGCAATTGTCATATCTGACAATGCGCAGTCACCAAACTGCATCAGGGAGAACTCATTAGCAAAGGCCGTACCAAGCACACCGTCGGCGGACACCAAGGCAACACCCATTTTTGGTGAGTACATACCTGACATCGCGGTCAAAAGAATACTGCCATCACGAAGAACGAGAATGTCGTCCACATTCATGATTGACGACGGCAAAACTGCTCCGCCTCCGAATGATGAATCAAGGCTGCCGTCTGCGAGCAAGCGGAGCAATTTAGTGGTACTTGACTGGCTCTGCATCGACGAACTCATGACCGCCGCGTACAACCTTCCGCTGGAATCAACCGCAACATCGAAGATGGAGTTGTCATCTCCCTGACTTCCGATTCGGGCGAGAGTGAGGATTCCGCCAGTCGCCCAGCTTGTGTCAAGCACACCAGCTGAACTGAATTTGCGAATTGTGGCATCGGCCGGAAATGCAGAATTCTTACCACCTACGATGATCGATCCAGATGCAGTGACATTGAAGTTGAATTCAGATTCGGCAAGCGAGACAGTTCCCGATGAACCAAACGATGAGTCAAGGGTTCCGTTAGCCAAAACTTTGACTAGTTCATTAGATATTGCCAACCCGCTCGTTCTTGACTTGTACACAATCATTGAGTTATCGGAGAGCACCTTCATTTCACGTGCGTAAAGACCCGTACCTGTTCCAACCGATACGAATCCCGAAGTAGCCCAACTTGTGTCAAGCACACCAGCGGCAGTGACCTTTGCGACGAAATTTTCTCGGGGCGTAGCACTGATCGTGTACAAAAGTGCCAATGAGCCGTCACTGAGTTCACTCATTGCATAGACATTCTCAACCGAGGTTCCTACCACTTTGTCGATGGTCAACACGCCGTCAGTGCCAAAACCTGGAACCAGAACACCAGATGGCGTGTACTTACGGAGTTTGATGGACGAAGCAGCAGACGTATACGGAGACTCAGCAATCACGATGTTGCCGTCATTTGTTGCCACACCTGAGCGCACGGTTGATGAGCCACCGCTTAACGTAAAGGCAACCGCGCCGCCAGTTCCAAATGTTGAATCAAGAGTCGGGTTAGTGCCGACAACACTCGGGGCACCAGTAGTGCATGTCGGCATTCCACCACCAATGCCACCGCTGCTACCACCAGTGATGGAGAACGAGACGATGTACGAACAACTCGCTGCGCCGCCCGCCACTGTGATTGAACTAGTCACACCTACGGCACTTGATGTAGGGGTTCCAGTAATTGCACCGGTTTGCTGGTTGAGATTTAAACCTGTTGGGAAGAATGAGCCGTTTGTCAACGTAAAAGTGGGAGTGGTCAAGAATCCAAAAACCATCGGCGCCGCGACTGTCATCGATTGACCTACTGTTCCTACTCCAGTTGCTGAAGAAGGAATAAGGCCGCCGCCGCCCGAGCAGGTGTTGCCGCCACCATTGTTGCCACCATTGTTACCGCCGCCAGCTGTTGGCGTGCCGCTCGAAGGGGCGCTCCATGAACCGTTGCTAACAGCATTTACCGCTCGAACTTTGATGCTGTACGACGTGCCGTTGGCGAGATTAGAAATAGTGATCGTCTGGTAGTTCGAACCACCGAAGACAACCGACACGGGAGTGCCGTTATCAACCGAATACTCGTAACTTGTGATGGTCGAGCCACCATCATTAGGCTTCGACACTCCAACATTCAGGCTTCCGCTTTGACCTACCGATACCGAGATGGTCGGCGCCGACGGAGCGGAAACCACGAACACTTTGACTGGCTTCGTCTGATTTCCGTACACGGTGCCGAGACCCAAACGACCTTCCGACGAGGCGCCCCAGCAGTACACCGTTCCACTTTCGATTGCACACGTCTGGCTGTATCCACCGCCCGAGTTCGCCGACACTGCGGTGACGTTTCCATTGTTGAGAAAGCCCGGCACTTCAGAAGCCGACACCGGTAACGCGGTGGACGAGTCAGTGGTGTTCCCTAAACCAAGTTGCCCTTCGGCATTTTTCCCCCAGCAATACAGAACCCCGGACTGGATCGCACAAGTGTGCTTCTCACTGCCGGACACGCTCGTGACGAGACCATTGTTGGTGAAACTTCCTGCCGCCGAAACGTTCGTCGGCGTCGCAGCGTTGCTGGTGTTACCAGTTCCCAACTGGTTGTAAGTACCTTCTCCCCAGCATCGAAGCTTGCCGCTTTGTACACCACACGAGTGGTAGTTACCGAGTCCGATTGCAGTCAAGTTCGAGTTGGATCCGGTGAAGTCTCCAGTGGCAACCGCTGTTGGAAGGCCGGTAGCTGGTGTTGTGTTGCCCAGACGACCTTCATTGTTAAAGCCCCAACAATATGCCGATCCAGAGGCAAGAGCACATGCGTGGTAGAAGCCCACCTGTACGGCAGTGGCCGAGGCAGCTTGGAACCCAGGAGTAGCTGTGTCGAGAACACGCATCGGACGATTCACGACACTTGAGGCATTCGCACCCAATCCAAGATTCGAATTTGAGTTGTTACCCCAGCAGTAGACCTCGACACCCTCGACAGCGCAGGTAAACGAGTAGGCGGCATCGACCGCAATGACCGCATCGCCGTTCGCACCATCGTTGTCGAACCCAGCGACAGAAGAGGTGGAAACAGCCTTAGGTGTCAAGGAGTTGACCCCACCCGTCCCGAGGACACCATAAGTGCCATTGACAAAGTTCCCACCCCAACACCAAAGCTTTCCGTCTTCAATTGCGCAAGCGTGGTCACTCCCCACCGTGACAGAAGTGACTGCAAGGTTGGTGAAGCCATCAGTTGCCGAGACGGCGACAGGAACGTTGGAACTGGTGTTGGCGCCTGTCCCCAGGATTGCTGCCTTACCCCAACAGAAGAGAGAACCCGATGTTGCACTAGGGCTTGAACCTTGAATTGCACACGCGCCTTCGTAACCCGTGTCAACCGCGATGACGTTGGTGTTCGTCCAAGTGGGCACTGTCTGCACACCGATACTTGGGTTCGAAGCGGCCGCACTCGGTGCAACGGTGCCCGTTGCTGAAACCGGTGAGTTGCTGACAGTGACTGCCACTGTTGATGCTGCAATAACCAAAAGGCCAACGAGGGCGCTGCGCAATTTACTGAACATGTGTGTTTCTCGCTTGTTCGACTTGGGCTCACTCCGCTGTGAACCAATTGTCTAAGGTAGCACACTTTTCTAGACCAAAAACCTAGGAAATGGTTACAGCAAGAAATTTAGAGCACAAAAAAACTGGGTCGGTTTCAAGACGATCAACGTCTCGAAACCGACCCAGTCAGGTCAGATATATGAACTAGTTCAGATACCGATGCGCTGTGCGAGCAACTCGCGGTGGTAGGTCGGGTCACCGAACAACAATTCCGATGACTTCGCACGCTTGAAGTAGAGGTGAGCTGGGTGTTCCCAGGTAAAACCAATACCACCGTGGATCTGAATGTTTTCAGCGGTTGCGTGGAAGTAAGCCTCTGAGCAGTAAGCCTTGGCAAGCGAAGCGACCGAAGCGAGTTCGTCGTTCATTTCGCTGGCGCACCACATGCCGTAGTAAGCAGCCGACTTGGCTGACTCAACTTCGAGCAACATGTCTGCACACTTGTGCTTGATGGCCTGGAACGAACCGATCGGGCGACCGAACTGCACGCGAACTTTGGCGTATTCAACAGCCATGTCGAGCACCTTTTGTGCTCCACCAACCTGCTCGGCGGCGAGGCCAACTGCAGCAAGATCGAGAACAGTTGACAAGACGCTCCAGCCAGCACCTTCGGTACCGATGAGCTCGGCCGGGGTGTTGTTAAATTCGAGTTTTGCCTGCTTACGGGTCTGATCCATGGTGCTGAGTGCGGTGCGGGTGAGGCCAGCAGCCTTGCCATCAACGGCGAACAAGCTGGTTCCCTTGCCGGTCTTGGCAGCCACGATGATCAGATTGGCGGTGTGACCGTCGAGGACGAACATCTTGGTGCCGCTCAAAGTGAAAGCTGATCCGCTTCCCGAAGCCTGCATGGTGATGCCGCTCTCGTCCCACTTACCCGAGGGCTCGGTGTAGGCGAGAGTTGCGATGGTCTCACCAGCGGCGATACCGGGGAGGTACTTCTTCTTGGCGGCTTCGTCACCTGAATGAATCAAGGTGTTGGCAGCCAAAACGACGGTTGCGAAGTACGGGGCGCACAACAACGAGCGGCCCATTTCTTCAAGCACAACGCCGAGTTCGACGTAGCCGTAACCCGATCCGCCGTACGCCTCGGGAATGTGCAAGCCCTGAAGGCCCATCTGCTCGCCCATCTGTGACCACACGGCCTGGTCGAAACCAGCCTCGGTGTCCATCTGTTCGCGCACTGAGGCTTCGCTGCTCTTGGCATCGAGGAAAGCACGGACTGTTTTACGGAGTTCTTCTTGTTCTTCTGAGAATGCAAAGTTCATGTCTTCATTGTGTCGCGGTGGTTGGGCCAATGACAACTTGTTGTGTGTACCGCTGTGTACACAATTTGGTGGTTTGGTTGTTATGTTGGGGTCATGAGTGAAATGGGCATTCGCCAACTACGAGCCGACGCTGCGGCCTCGGTTCGCCGAGCCGCTTCGGGCGAACACATCGTAATTTCGATTGGTGGACGACCAATCGCACAGTTGGGTCCGCTTGGTGCACCAGAAGGTCAAGCGCGACTCAGCGATCTAGTGGCGCGGGGATTAGTGATTGCACCGCGTCGCGGCGGCGTTTATCAACCAACGCCTGCTGTGAGCGTGTGGAGTGGTGGACGCATCGACAAATTGTTACGTGATATTCGATGACGCTTTTTCTCGATTCGTCGGCATTGTTGAGTGTTGCAATTGTTGGTCGTGGCCGACAAGTAGTGATCGATGCATTAGAGAACGACACGCAGTGGTGTGCATCAGCGCTTGCACTTTCTGAAGCATTGGCATTGGTGCCGCGACTCACCGATGAACAGATCCTGCAAGACGATGTTGAAGATGCGGTTCGCTTGTTGTGGGATCGCATTCACGTTGTGCCGGTTGATCAGTTGTGTCTTGATCGTGCCGCAATGATTGCGCGCGAACAGCCTGTACACATCAATGATGCAATTCATTTAGCGGCCGCTGATCGTTTGCCACGACCGTTGCAATTCATCACCTTTGATCCAGCGCAAATACCGGTTGCGCTATCAATGGGTTACGACGTCATCAGTTCGTAAATCAACCGTAGGGAAACTTGACGTTGTCGCGAATTGAAGCCTGCAAAGCGTCAAGCAAATTAGTGATGTCAGCAAAGTTTGGGTTTCCCGTATTGACCAACGGTGGAACCAAGCCAATTGATTCTTGAATCGATGCACCACTGCGAAGTCGATCAACAAGTGACGAAAATTCACTAGCTGAAAGCGAAGTGCGAACAGTCCAACGCATGATTTCAGTCAAGTTTGGAAAGCGCAACAAGATATCGCTGCCTTCAACTTGGCTAGCTAATGCTGTGAGTAATTGACGCTGACGTCCCATACGTCCGTAATCGCTATCACCAGAACGCGAACGGGCAAAACCCAACGCAGTCGTGCCGTCCATCGTTACTTCACCTGGTCCGACAGAATCTGGATAGGGATGTTTTGCACCAGGAACATTGCCTGGCATCGGAACCTTCTCGTCAAGTGTCAGAGTCACTCCGCCTAAAGCATCAATGATCTCTAGGAAACCTTGCATATTGACCAACACATAGTCGTCAATCGTGATGTTCATTGAATAGCTAATCGCCGAAGCAAGTGCGATGGCTTCGGGTTGCAATTCGCCGCGGGCATACGTCGCAGCAACGTCTTGATGTGTAAAGACATAGGGATAAATCGCGTTCGCAAGATCGGGGAAGCCTTTTGGAAATTCGTTTGCCATTGCCGAACCAGGAGGAAACTGCATCTTGTACATGTTGCGCGGAATCGACACCATCGCGATACGACCCGACTCTTCGTGAATGGTCACCAAGATCATCGTGTCGGTGCGTAACGCCCAGCGGCCCGGACCTTCATCGCCACCAAGCAACAAAATAGTTTTGAATCCGTCTCCGACAACTCCATTTGTACCGCTCACCGGGTTGTCATTTGCAACTGACAACGGCGAATCTGATCCAGAAGTGACAAATACATCGCTGATGACTCCCGAAAGGTCACGAGCGCGTGCCACCGACCACACCGTGGGCACTAACAACAAAATGACACCTACAACGCCCAGCGTTGATGCCAATCGATGCGGCGATCCTTCAGCACGTGATCGAATGACTTCAAAGACCGAGATCAATCGAGTTGCAATGAACAGAACAGCAACGATTTGCAATGCATTGAGAAAACTCTTGTCGAGTACCAATGAAGTGATTTGATTGCGCCGAATCAATACAACGGCAAGTGTCGCAATGGGAATAACGAAACCGAGTAACAACAATCCGGCGGACAGCACCTTGTGTCGAAAGAACGATGGAGAACCTGGGGCAAGCAAGGCCCCGATCACGGCTCCAGTTGGACCACGTTTCTTATCGTCATCGTCGCTCGAGGTAGAAGGTGAAGAGTCCATGTCAGCCAATCGTTGCAACGCCTTGTGTTCACTCGGCGTGGCAAGGTCTGTGAAATCAGGACGATCCGGAGGTAAAGCCACGCCGAAACCTTACGACTATTCGTTGTTGCATTGATGTCACCTTCGCACTTTGAGCTGTGGCGTGAGATACTTGCCTGATGGGTTCATCCGCAGAAAACACCTTGCACTGGTCTAATTCGACAGTTGAAGTTCACAAAGTTGTTGTGGGCGACTATGACAACAATGTTTTTGTCGTGAGATGTCATCAAACCGGCGAAGCCATACTGATAGACGCAGCCAACGAACACGAGCGTCTGCTTGAGATGTGCAAACGACTCGGTGTCACTCGTGTTCTCGAGACGCACGGCCACTTCGATCACATTCAAGCGATTCCTGCAATGCGCGAAGCCGGATATCACGTTGCAGTCACCGAACTTGATGCACCAATGTTGGTTGAGAAGGGTTACGACGGATTCATCGAACACGACGAGATGATTGAAGTTGGGCAATTGCGCATTCAAGCGATTCACAACCCCGGCCACACCCCTGGTTCAATTTCATTTCGCGTTCTTGATACGCCGTTGTTGTTTACTGGCGACACGTTGTTTCCTGGTGGTCCTGGCAACACCAAGTTTCCTGGCGGCTCGTTTGAGACCATCATCAACTCAATTGACAACTTGTTGTTGATCTATCCAGAAGACACCATCGTGTTGCCGGGTCACGGACTTGACACCACCGTCGGAACCGAGCGACCACATCTGAACGAGTGGATTGAACGTGGTTGGTAGTCCACGCCTGGGAGGCATGGTTCCATCGGCCGAAGTATTGAAGCCAGGTCGTGTAACCGAATGGGTTGACGAAGTCGGTCGACCAAACTCATTGACGCGCGAGATATTGCGCAAGATTCCTTCGGTGCGCAATGGCTTTTCGGTGGTATCAGTTTTTGCGCAAACTGCTTTGTTGTTTTTGGTTGCTGTTCGTTTTGGACCGATTGCCTGGTTGCCTGTGTTTGTCTTGATGGGCCGAGCCCACGCGCAATTCGCATCGCTCATGCACGAGGCCGCGCACCGTTTGTTATTTCGCAATCGTTCGCTTAATGATTTTGTGGGTCGTTGGTTGATTGGTTATGTGGGTTTTACAAACACCGATGCGTATCGACGTGTACATATGGCGCACCACCGCGAAGAGTTTGGGCCGAACGAACCAGACATTGCGTTGTATGCCAACTACCCCATCAGTCGTGACAGCTGGCAACGCAAACTTGTGCGTGATGCAGTTGGACGCACTGGCTTGCGATTGTTGCGCGATCAGTTGCGCGGTGCCCGCAGCGAAGTTGTCGTGGTGCGAAATACTTTGTTCAAAATCTTGGCGGTGCAAGGTGTTCTTATTGCCGGCGCAATTGTTTCTGGATATTGGTGGGTGTACCCATTGTTTTGGTTGCTGCCCTATCTCACGGTGTGGCGCGTGATTAATCGATTGCGCTCAGTCGCCGAACACGGTGGATTGATGGCGTCAGATGATCGTCGAGTGGCGACTCACTCGGTTCAGCAGCATAGGTCCGCTCGGTTTTTCTTGGTGCCGTTCAATATCGGATTCCATTTGGGCCACCACGTCGATGCCGGCGTCCCGTTCCGCAATCTGCCCAAGTACCACCAGATGCTGGTCGACTCGTCATATGTCAATGTTGGCGGCAACGGTGGTAATGGCGGCAACGGTGGGAATGGCGGCGACGACCGGGGCTACCAATACCCCAACTACCGATCCCTCTGGTCCGCCCTCCACACTTAAATCCCCCTGTGCTTCTGGTGAGGATTTTTACTCATTTTGAGGAATATTCCTCACCAGAATCACACGAAGGCGCCGCGTGATTGCAAAGTTGAATACAACGTTGAATAGACCTTCCCCTTTGCTCGAGTGACTTGTTTCCAAGTGAAGTGCAAAACGATCCAACCATTTCGCTCAAGATAAGCGTGCCGTTCCGCGAATCGTTCAAGGTCGTCTTTCGTCTCAAACTTTCCCCATCCATCGGTCTCAACGATCACCTTGAATTCGGGCCATGCAAAGTCAGCGATGAAAGGTCCAACCTTGTATTGAAATTCGTACGGCGGGATTTCAGTTCCGTGAAGTAGTCGTTGAAATTCAAGTTCTAAAACTGAGTCTGCCGGACCCCGCGAATACGGCCAATCATTAATCAGTGCTCGAGCTGGCCCTACCCCTGCCCGGCCACGCGCCGAATGTTGCGCAACTGCTCTCTTCAGTTTCTTAAAATCAATGAGACCCTTCATCAACATCTGTTCTGCTATTCGTGGAACCAAATATGGATGTATTGCCCCAAAGTCGATCAGTGAACGAGTTGGATTGGTCGTTCGGATTCCGTTTAAACGAATTGGCGCCAGTGACTCGTGGTCGCGCGGCGAATGAACAATGACACCACCAAGGTCTACTTTCCCTCGTCTCGCCGTCTTGATGATGTCAACAGGTTCGCCAGTTCGCGGAGTCCAGACTCCCCACAACATCAAGGCCGAACGGTGCGATGCGATTCCAAGTCCACCTACAGCTAGAACACCCGCCATGATCCGCTGCTCGTAAGTCTCGGGGTAACCAAAGAGCACCGAGACATTCGTGTGTATCGGGAGCAAACGACCGTCTTGATTCATCCGATACCAACGATTGGTTGTGACCCCGATAGAAGCTGCTTGCCAGCGGGTCACTAGTCCGAATTGCTTTTTGGCAAATTGATCTAAGGAGTTTTGTTGCATGCCTGAATGTGGGAGTCAGTGCCATTCGTCTGGCGAAGACGCAAGCGAACGCCATATTCCGCCGGAAATCTGGTGAGAGATATTGCTGAAAATGAGGAATATTCCTCACCAGAATCACAAGATAATTAGCACTACGGAGATAGGAGAAATAGGGGGTGGGCTCTAGACTCGCCCATATGAGTAGTCCCCTTTTCCAGGTTGTCGACCTGCATGCCCGGCCCGCCACCGACGATCTCGACACCGTGGTTCCCGCCGACATCTTGAAGGGGCTCAACATCACGGTCAATGCCGGCGAAGTTCACGCCATCATGGGTCCCAACGGTTCAGGCAAGAGCACACTCGCTAGTTGCCTGCTTGCCTCCCCCGAATACGAAGTCACGAGCGGACAGATTTTCTTGCACGGCGACGACATCACCGATTGGCCAACCGACGTGCGCGCCAAAGCAGGTCTCTTCTTGGGCTTCCAATACCCACAAGAAATTGCTGGCGTTTCGGTGATTCAGTTCTTGCGTCAAGCACTCAGCGCTCGCAAAGGCATCGACCTCTCAGTTCTCGAATTGCGCCTTGCCACCATGGACTGGATGAAGCGTCTCGGCATGGATTCATCGTTCGTCGATCGCTATCTCAATGAAGGATTCTCGGGCGGCGAAAAGAAGCGTAACGAAATTATGCAGATGGCAATTCTCGAACCCGATGTTGCCGTACTCGACGAAACCGACTCGGGTCTCGACATTGACGCGCTGCGCATTGTTGCCAAGGGAATTCGTGAAGTGCGCGCCGACCGACCCACCATGGGCGTTGTGTTGATCACTCACTATCAGCGGCTCTTAGACGAACTCGCACCAGATCATGTGCACGTCATGGTTGATGGTCGCATCGTTGCCAGTGGCGGAATGGAAATCGCCGAGAAGCTTGAAGTCTCTGGATACGAGTCGTTCCGTCCGTGAACACGACTCGCGTTGATTGGGCTGCCGTTAAGGCCGACTTCCCCGTTCTTCAACGCATGATCGACGGCCAACGTCTCGTTTATCTTGACTCGGCGAACACATCACAAAAGCCCAACGCAGTCATTGATGCGATGACTGATTTCATGCGCAACGGATATGCACCGATCAACCGCAGTGCCTATCGCATGGCTGGTGAAGCAACCGATTTGTTTGAAGGTGCACGCAGCAAAGTGCAGCGATTCATCAATGCCCGCAGCGTCAATGAAGTTATCTTCACCAAGAACGCAACCGAGTCGCTCAACCTCATCGCACAAACGTGGGGTCGGGCCAATCTTTCTAAAGGTGATGTCGTTGTGCTCACACACATGGAACATCACGCCAACATTGTTCCGTGGCACATGCTTGTGGCCGAACGCGAAATTGAATTGCGTTGGATTCCATTAACCGAAGACGGTCAACTCGATTTATCGAACTTGTCATCTCTTCTTGATGGCGCCAAAGTTTTGTCCTTCACCGCAATGAGCAATGTTCTCGGGACCATCACTCCAGTCACGCAACTCTGCGAAGCCGCACATGCTGCTGGTGCGATCGCAATCGTTGATGCTTGTCAGTACGTTCCGCACAACGTCACCGATGTTCAAGCATGGGGCGCCGACTTTGCAACATTTAGTAGTCACAAAATGGTTGGCCCGTCAGGTGTTGGTGTGTTGTGGGGACGCGAAGAACTACTTGAAGCAATGCCACCATTTCTTGGCGGTGGCAACATGATTGGCGATGTGCGCCTTGACGGTTTCACCACCGCCGAACTGCCATCAAAGTTTGAAGCAGGCACCCCGCCCATTGTTGAAGTCATTGGTCTTGGTGCTGCCGTTGATTACCTGAGCACCATCGGCATGGCCAATATTCGTCAACACGAGATGCAACTCACCGAATACGCATTGAGCACTTTGACTGCTCGCTACGGCGACGACATCGTGATTCATGGACCCCGCAATGTTGAGGTTCGGGGTTCGGTTTTGAGCTTTGCTTTCCGCGGCATTCACCCGCACGACATCAGCCAGATTCTCGACGAGAAGAACGTCTGTGTTCGCGCCGGGCACCACTGCGCCAAGCCACTGATGAAGCTGCTCGGGGCCAACGCCACTGCCCGTGCCAGTTTCTATATATATAACGACCAGACAGATGCTGACGCTTTGGCTGATGCCCTCGATGGTGCAAGCGATATCTTTGGTTTGTAGCCACGAGAGGAAACCATGCCCGGCTTAGAAGATCTGTACCGCGAAATCATCCTTGACCACTACCGCACCCCGCGTAACCGTGGTGAGTTGGCACCCCCTGCTGTTATGGCTGAGGGACATAACCCACTGTGTGGCGATGAAATCACGATCTATGCCCAGGTTGAAAACGGAGTTTTGGTTGATGTCAAGGTCTCGGGTCAGGGCTGCAGCATTTCGCAAAGCTCGGCCTCGATGATGAGCCAGGCAGTGAAGGGCAAGTCGCTCACTGAAATTCAGGCTTTGATTCATCGCTTCAAGGTGATGATGTCTATTGAAGAAGATTCTGACGACGCTCCAGCTGTTGAAGTCAAGATGGGCGATCTTGAAGCGTTGCAAGGTGTCGTGAAGTTCCCGGTGCGAATCAAGTGCGCCATCTTGTCGTGGAACACCTTGCTGCAGGCACTTGAAAACGCCTCAGCGTAGTTCTGTCACCTTGGGTGTCACTTGTGTGACATACTGAATTTATGAAAGTGACTCTTCTCGGTACTGGCAGTCCTATCCCCGACCCCAATCGCGGGGGTCCGTGCACCTTGGTGCAAGCGGGTCAGCAAAACATCATGATCGATTGCGGTCGTGCCGCCATCATGCGTTTGCTTGGCGCGGGCGTTTTGCCCGGCATGGTCAGCACCATTTTGATCACTCACCTTCATAGCGATCACATCACTGATCTCAATGACTTGGTCACGACGCGTTGGATCATGATGCCGGTCAATATTCCGTTGAAAGTTGTCGGACCAGTCGGAACCCG
>CAIQJP010000107.1 GCA_903872155.1 uncultured Actinomycetes bacterium | reverse complement strand
GAAAAGGCGGAGTGCCCGCAACCGGAGTTGGAGCAGTGTCACTCAACGTCACCGCCGTCAACACCGAAGCACCCAACGAAGGCGGCTACGTCACCGTGTACCCATGCGGCACCCGACCCAACGCCAGCAACCTCAACTTCATCAGCGGACAAATCATCCCCAACGCTGTCATCGCACCCGTGAGTGCCAACGGCAAAGTGTGCTTCTACGTGTACGGCAAAGCCCACCTCCTCGCCGACGTCAACGGCTGGTACCCCGGCTAAGTACGCATCTGATCGGCCGACTGTTTCAAGTTGCGGGGTTAAGCAACCTGGGACGGTCGGTCGATTGGCGATGCTTCGCAAGTAAATCCGAGGGCCAACCACATTTCGCCCCGCAAGCGATCGGCTAGTGGCGGCGTGAGTTGGTTCGCGACGACAACCCCTTCAATCATGTCGGCCAGCACGGCAACCCATGGACGTCCTTTGACGCGAACCGCAACCGTGACCCCACCTTCGAATCGACGAATCGTGCGATCGGCACCCAAAATCCGTGGTGGGCAACGAAATCCGGGAACGACCAAACCCCGCGCGCGAACCTCTCGGCCCAATGTGCGGGCGGCGGTGGCAAAGTGAACGGTCGTGGCTTCCATGAGAAAGATCACTCTAAAAAAGGGGTATGGCACAGAACTCAGAAGGTCTCAAAACAACGGATCAACCGTTCATACCTCACCCCCGACCTAAGGTTTCGCCGTGAGGAACCGCCATGTCTGAGACCTATAACCCCGCCCAACAGAGGGTCATCGACATGCTCGGCAAGGCCGAGGTGCGACCCGATATTCCTCCGTCACTTGCCGACGAGATTCGGGCCGATCTCGAACAAGCGCTACTGCCCGTCGCCCATTTACTGCCCGATATTGCCACCTACGAGAATCGCTTTTATCTCAGTAAACAAAGCCTCACGAATGCACTTTCGTGCGAAGGCTTTTTTCTCGACGGCCAAGGACCTTTCGAATGGACTAACGCCAATTGCAAAGGCACCATCGTTCATAAGGCCATTGAAGTCTCCATCAACTTGCGTCACCCCATGCCGCCGACTGATCTCATTGAAGAATCAATTTCACGACTCAGCAACGACGCCGGAAAATCCATTAGTGAATTCTTAATCACGCTCGACGAATTTGCCCGGGCCGAATTGGTCGGCGAATGTAGTGCGCTCTTCACGCGGTTCACCGAATGTTTTCCGCCCATCAAAAGTTCGTGGATTCCTCAAGTTGAAAGTTCGCTTGCACTCAATCTTTCGAATAACCGAATTCGTATTGGCGGCAAAGTCGATCTTGCACTTGGCAGACCGCCCGACAAAGTCATCATCGATCTCAAAACCGGCCGTTGGTCACCAGCGCACTACGACGATTTGCGTTTGTACGCACTCATTGACTTTTTAGCGATTGGCAATGCCCCGCGAAAAGTCGCTAGCTACTACCTCGATACCGCCGAAGTTCATCAAGAAGATATATCTGAAGCGGTCCTTCGTTCGACTGCAAGGCGCTTACAAGATGGACTCGTACGCGCCATCGAACTCAAACTTGGAAAAGCAGAACCAGTTTTACGTCCGGCCGCACACTGCAATTGGTGCGCCAAGAGCAACGATTGTTCAGCAGGCCTTGAGTACCTTGCAAAAAAGCATGAAGAAGACGGCTGGTAAAAAGTCAGCGCACATGTGGCGACATCAACGCCACCGGTAAACCAAGTCCCACTTCTTTTTTGAACGACGCAATACGTCGACCATTTTGCACAGCATCTCGCGGTGCACCGATCGCATCGGGGCCAAGCCAAGCCACCGCGGCATCAAGATCGTCAACGACGAAAACAGCTCCCCAAATTTCTGCAGGGGTTTCGGGAGCCAGGTCGGGACGCTCAACAATTTCAAGAATGAGCGACCCGGCTCGATGAAATCCTTGGCGCACACCGTGTCCAGCATCACGAATTCGTTTAAGCGGCAGACCAAGTTGTTCGGTGATAGCGCCACAGGTTCGTTCGAGCGATCCAGTCGTGATGACAATGTGATCAATTGCTGTCACCGCTAATTCATGAATCAATTCAGGAGTAGGTTGATGTTCGCTGATGACTTGAGTCGCGACACCGTCGATTGAATCGGTGACGGCATCATCAGAAATCACAGTCCAACCGCTGACGCAACTGCCAGTTACTGATGGTTGAACAATGAGAGGTACGAATCGGAAACCCAAGCCGGCGATGGAAATACACGGAACAGTCGAGCCATCAGGCTGACGCAGCGGATAATCCGAAAAACCTAAGCTCCGCCATGAGTCAATTGACGATGACAACCACACATCCGCGATTGTTGTCATAGAAATGACACCCCTTAACAGGCGATTGAATTGATGAGTCCAAACGAGACTCGGTGAGATATCTACCCCGTACCTTGGTACCGGGAAACCGGACGATCAGGTGAAACGAGAAAGAGTGACCTCAGCCGCGACCCATGTTGGGGCGCTTGCCATGGTTCGCCTTTGAGCGGCGGAGCCGGGCCTTACGCTTCTTGGTCTTCTTTGACATAGGTATGTGAGCCTACAGCCCGAGTCGCCAGAACGAACTCGAGCGGACATGAATCCAAGATATTTACTCAGGGATTTTTACCTCTCGCCCCACGCAGCTTG
>CAIQJP010000106.1 GCA_903872155.1 uncultured Actinomycetes bacterium | reverse complement strand
TCGAGCGGAAGTGCTTGCCGAAGTTGATCGCACTGGTGCATTTCGTGATCACGGCCACACCACCATGGCCGGCTGGTTACGAGCGGGTATTTCCTATAGCGCGGGTGATGCGAAACATCATGTGAAAGTCGCGCGCATGGTTGTCGAATTCCCACAAATCTCCGAGCGTCTACAGGCTGGCTCGATTGGTGTCGCCCAAGTCCGCCGTTTAGCTGCTGCTCACGCGAACAAACGAGTCACAAATGAACTTCCCGCTTTTGTCGACATGTTGGCCGATCGCGCTGAAGACATGCCGTATGAAGACTTCAACAGCGTCATGATTCGCTGGGAACATTATGCAGACGCCGACGGCGCGCACCGCGACAGCGAACGCATTCACGAAGACCGCGACGCCACCGTTCACCCCGTCGGTGACGTTGTATATGTGGACGCCAAAGTTGGCACAGCGCAAGGCGCGTTCATGCTCGAAGTATTCGAAAAGTATGTTCAAGCCGAACTCGCCCAAGATCTCGCCGACCGTGACGCTAAAGGGTTGGATTTGTATTCAGATTTGGCTCGCACCGCCAAACAACGACGAGCCGACGCCCTATATGCGATCTTCGCCAGTGCCGCGAACGGTCGGTTCGCACCGTCAGAGCCTGTTGTCAACATCGTGATCGACGCGGCAACATACGAAACCGCTCTCACCGCATTACTCAATGACACGCCACTACCGTCGTTGTTGGGTGCGCCCGACACGTTTGGTTCACGCCGCTGCGAAACCACAGCCGGAGTGACGATCGATCCGTTTGATGCGATCGTCGCGTCCATGATCGGCCAGGTACGACGTGTTGTGATGAGTTCACCCAGCACCGTGATCGATCTCGGACGCAAATCACGTTTATTCACTGGTTCGTCACGAGAAGCGATCTTTTTACGTCGAAGAAAATGTATTTGGCCAGGATGCAGCGCTTTAACGTGTGAAGCCGACCATCGCACACCATGGGCTGAAGGTGGAACAACATCACCCGACAACGGCGACCCGTTATGTCGAAAACACAACCGCTACAAAGCGTCTGCGGGATATTCCACAACCATCGACCACACCACCGGTGTCACCCATGTCCACACATCCGACGGAAGAGAACTCGTCCCCGTCTAAACAGATCTGTTCTCAGGTATTTGGTTTCTTAACGCAAACAGAATGCGCAATTATGAGGACTAGGTGCCGCAAGTCAACAACATCGAATCCATTTGATGGACCCGTAGATCTATCTATGACTCTTGATTCTTTTCGAACTTACGAAGGCTCGCCATACCGAACAATGTCGCACCGCCAAAAACGATCAAGAAAATGACGGAACCAAATGTGAAAAGTACGCCCTCAGACATTATTCGCCTTTCCTTCCGGCCAAAATGAAGGCCCCTAATGCAAGGATCGACGGAACCCATACTCCGACGTAGATGCCGTTCAACTTGTCGCTTTGATCATTGCCAGCAAAGTACAACGTGATACTGAGCGCAAGACTTAAGGCTGCTGCCAACAAAACACTTATTTGCAAAATTAGTTTCGGCTTCATCTTTGGACCCTAATTCAGAAAATGCAAAAGGGTCGTGTTGTGCGGATAATCAGTTCAACACGACCCTTCGGCTTCATTGTGCGGAATAACCGAAAGCGAGTGATGTGGCGAGAGCCAACCAGAGTTGATACGGCACGAATGCACAGCCGAGCGCGGGCGATGCGCGAAACGAGAGAACGAGAAGCGGAATGGCAAACAGCGTCGCGAACACGAGTGCGACAGCTGACGCGATCAATGCGTGTGGATTAAAGAACAACCAGGCCCATGCCAGAGCGGCCAATACGCTCAGTGTGAGCGACACCAGCCACACAAGTTGCTGAGTGCTCGAGAGGCGGCTCGCAACAACCCAGGATGCGGTGATGAGCATCGCGAAGTTGTAGGGCCAGATGAGACCAACAACGATTCGGGGTGGTTGCCACGCAGGTTTTGACAGCGAGCGATACCACTGCGAATCGGTGGCGACCAAGCGACCAGAACCGAAGGCATAAATTGCAATGACTGCTGTACCAAGAATGCCAACGGCGATGTGACTCATTCTCAAGTATGACCGTTTGGCTCATGCTTTATACAGTCAACACTGAGCAGCCCCAACGGGATTCGAACCCGTGCCGCCACCTTGAGAGGGTGGTGTCCTAGGCCACTAGACGATGGGGCCAAGTAGCGGGTCAAACCCTATCAACTACCGCCCGTATTTTCTCCCGACTCACCATCGAGCCGACGCTTACGAAAGACCACGATTCCGCCAGTTACAGCCAACATTGCGGCTGCCCCAACGCCAATTCCTAACAACATTCCTGATCCGCCTTCGGAATCATCATCGCCTTCACCCTCTTCGTCATCGTCTCCGTCGCCACCAACCGAAATTGAATTTGATGGAACTGCGCCCGTCAATGTGTCAACGGGTGAAGGGATCGCAGTCTCTGGCGGAGCCGCATCAGTCGTTGTCATCACTCCACGGAATGGCCCAGTGATTTCGTAAGTCACTCCACCAAATGCACCTTCGGCAACTCCTGCAATGCCAGGCAAAATCTCGGCAGCAGTCTTCTTGTTTGGTCCACGTTGCGATGAGAAGTACAACCGCTCATTCGTTGGGTTGAACACTGGCCCGGTCATTTCCGAATCACCGTGACCATCACCGACGACCCGCACAAACGGTGCAACAAATCCATCGGGCGTGATGATGCACAGTTCCATGTTGCCGCCGTCTTCGGCAACGTATAAATCTCCCGACCCACTATCGACGGTGATGTTGTCGACGTGCGACAGCACCGCACCTTCAACGCCTAAACCATCGGGATCACCTTTCCAAATGAGTTGATACGTCTGCGCACGAAGATCGATCGCGTGTACCGAATGATCAAGCTTGGTTGTGAAGTAAATCCAATCGTTGTGATACCAAATTCCTTCACCACCGGCAAACACATGCGCACCAGCAACTTGTGTTTTCGTTGGTGCACTGACTCCAGTCGGATCAGCAACTACGCCCCAACTCACTGCGCCATTGGCATCGATGATGCATGCTTCAACAACACCTGCCGACAAATCGGGATACGACGTCGGCGTAAAGCGATATAGCAAGCCTTCGCCATCATCTTGAGTCATGTACACAATCTCGTCAACCGGATCAACTGCGGCCGCTTCATGCGACCATATGCCCATCGCGTCTCTTGCGACAGCCGGCTTCTCACCAGTCGGATCGCATTCCCACAATCGTCCAGTCTCTAACTCTTCGCCACTTAACCATGTTCCCCATGGTGTTGGCCCACCAGCACAGTTCGCGATACTTCCATCCAAAATGCGATACGCATCAATCACTGAACCATCTGCAGCAAAGTGAATCGCCGACACTCCACCAGCGTTTGGCAACATGAAGTCACGCACTTCGCTATTGCAGACGTAATACCAACCACCATTGCCATCGTCGAAAGTTGCTGCACCATCTGGAAACAAGTGCCATGCATACGACGTGGCGCCGACTGCTTCGCCGGCCATTGCGACAACCCTTGACGTGAATCCAGCTGGCAGCAACAAGCCATTTTCATCGGGAGTATCTGACAACGGACCATACGGACTTTCACCAATAACAGCCGACCCATCTCGCGATCGCGCGCTCACTCGCAAACCAGTCGGCAAAAGGGCGCTTGTTCCCGCACCGATCATTCCTGCATAGAGAAAACGGCGACGATCCATTACGGCCTCCTAGTTGGTCAACATGGCTGGAACCCATGACCTGTACCTACGACCGTACTTCAGAAAAACAATGGCTGGGGAGCAAGGAATCGAACCCTGAATAACAGAACCAGAATCTGCTGTGTTGCCAGTTACACCACTCCCCAATGAACCCGAAGGCTCATAAGAACCACAATGCTACGGGCGCAAGGGCGTGGGCAAAACCTGAGAACTCTTACCTATGAAAGTTTCAACCAGTAAGGATTTAACCCAGTAAAGATTCGACTCGGTCAAAACCAAGGATTCGTCCGAGCCCAACGCCGACGGCCTCTTCAACATGTCGTTTCAAGTTGTTCCAGCCGTGCACTGGGCTTGTCGTGGTTGAAGATGTGTACGCCCGAAAGCCCAACTCTTCGGCCATTAAGCGAATACGCAGGCTGTGATACGGATCGCTGACCAACACGATGGTGCCAATTCCACGATCTCGAGCCAAGTCAGCCACATGTTGCAACGACTCCCACGACGAATGTCCCGAGTCTTCACCGATAATCACTTCTTCGGGGACTCCGTTTTTCACAAGGTATTTAGTTGACGATTCGGCTTCGGTGAAGCGATCACCAGGCTGATTACCACCTGTCACGATGATCGTTGGTGCAACGCCCTCATTCCACAGTTCAATCACGTGATCAAGTCGAGCCTGCAACTGAGGAGACGGTCGACCGTCATACTGCGCTGCACCCATGACGACGATTGCATCAACCTGTCCGCTGTGATGACTGCGACCAGTCGACCACACTTGAAAGAGCGAGATCGCAAAGTACGCAACAATCAACGACAGGAAAACCGCAATACAACCAAAGACTCGTCGCCATCCGCCACGTCGCCACCATTTCGGTGCCTTGAATATGCGACGTTGCAGCGTCGATGCAACAGTTCCTCCGACCGGAGTCTCATCGCGAGACATGTTCGGAGATTCGGCGCTGCCAGAACCTATTTCGGTCATGCCGACGCGAGTCGCTCCGCAGCAGCGCGTAAACGCTTCATGACTTGTTCTTCACCCATCAACTCGAGTGCTTCAAATAATGGCGGCCCAATTGTGCGGCCAGTCACCGCAACTCGAATTGGTGCTTGTGCCTTACCTAATTTCAAACCGCGGGCCGCACCAGTTGCCTCAATGCACAACTTCAACGAATCGTGATTCCAGTCAAGCCCAGTAGACAACGCAGCAATCGCATCATTCAACATCTCAACACCATCGGTTGAGCCGAAAGTTTTATTCCACGAATCTTCGTCGATAAGTGGCTCATCTAAGAACAAGAAGTCAACCAACATCGGTAATTCGGTCATTAAAACCAAGCGGGTTTGGGCCAAAGGAGCCATCGCCCGAAACTTTGCTTCATCAAATTGAGCCGGAGTCCACGGGATATCTTCGCCATCCAAAAATGGTTGTGCCGCTGTAAAGAATTCATCAGTCGACATCGCGCGAATGTATTCACCGTTGAAAGCCGCCAACTTCTTCAAGTCGAAAAATGCCGGTGAGTGATTCACATCTTCAAGCTTGAAGTCGCGTTCGATCGTTGACCACGGAACGATTTCGGTTTCGCCTTGCGGCGCCCAACCAAGTGTCATCAAATAGTTGATCATTGCTTCGGGCAAATAGCCCTCATCACGGAATTGCTCAAGCGCAACTTTGTCGCGACGCTTTGACAACTTCTTACGCTGCTCGTTCACGAGCACCGGAACATGCGCCCACACTGGCGGAGTCTGACCAAGTGCATCCCAGATCATTTGTTGTTTCGGCGTGTTGGGCAAATGCTCTTCGGCACGAACCACATGACTCACGCGCATCGTGATGTCGTCAACCACATTGGCCAACAAGAACATCGGCGATCCATTGCCACGCAACAACACAAAGTCTTCAATGGTTTCGTTCGCAAATTCAACACGACCACGAACTAAGTCATTGACAATCGTTTGACCTTCAGGAACTCGAAAACGCAATACTCGGCCGGGGCCAGCTTCAAGACCACGATCGCGCGAGTAGCCGTCGTAGCCCTGCTTGCCGTTGGTCTTTGAACGTTCTTGAATCTGCTCACTGGTCAGGTCGCAGTAGTACGCCTTTCCTTCGGCAAACAAACGCTGAGCGGCTTCAACGTGCGCTTCGGCGTACTGGCTCTGAAAATACGGACCCTCAAAAGTGGGGTCGTCTTGGCGAACGCCAATCCAGGCCAAAGCGTCGATAATTCCCTGAGTCCATTCGGGCTGATTACGGGCCTCATCGGTGTCTTCAATACGCAACACAAAGGTTCCGCCAAGACGTTTAGCCAAAGCCCAGTTGTACAGCGCCGTGCGGGCACCACCCACGTGAAAAAAGCCGGTCGGGGAAGGAGCAAAACGGAAACGCGGAGCAGATGACATGACCCTGTCACGCTATCTCGCTGGGGTTGGGGTCATATGGGCACTAGTTCTATGGTTTGGGCTCTCACTCTCTAGTAAGCCCCAACCTTCACGCACAGGTAGCGTTGCCGACATGTCTCAACGCAATGTTCTCGGTGGCGAACTCGCTTCATGTTCTTTCGACCCCATGACCGGTTATTACCGCACTGGATGTTGCGAATCGCGCGGCGACGACCCCGGCGTCCACGTTGTATGCGTGCGCGTGACCAACGATTTCTTGGCATTCAGCCAAGGCCAAGGCAATGACTTGAGCACCCCCATGCCGCAATACGGATTCGCTGGGCTGAAAGACGGCGATCAATGGTGTTTGTGCGCCTCACGCTGGCAAGAGGCTTTTGAAGCCGGCGTCGCACCAAAAGTTGTACTGGAAGCCACGCACATGTTGGCCCTTGAATTTTGCAATCTGGCCGACCTGCGAGCCCATGCCATTGCGTCAGCGTGACAGAAAAACGCACTTTACTTATTGAAGAATTATAAATAGAACCAATATTTACCTATACTTTTTCCATGTCTCAGCCCCGCCGCCGTGCCGATGCGGCGCGTAACGATGATCTTCTACTTGACGCAGCCCTCGAGTTGCTCCGCGAAAAAGGTCCTGACAGAATTGCCGCTCTCGACTTGGCTCGACTCGCCAAACTCACAACCGGCGCGGTGTACGCCCGTTACGAAAACAACGAAGAAATCTTGGTGGGCCTTTGGCAACACCGGATTAGTGGTCCGATGCGTGCTTTCTTTGAAGCAGCGTTACCTGCCATCAGTCCTGGGCCACACCGTGCTGAGGCTCAAGCAATCATCGCAAAAACAATTAGCAACCCCCATGGCCCATTACGACCCGGCGTCTCTTTGCTGATTGCCTCGGCCCGTATTCCCGAACTACATGAAATCATCGTTCCCGAAGTTCAGGGTTGGTTGCGTGAAATGGGGATCTCTGACGATCGCTCCGATATCGCATCTCTTTACAAACTCCAGATCATCAGTTTCGTCCTTGGTTGTCTCTATTTCGCTGCGGCAGACATGTTTGACTTTGACGATTGGGAGACCATCAAACCTCTGGCGCACTATGTCCTCGAGCATCAATCCATCGAAGGTGTCGGCGAGATTCCAGTGATCACTCCCCCGTCGATTGCCGTCACAACCGACAATGAGATTCGGGATGCACTTGTGAACGGCGCTGCACGCGTTATTGCTCGCGGCGGAGTTGAACGCGCCACAACACAACGTATTGCCCGTGCTGCTGCGTTGCCACCAAGTGCGCTCTTTTCTGAATACCGAACCCGACAGGCACTCTTTGGCGACGTTGCCGAAAAATTGTTGCACCTGATTTATCGCGGAGCTCGTGCCGAAGATATTTTGCCAATCACCGATCAAACATCAACTGAAATCGGTACACCGACAGATTTCAATGACCCTCGACTTGTGATGCACCGGCAATTTCTGACGCAACGAGGGACTGCCACCAGTATGGCTTTGCTTTCACCAGCAGCGAAAGAGCAGCGACGTATCAGGCTTGAATTCCACTTGGCGGCAATCACTGATCCGATTATTAAAGATGCTCTGCTCAAGGCCGACGTCATGGCGACAGAACACGCGACCAGTCTGCTCAACTCTTTGTTCGGTATACCCAACCATCTCGCCGCACCTACAGTTCGCATGGCTCGACTATTGGTGCAAGGTTCATTACTTCTTGAAGAAATCTCCGATTCGCTCAATGGTCGAGATCTGAGATATCTCTACAAACCCCTTGCTGATGGCTTTTCACAGATGGTCATTAATCAACCGCTCAGCAGTATTAAATAGCTGACATCAACAATGCAGAGTCGCCTGTAATTGCTGGCAAAAGTCCATCAACCGGTGGCATCAATTGTTCGCAGAAGAAACGTGCCGATGCAATTCGCTCGGCGACACATGCTGCACCAACTTCACTGAATGCTTCTTGAGCGATCACTGCAGAATCGGCCAATAAGAACCCGGCAGTCAGTGTGCTGATCAATCGCATGTACGGAGTTGCACCTGACAATGAATCAAGTGGGTTACCTGAATGTTCAGCCAACCAAGTTGTTGCTGCACGTGTTGCGGCCAAAGTCTTACGCAACGCCTCACTCACGGCCTTCAGTTCGGCGTGAGTGTCTAACTTGCGACACAAGGTTTCAACTGAATCAAGATGCCGCTTCACAACTTCGCCACCACGTAGACCAAGTTTGCGACCCACCAGGTCGATGGCCTGAATTCCGTTAGTACCTTCGTAAATCGTTGTGATGCGTGCATCGCGATAATGCTGCGCGACACCAGTCTCTTCAACGAATCCCATACCACCGTGAATTTGCACAGCGATGCCCGTGAGTTCGACACCCATGTCAGTGCCCCAGCCCTTCGACATCGGCGTCAACAACGCCGCCAAGTCAGCGGCAGATTCGCGTTCAACAGCATCGGGGTGATGCTTTGCGACATCAAGACACGCGGCATTCCAATACGTCATACGACGCAAGGCTTCAAGAGTCGTCTTCATGGTCAACAACATGCGCTTGACATCTGGATGATCAATGATCGGTGAGCTTTCACCGGCCGGCGCACCTGGCGCACGACCCTGTCGACGATCTTTGGCATATTGCAATGACTGCTGATATGCACGATCACCCAACGAAAGCCCTTGTAAACCAACCGATAAACGGGCCTGGTTCATCATCGTGAACATGTACTGCATGCCGCGGTTCTCTTCACCAATTAAATAGCCAATCGCACCACCGTTGTCGCCATATGACAACACACAGGTGGGGCTCGCATGAATACCCAGCTTGTGTTCAACCGAAACACACTTCACATCGTTGTGCCGACCAAGTGAACCGTCATTGTTCAACAGATATTTCGGAACGATGAAACATGAAATTCCCTTTGTTCCTGGAGGTGCATCGGGAGTGCGGGCCAACACCAGGTGAATGATGTTTTCGGCCATGTCGTGTTCGCCAAACGAGATGTAAATCTTGGTTCCGGTGATGTTGTAGGTGCCATCGGCATTCTTGACTGCCTTGGTGCGCACTGCACCAACATCGCTGCCCGCATCGGGTTCGGTGAGGTTCATCGTGCCCGACCATTCGCCAGTAATCATCTTGGGCAAATAGGTCATGCGTTGATCTTCACTCCCGTGATACATCAACGCATCAATCGCACCTTGGGTCAACAACGGGCACATTGAAAATGCCATGTTGGCCGCAGTCATCATTTCTTGAATGGCAATACCTATCATCCACGGAAATCCACCACCGCCGTAGCCGCTTTCGAATGGAACGGCACCCCAACCTGCATCAACATACGCCTTGTATGCGGCCGGGAATCCAGGCGCAGTTGTAATTGTTGAATCGGCATTGAGCTTGACACCGAAGTTGTCGCCCACTTTGTTGAGCGGCGCAACTTTGTCCTCCATGAAACGTGCAGCTTCTTCAAGAAGGTCGCTCACCATCGATGAATCGGCATCAATGAATCCTGGTAATTGCAAAATTCGGTCGAGACCGCAGACGCGGTTCAGAACGAAATCAATATCGGCGAGAGGTGCTCGGTAATCAGTCACAGACCTAACACTAGGTCGCGACGATTAGGCACCGGTGAGTGTGCGCCAATTAGTCGGGTAGGCAGAAGTCACTTGTGCGGGGGTCATTCGTAATGTTGCTTCGGGAACCATGTCGACGATCGAACGACCTTCGGCATAGTGATGTACGTTGCCGACACCCTTAAACAGATCGGCGCGAGTTGTCACCAAATCGGCCGGCGGGTTGGCGTCAAAGAATCCCCACATCGTGAATGCAATGGTGAGGTCATGAATGACGGGGGCTCGCCCGTACAGCGAAGCTCGGCGTAACGCGATATTGAGACAACCACGAACAGCATCGGCGGTCACGAGTCCACCCACCAAGTGCAAGCGGTTACTCAGACGGTTGGCCAGCAACAATGCGTAACCCTGGTCTGGTCCCTGAAAACCCAAGTGCTCGCCGACTGGCTGAAACCCTTCAATGTCAGTCGGTCGGTTGTTCACCCACGACTGCGGCGCCACATCGGGCGAACCATAGACGCGGACATCGTTCAGAACTGGGGTGGGGGCAAATTGTGGTGCAGACATCGCTTACTACCGTATTCGCTCAGACGCCCGAATGTAGGAGTCCGTAGATCAAAGATTCTTCGAGGGCTCGCCATGAGGCCTCGATGATGTTTGAACTGACTCCGATTGTGGTCCATGAACGCTCACCGTCAGTCGCGTCGATGAGTACTCGAGTGATCGCACCAGTTGCCGTAGCCCCATCAAGAATGCGCACCTTGTAGTCGGTCAGGTGGATGCGATCGACGTTGGGATACGCCTGCGACACCGCAGCACGTAGCGCAGTATCGATGGCATTGACCGGACCATTTCCTTCAGCGGTATGCACGTGGCGCGTGGCCGAACCTTCTGGTCCAATCCACACCTTGACAGTTGCCTCAGTTGTGAAGTCGCCATTAGCGGTCTCGTCGGTGATGACTCGCATCGACTCAACCTTGAAAAATGACTGTTCCCAGCCAGTGGCTTTGCGCATGAGCAATTCAAGAGATGCGTCAGCAGCTTCAAAGTGATAGCCCTCGTGCTCGAGGCGCTTCAAGTCATCAATGACCTGATTGATTGCCGGTCCATCAAGTTCCAAACCAAGTTCATCGGCCTTGATATTGATGGTGGCTTTACCAGCCATTTCGCTTACAACAAAGCGGGTGCCGTTACCAACCAACGAAGGGTCGACGTGTTCGTACGCATCTTTGGCACGCACGATGGCACTCACATGCAAACCAGCCTTGTGGGCGAATGCACCAGTACCGACATACGGTGCCTGCGGATTCATGGGGCGATTCAAAACTTCAGCGACATGATTACTCACCGCTGTTAAACGCTCAAGTCGTCCTTCTGGCAAGCACTGGTAACCCAACTTCAATTGCAAGTTCGGAATGACAGTTGTGAGGTTGGTATTGCCGGTGCGCTCGCCCAAACCATTCAAGGTTCCTTGCACATGACCAGCACCGCTCAAGACTGCAGCCATCGAGTTAGCGACTGCACAACCAGTGTCGTCATGGCAATGAATACCGATCGTGACATCGTTGCCGACATGGCTTTTCACTTGCGCCACGATCTGTTGCACTTCGTGCGGAAGGCTTCCACCATTGGTATCGCACAACACCAAGTGGCTCGCACCCTTCATCACGGCCGCTTCAAGGGCGCGCAATGCAAACTCTTCATTGCGCTTAAAGCCATCAAAGAAGTGCTCCATATCAACAAGCACGCGACGACCATTGCCCTTGAGATACTCAACTGAGTCGGCAATCATGGCGATTCCTTCATCAAGGGTTGTCTGCAACGCGTTGATGACGTGATAATCCCAACTCTTGGCAACGATGCACACCGCGCTGGTGTTGGCATCGATGAGGTGACGCAACGTGGCGTCGTCATCAACTTTGCCTTTGGGGCGACGGGTTGAACCAAAGGCGACCAAGGTGCTGGTGGTGAACTTCAATTCAGTTGCCGCGCGAGCAAAGAACTCAATATCTTTCGGGTTGGCGCCAGGCCAGCCACCTTCGATGTAATGCACGCCCAAATAATCGAGCTGTTCGGCAATACGAAGCTTGTCTTCAACCGATGCCGAGACGCCCTCGACCTGCAGACCGTCGCGCAAGGTGGTGTCAAATACTTCGATCATTTTATTTTGCATGTTGCTCATGGGCTTTCTCTCTGTGGTTGAGGTTCATTCCGAGAAACAGAAAAGCCGCCCGGTGGGCGGCTGACTGCGCACGAGAACGAACCCGTGCGCTAGCGAATAATGATGATGGCTGCAGTGTTACGGGAAGTAGTCACGGCGTTCATTAGTAGTAAGTCAACAGGATTCTGCACCCAGTGTCAACGCCAAGGTGATATTTCCTGATGCTTCCGAGATCGGGCTGAATCTCGGTAAGGTTCGGGAATGGCCGAACCAAAGCGCGAACTCTCCCCCGGTATGCAGGAACAACTCGAGTTGGGCTATGTATTCGGCGGACTTGCCACCTTTGGCCAACGCCCATTTCTGACTGAACCGTCACAACTCGACGAGTGGCAACCCCACGTCGCCATCGTGGGCGCGCCCTACGACAACTCGACAACTAATCGCCCCGGCGCCCGCTTTGGCCCACGAGCAATTCGCTCGCAGGCGTACGAACCTGGCAGTTACCACATGGACTTGGGTATCGAGATTTTCGATTACCTCGAGGTTGTCGACTTTGGCGATGCATATTGCCCTCACGGTCAAACCGATGTGAGCTTGGCCAATATCAAAGCCCGAGTGAGCGAAGTGGCCAAGCGCGGAATCATTCCGATCACGCTTGGTGGAGACCATGCAATTACGTGGCCCGCCGCAACTGCAGTTGCTGAAGCGAAAGGATTTGGCAACGTCGGCATGGTGCACTTCGATGCGCACGCCGACACCGCCAACATTCTTGATGGCAACTTGGCAAGCCACGGAACTCCGATGCGCCGACTGATTGAATCAGGCGCAATACCAGGCAAGAACTTTGTGCAAGTTGGTCTGCGCGGATACTGGCCACCCAAAGAAATTTTCGATTGGATGCGCGAACAAGGAATGCGTTGGCACACCATGGACGAAATCTGGCAGCGCGGATTTCAAACAGTGATGCAAGATGCAGTTGCCGAAGCCTTAAGTGCCGCCGACAGTTTGTATATCTCGATTGACGTCGACAGTCTTGACCCGGCGTTTGCCCCCGGAACTGGCACGCCCGAGCCAGGCGGCATCATGTCGTCAGATCTGTTACGCATGGTGCGTACGCTGTGCCTTGAGCACAACGTTGTCGGCATCGACATTGTTGAAGTGGCACCGGCGTACGACGTGAGCGATCTCACCGTCAATGTGGCACACCGCTTAGCGTTTGAATGCATGGCCGGCCTTGCAGCCCGCCGACGCAATCAACAATAACTATTTGGCGAGTTCGCACCAGTGGGCATACTTGGCTTCTTGGCCGCGCACGACGCGTGCATACATCTGACCAATTGCGGTCGTTGCCGGGCCAGGTGCCGGAACCGAACGATCGTCAACAGATGCGACTGCGCTCACTTCGGCAGCTGTTCCACACACAAAGATTTCGTCAGCGATGTACAGGTCGCTACGAGCGATGTTGTCAACGCGAATGTCGATGCCAAGATCGCGCCCGATTTCCATTACTGAGTGCTGGGTGATTCCCTGAAGGGCACCTGCCGACATTGGCGGAGTCAAGACGATGCCGTTACGTGAACAGAAAATGTTTTCTCCGGTGCATTCGGCAACGAGACCATTCGGAGCCAACATGATGGCTTCGTCATAGCCCGCGCGCAATGCTTCAACTTTGGCCAACGATGAGTTGACATAGTTACCAACAGTCTTGGCGGCCGGCGGCATGGTGTTGTGATCGTGACGTGTCCACGAAGAAATCTTCATACGAACACCCTTAGTTAACGCATCGTCACCCAAGTAAGCGCCCCATGGCCAACAGGCAATCGCCACATCAACTTTGCACGGAAGAGTATTGAGTCCCATTTCGCCGTAGCCGTAGTACGCAAGCGGACGCACATAGCACGACGGCAAACCAGTTGAGGCAACAGTGTCTTTGGTGGCCTGAACGAGTTCTTCAACCGTGTACGGAATTTCCATACCCAGAATGTGTGCGCTGCGGAACAAACGCTCGATGTGCTCGGTGAGGCGGAAAATTGCGGTGCCCTTCGATGTTTCATAGGCGCGAATTCCTTCGAAGACTCCGGTGCCGTAGTGCAAGGTGTGGGTGAGCACATGTACTTGTGCCTTATCCCAATCGACCAATTCGCCGTTCATCCAAATTTTTGGGGTGGGGATCAATGTGGGCATTGCAGACTCCGTTCGAAAGTTCTGATAGTGAGATTAGTTGGTAGTGAGTTGGGCTCAGCCCTTAATTCGGGCTGCAATCGCGTCAGCGATCTCGACGGTGTTACCCGAAACCGGGTCGGCACAAGCTGCACGAATGCGGTCAGCGGCCGGAGTTTCACCCAAGAAGTCGAGCATTAAGGCTGCCGACAAAATTGCGGCCGTCGGATTGGCTTTACCGGTTCCGACAATGTCGGGCGCCGAACCATGAACTGGTTCAAACATGCTGGGGCCAGTGCGAGCGGGGTTGAGGTTGGCCGATGAGGCCAAACCAATACCGCCCGAAACCGCTCCACCGAGGTCGGTCAAGATGTCGCCGAACAAGTTGTCGGTCACGATGACGTCATAACGATGCGGGTCTTGCACGAAGTAAATACATGCAGCATCAACATGGTTATAGGCAGTTCCGATATGTGGGTACTCGGCAGCGACTTCGTTAAAAGCGCGCTCCCACAAGTTGCCTGCGAAAGTCAACACGTTGGTCTTGTGCACCAACGTGACGTGCTTGCGCTCGCGCTTGTTTGCCAATTCGAATGCGTAACGAATGCAACGCTCAACACCCATACGAGTGTTCACGCTTCCTTGTGTCGCTACTTCGTGAGGTGTTCCCTTACGCAGCACTCCACCTTCACCGACGTACGGGCCTTCGGTGTTTTCGCGAATACAAATGAAATCGTGGGGCTTGGTATGACCAGGAGCAGTACCGATAAACGGACGCTGATTGATGTACAGATCAAGCTCGAAGCGCATCTTGAGCAACAAACCGCGCTCAATGACTCCGGGCGGAACATCGGGAGTTCCGACAGCGCCAAGAAGAATGGCGTCGAAGGCACGCAGCTGGTTCAGCACCTCATCAGACAAAATCTCGCCGTCGCGCAAGAAACGTGCTCCACCGAGGTCGAAATCGGTGGTGTCAATATTGACGCCCGCCGCTCGGACCACTTTGAGGGCCTGGGTTGTTACTTCGGGACCAATTCCGTCTCCGCCGATCACGGCAATACGGTGCGCTGTTGTTGCTGCCATAAGTCCAACATCGTACGGGCTGGGGCGCCAACCCATACATTCCACACCGATTCGACATTCAAGCAAGCCCGCTGCCCTGCGGTAATTCGCAAGTCTTGGCCCTGCCATCGCAAGGTTTGCCACCTGGCGTTACCCTGTGGGCATGGCCCAGGTACACCACCTCACCGCAACCGCTCTCGAGCGCCTTCAAGCAGAATTCCACGACCTCACCACCCGAGGCCGTATTGAAGTTGCCGACAAGATCGAACGTGCCCGCGAGATGGGCGACCTCAAAGAAAATGGCGACTACCACGCCGCCAAAGACGAACAAGGTCATATGGAAGGCCGCATTCGCCATCTTGAGTCGATTCTTGAAAATTACGTGCTCGTCGAATCAGCTGACGGCGATGTGGTCGGACCAGGCAAGCTCGTCACCCTTTCGATTGACGGCGATGAACCCGAAACGTATTACCTCGGTTCACGCGAAGAGAAGTTTGCTGGAGCAGCAACCATGACCCCCGAGTCGGCCCTTGGCCAAGCGATTCTTGGACGCGGCATTAACGAGACCGCTGAATACGAAACTCCGAATGGCTCAAAACTGAGCGTGACGATCATCAGCGTGGAGCTGCCCTGAGTTCAGAAAATTCCAGTAACGAAACCGGCATTCCCCCACTGCCACCTGGACGAGACTTCGAACTGCCGGGTCGTGGGACCACGTTCATCCGCGAATTGCCGGGACCACATCCTGATGCACCAGTGGTGTTATTGCTCCATGGTTGGACCGCCACTGCAGATCTCAATTGGTTCGCGGTGTATGAAACTCTTGGACAACACTTTCGCGTGATCGCATTAGATCATCGCGGACACGGTCGTGGCATTCGAACGCGCAAACCATTTCGTCTTGCCGATTGTGCCGATGACGCAGCATGTTTGTTATCTGAACTCGGAATCAAAAAAGTAATTCCGGTTGGCTATTCAATGGGTGGACCTATTGCATTATTGATGTGGCGCCGTCACCGATCGATCGTTGACGGACTGATGTTGTGCGCAACTGCTGGAAGTTTTGCTCACAGCCGTGGCGAACGCATGGGATTCCTCGGACTCACCGGAATGGGAGCATTAGCGCGCTTGACTCCACCGTTGGCTCAAGAGTGGCTGACCGAAAGACTTTTCTTGCGCCGCAAAGCCTCAAAGTGGGGTCCGTGGGCAACGAGCCAAATTGAACTTCACGATTGGCGCATGGTTTTAGAAGCAGGCCACGCCATCGGAAATTTCTCGGCGCTCGAATGGTTACCAGAAATTGATGTTCCGACTTCTCACATCATCACTTTGCGTGATCCAGTGATACCTGTGCATCGCCAATTGAAGTTGTATTCCGAAATTTCACACGCCAAAGCGGTACGCATTGATGGCGAACACGACGCGATTGTTGTATTGGCACCAAATATGGGTCAGATGATTGTCGACGGCGTCAATTCAATTATTGAGCGAAACAACGATGAGCAATCGAAGGTTTCATCGTGAAAAAGCGCACCAGCGCCGGAATCATTGCACTCAGTGCTCCGGCAATTTACTACTTGATCAAAAAGCGGGGTGGTGGCACAAAGATCACAAGTGCGATTCGCCGCGGAACTTTGGTTGCTCGTAATGCCGAAGTTGTGCGCTTAGGTGCACGTGTCGGAGCAACCTATGCATCGGCATCGGCTCGCAAAGTTTTTTCGTCGGCCGAACGTCGCATTGAAATCAACCACGAAACCGAGTTGAAGACCGCCGCACAGGTTTCTGAACGCCTTGGCAATATGAAAGGCGCGTTAATGAAGCTTGGCCAGATGGCCAGCTATCTCGATGACGGTTTACCCGCGCCGATGCGTGCCGCCTTGTCGCAGTTGCAAGCAAGCGCTCCACCGATGTCGAGTGATCTCGCGGCCGAAGTCATTGAACGCGAACTTGGTGCCGCCCCCGACAAGATTTTTGTTGAATGGGATCCCGTACCCATTGCCTCGGCATCAATTGGACAAGTGCATCGTGCCGTCATCATCGATCCAACGACTGGTAAAGAACGTGCCGTTGCCGTCAAAGTGCAGTACCCCGGTGTTGACAAAGCGATAGACGCCGATCTTCGCAATGCCGACCTTCTTGGCTCGCTCTTGCAACAAGGCTTTAGTGGACTTGATCCGAGCGACATGGTGCAAGAAGTCAAAGAACGAATTCGCGAAGAACTCGATTACTCACGTGAAGCGCAAAATCAACAACTCTTCGCCGATTACTACCGAGGTCACCCATACATCAGCGTTCCAGAAGTCATTCCGACATTCAGCACTTCACGGGTTCTCACCACTGAACTCGTTAACGGAATGTCATTTGCTGAATTGATGCAACAAGATCAAGAGCAAAAGAATCTCACCGGCGAATGTCTCTTTCGGTTTGTCTTTCGCAGTCTGTACGGAATGCATAAATTCAACGGTGATCCGCATCCCGGAAATTACATTTTTCATGAAGACGGTCGCGTGACATTTCTTGACTTTGGATTGGTCAAGCATTTCAGCGATAGCGAAATGAATACGTTTATCTCGATGGTGAAATCTGCGGCCTACGAAAGTGACATTCCCACATTCCGCGCTGTCTTAGAAAATGCCGGGATGTTAAAGCGCGATGCTCCCGTCGACACTGCCGATGTCGGTACTTACTTCGGACGCTTTTACGAACCAGTTCGCAAAGACCAAGACATCACCTGGACCCCCGAGTACTCAAGTGGAATTGTGCGTCACACGTTTGATCGTTCAAGCCCGATTGCGCAATATGCAACAGTTCCCAAACCATTTGTGTTTATTCAGCGTATCAACCTTGGCCTGTATGCAATTCTTGGCGAATTAGGTGCAAGTGGCAACTATCGGCGAATCTCCGAAGAAATTTGGCCGTTCGCAGACGGTGAGCCCAGTACCGAAATGGGTCGGCGTGAAGCGGAATGGTTAGCCCAACACGGCTAGCGTGGTCCAGATGTCATCACGTACATCACGCGCCTTTCTTGCGCTCACACTTTCATCCACTCTTTTGATTGCTGCCTGTGGCGGTGACGATTCATCAACGACAACCGATGCACCAACCTCCACCGACGCGTCGGCGACATCCGATCCGGCCGATTTGATTGACGAGCCCACAGTTTCATTGCCAAGCGAGATGCCGACCGAGTTGGTCATCACCGACATCACCGAAGGTGAAGGCGAAGCAGCAGTTGAAGGTTCAACTGTGTACGTGTATTACGTCGGCGTGTTGACGAAAGACGGAAAGCGTTTCGACGGCAACTACGGAAGCGATCCGTTCGCCGTCACACTCGGATCCGGTGCAGTGATCCCAGGTTGGGAACAAGGTTTGATTGGCATCAAGGCCGGCGGACAACGTCAGTTAGATATTCCGTCAGAACTTGCCTATGGTGCAGCCGGATCGGGCGATGCGATTCCGCCCGACTCCGCAATCTCGTTCATTGTCGACGCACTCGCTGTCGTTCCTCCGATTGATCCGGCCGATGCTCCTGACATCACCATTAAGGGCGCTGCCAATGTTGACAAGCTCGTCAGTGACGATCTCATTGACGGTGAAGGCGACGAAGCAAAAGCCGGTTCTAATGTTCTCGTACATATCATCGCGTACCGGGCCGATACCGGCGAACAGTTGGCCAGCACTTGGGGCGACCCCAGTCCAGTTGCGTTGCTATTAAAAGATGGCGGTTCATTGCCTGGACTCATTGAAGGTATTCCCGGCATGAAAGTTGGCGGTCGTCGCCAACTGACCATTCCGTTTGCTGACGCGTTCGGAACTGACGGAAACACCGATATGAAGTTGCCAGCATCAACCGACCTCGTTGTCGTTATCGACTTGCTGTCGACTTTCTAACAATCAGCCGTTCGGCGGCGGTGGGTTGCCGCCACCATTTGGTGGAGGACCATTTCCGTTTGGTGGCGGGTTGCCGCCACCACCTCCCATGGGCGGCATGTCGGCTGCAGCATTGCCAGTTTGCGTTGTTGATGTTCCCGCAAAACATCCGATGATGTACGGGAACGCATCGGTTGCGTGATAGCGGTACGTTCCATCAGGACCAATACGTCCGTTGCATTCATCGAGAACATTCGTTTTTCCAGCAGCGTTGTAGGTGTACGCCTTCCATGAATACGACGTGGGATCACCAGTCATGTCGTAACCCGAAATGAACTGCGCAGTTTCGGTGCATTCAACATCGAGACAACCGACCGAGTTGTAAATCGGGAATCCGTCTAGCGCGTATCCAATGATGAATGAACTGGTCAGATTGCAATACACGTCGGAATACAACGCGTGATTGTGATAGTCGGCGTTGAAGCCAGTATGTCCGCCACAAGTGTCAAGTATTCCGTTGTAGATCGGATCGCCGAACGCCTCGGCTTCTGGTTGCGGTCCTTCGGTCGGACCATAGATCGGCAATCCCGTGGTGGTAAAACCTAAAGTTCCAAGCACATCCACAATGCTCGTGGTGCTCACGGCCACAGTTGGCTTCAACGGAACCCTCCATTCCCACGTTTGTTCTTTCAGACCATTGGGTGTCATTGATTCAAAGGTGTAACTCGGCATGCCGTTTGATGTCACCACTAGTTCAGTGTCGGTGCATTCAACGTTGACTTCGGGCATTGCATATTCTTCGCCAGGTCCAGTGACTGCAATTAAATCTGGAAAGACTGAAGTCGGACATTCGCCCAGTGCTGGAAGTGCGTTGTTAGCTGGCACATCAGGTGTGGGAGCCTCAGTTGCCACTACTTCTGCTCCGGTCGTTGTCGTTTGTTCAACTGCTTCGGTGTTGGGTACGACAGTCGTGGTATCGGCATCTGATGATGAACTACACGCCACCAGAGTGAATGCAACAGCCGCCAAGGCAATATGTCGAGAAATTTTCATTCAGACATTCTGACAACTTCTCACTATGCAGGTGTTGTTTTGTTGGTAAGAGTTCGGTGGCAATCACTGAAGTTCATCATTCCACCAGGCTTCAAGAACATCAGGAATGCCTCCCATTCCCCGCTCTGACATATTTTTAACTTCATCAGGCTCATCACTTGATCGCATCACTGTGGCAATTTTCCCGTCGCAGATTGCAATGCACACACGCACGCGTTGTCGTTTGGGATGTTCGCTCGGTCGAACACTTGGTTCAGTATCAACTTTTGGCTCACCTTCCATCGGTGCGGCCCATCCGGTCACCACCAAGCACCCTGCTTTAGTTGCTGGCGGTCGTGGATTGTTCATCATTAACTCGTACGGATTTGCTTCAAGCGCAATTTGCCAGTCGTCGTTTTCGTTTTTGGGCATGGCGTACAAACGGGCAAGATCAATTTCAAACGGATCTTCTAATTCAGCATGTACTAAAGTGTCAATGAATTGGGCAACAAGTAATGCCGGTTCGTGAATCTCGTCGGTGTTGTCATCAAGTGTTTTTGTCATGCCCGTACTGTGGGAATCACAAAACCTCAACGGCGAAAATTACAAAAGCTTCGCTAAATCTTTCGCAGCACCGACAACTGCTGCACCATGTCGTTCGCCTGGTTTGCGCGATAAACGTTCAATCGGACCGCTCACGCTGATTGCCGCAACAATGATTCCTTGTGCGTTGACAACCGGAGCACTCACAGATGCCACTCCTGCTTCGCGTTCACCAATTGATTGAATCCAACCACGCTTGTCGACGCGCTCTCCGGCCAACACGTGTCCAGCCGATCCTGCATCAAGCGGCAACAACGAACCTTCTGGAACAATCCAACGCAAACCGTGTGGCGATTCAAGCGAGACGACACAACGGCGACCATCACCTTCACGCATGTACAACTGCACTGATTCACCGGTCGTGGTGCGCAACTCATCAAGTACCGGTCGAGCAATGTCCATCAACGGCAAAGCGGATGACGCGGCCTTACCCATGCTGACCAGACCCATTCCTAAAGCAAATTTGCCGTTGGTTTCGCGACGTACCAGTCCGTGATCTTCAAGAGCCGAGGCCAAACGATGCGCAGTCGCCCGTGGCATGCCAGTGACTTCTTGTAGTTCGACCAACGAGGACGGGCCATTGGCTTCAAGGGCGCGCAAAACCGCGACAACCTTGTCAACAACTCCAACGCCCGATATGCTGTCCATACAGTAAGAATACTATCCCACATACTGAGAAAATCAACGTCAATAGAAACTCAACAACTGAGGAAATTATGAGCAACCCCACCACCCTCGCCCAGAAAGTCTGGGACAACCACGTCGTGCACTCGGCTGTCGACGAACCCGATCTTTTGTACATCGACTTGCACCTCGTTCATGAAGTGACAAGCCCGCAAGCCTTTGATGGTCTGCGTTTGACCAATCGCCCCATTCGTCGTCCCGAACTCACGGTGGCCACCGAAGACCACAACGTGCCAACCGCCGACATTCACCTGCCAATCGCCGACCCGATCTCGGCCCGTCAAGTTGAAGTCATGCGCAACAACGCCAAAGAGTTCGGTGTTGAGTTGTTCTCAATGGGCAATCCGTTGCAGGGCATCGTGCACGTCATCGGACCCGAACAAGGTCGCACCTTGCCCGGCATGACCATCGTGTGCGGCGACAGCCACACGGCAACTCATGGTGCATTTGGTTCATTGGCATTTGGTATCGGAACCAGCGAAGTCGAACATGTACTCGCTACTCAGACTCTCCCCCAGAGCCGTCCGAAGTGGATGAGCGTTGAAGTCAACGGAAAATTGCCTGCTGGCGTTACGGCTAAGGACGTCATCTTGGCAATCATCGGCAACATCGGAACCGGCGGTGGCATTGGTTATGTCATCGAGTTCCGCGGTTCAGCAATTCAGGCGTTGTCGATGGAAGGTCGTATGACCGTTTGCAACATGACGATTGAGGCCGGCGCAAAAGCTGGACTGATCGCGCCAGACGAAACCACCTTCGAATACCTCAAGGGTCGTGCTCACGCACCTCAGGGTGCCGAGTGGGATAAGGCAGTTGCCTATTGGAAGACTTTGAGCACCGATGCGGGCGCGAAGTTCGACAAAGAAGTTGTGATCGACGCCAGCACATTGGTTCCGCAAGTGACGTGGGGAACTAACCCTGCACAAGTTGCCAGCATCGATGCACCAATTCCGTCACCTGATGATTTCGCCGATCCCACAACCCGTGAGACCGTTGCTCGTGCACTCGAATACATGGGCCTCACCCCCGGAACATTGTTGCGCGATGTCAAGGTTGACACTGTGTTCATTGGTTCATGCACCAACAGTCGCATCGAAGACTTACGTGCTGCAGCGTCAGTGATGAAGGGTCGTACTGTCACTGTTCCGCGCGTGATGGTTGTTCCCGGAAGTCACTCGGTGAAGACACAAGCAGAAGCTGAAGGCTTGCACGAAATCTTCCGTGCGGCCGGAGCCGATTGGCGCGAACCTGGTTGTTCAATGTGCCTCGCGATGAACCCCGACAAACTCACTCAAGGTGAGCGTTCAGCAAGTACGAGCAACCGCAACTTCGAAGGTCGTCAAGGCCGTGGCGGTCGTACTCATTTAGTGTCCCCCGAAGTCGCCGCGGCAACTGCAGTTGCTGGCACCTTCGCCACCCCGTCCGATTTGAAGTGAAGGAAGAGTCATGAAGAGTGTTCAAATTCTCACCGGTAACGGAATCCCCTTACGTCGTAGCGACGTAGATACCGACCAAATTATTCCCGCCGATTGGTTGAAGCGAGTCGAACGAACTGGCTTTGAAGCTGGTCTGTTTTCAACGTGGCGTGACGATCGCAGTTTTGTGTTGAACGATGAGCGTTACGCCGGAGCATCAATCTTGGTTGCTGGTCCATCATTTGGTGTTGGTTCATCACGCGAACACGCCGTGTGGGCAATTCAGCAGTACGGATTTGATGCAGTGATTGCGCCAAGTTTCAGCGATATTTTCCGCAACAACTGCACCAAGAATGGTTTGGCTCCGGTTGCATTGCCCATTGAGGCCGTGGAAAAGATTTGGGCAGCAATTGAAGCCGATCCCAAGACCAACATCGTGGTCGATATGGAACGACTGGTTGTTGAAGTTCCAAGTATCGGTTTAACCGAGTCGTTCCCGATGGAACCTCAGAATCAGCATCGCTTCTTGAACGGGCTTGACGACATCGGAATCACGCTCTCGCACGCCGATCAAATCGCCAGCTTCGAAACCTCACGCCCATCCTGGCTAGCTAAATAACCTTGTGTTTCTGGTGAGGATTTTTACTCATTTTGAGTAAAAATCCTCACCAGAATCACTCGAGAAATTCGGCGAGGTTTGAAAGTTTCGGGTTATTACTGAAGACTTCAATTGATTTGGTGATCGGCATGCGCATTGTGCGCTGCAAGATCGTCACCTGAGTGTGCTGGTTGTACTCAACCAACGTCACTGCCCAACCATCGCGACCGGCACGAGCAGTTCGTCCTGAACGGTGCAAGTAGTCCTTGTTATCTTTTGCTGGCTCGTAATGAATCACGGCCGCAATATCGTCAATGTCGATACCGCGTGCTGCGACATCGGTCGCGACCAAAACACTCAACGAACCTTCAGCGAAACGTCGCATCGCTTTTTCGCGCGCTGGTTGAGCCAAGTCACCATGAATTGCCGCGGCGTTAATTCCGAGAGCAATCAAGTTGTCAGTCACACGATCACACACACGCTTGGTCTGGCAAAACACAACTGTCTTACCCGCACCGCGTGAAATTGCCGAAACAACTTTGTCTTTATCCATGTGGTGAACAGCGAGCCACAAATGGTGCATCGTTCCGACAGTGTCGGTCGCTTCATCAATTGCTACTTCAACCGGGTTGGTCATGAACTGACGAATCAAGTGGCCAACATCGCCATCAAGAGTTGCCGAGAACAACATGGTTTGGTTACGACCAGTGCAACGACGCAATACCCATTCAACTTGCGGGGTAAAGCCATCGTCGGCCATACGGTCGGCTTCGTCGAGTACGACAACTTCAACAGCAGACAAATCAATCTCGTCCGACTTCAACAAGTCGATCAATCGCAAGGGTGTGGCAACAACAATCTCGATGCCCTTGGCCATATGTTCAACTTGCTGGTGACGACTTGCTCCGCCGTACACCGCCAACACATGTCGACCTGAATGACGTGCCAAAGGTTCAAGAACCTCGGCAACTTGCACGGCCAATTCGCGCGTCGGCACCAACACCAAGCCCAACGGCTTCATCGGTTCGGCCTTCATCGAAATACGCGACAACATCGGCACACCAAAGGCGAGAGTCTTACCCGAACCGGTCTTGGCGCGACCACACACATCGTGACCTTGCATCGCGACCGGAATCGCTTCAATCTGAATCGCGAATGGATTGGCAAAGCCGGCAGCAGCAAGACCTGCATCGACTTCGGGAGGAACTCCAAGCTTGGCAAAACCCGTAGGGGTCTCGACTGGCGGAAGAACATTGATACTGGTTAAGGGTTGCGCGGGGCCGGAAACTTCTTCTTGTCCGGCAGAGTTTGGCGGACGTCGCCGACTCTGTGGCGCTCCCTTGCGGGGGGCGAAATTACTCATGTTGAGTTGCAGGGTATCCCCGATCACGCCCATATGGGGTGTGCAGCCACTCGTTAATGGTCAATGCACCCCAAAATGCCTACTGTTAAAGCATGCGCGTTGCTCTCACCATCATCGACCACATCCGCCGTGCCGAGTTGCTGTACCCCGATCGCATAGCGGTCGTTGACGAGCCCGATCAGCCCGCCGAGTCGTGGGGTTCACTCACCTATCGCCAAGTTGCCGAACGTGCTCGTGCTCAGGCTGCAGGTCTTGATGCGCTCGGAATCGGTGTGGGCGAGCGAGTGGCAATGGTGTCTCATAACTCGGCTCGCCTTTTGACTGCGTTCTTTGGTGTCTCAGGGTCTGGCCGAATTTTGGTTCCGGTCAACTTCAGACTTGTTGCCGAAGAAGTGAAGTACATCGTGAAGCACTCAGGCGCCCGCGTGCTGCTCATTGACCCCGAACTTGAAGAAGCGATGGAATCTGTTGAGTGCGAACACAAATTCATTATCGGTGCTGAGTCCGACAAAATTTTGATGCGCTTCGGTGTTGAACCCAAGGCTTGGACTCCTGATGAAGATGCGACTGCAACTATCAACTACACCAGCGGCACAACGGCGCGCCCCAAAGGCGTACAACTTACGCATCGCAACTTATGGTTGAACGCAGCAACTTTCGGTTGGCAAATGGGTGTCAACGATCGCGATGTGTACCTACACACACTTCCGCAATTCCATTGCAACGGTTGGGGCATGGTCTATGGCGTCACCGGCATGGGTGGACGCCACATCATCTTGCGCAAAGTTGATGGTGCCGAAATCCTTCGACGCATTGAAGAGCACGGCGTCACCATGTTGTGTGGTGCACCTGCAGTGGTGAACATGGTTCTTGATGCTGCGGCAAATTGGGACGGACCAATTCCTGGTCGCAATCGAGTGCGCATGGTTGTTGCCGGCGCCCCGCCGCCGACGAAAACTATTGAGCGGATGGAAACCGAACTTGGTTGGGAATTCATTCAGTTGTACGGCCTGACCGAAACATCACCGTTCCTCACGATGAATCGCACGCGCGAAGAATTTGATGCACTTACGTCTGCCGAACGGGCTCAGAAACTTTCTCGTGCTGGTTCACCCGCACTCGGTGTTGAATTACGTATCTCTGATCAGGGTGAAGTTTTGGCCCGTGGCAACGTGATCATGCAGGGCTACTGGGATCAACCCGAAGCCACCGCCGATGCAATTCATGCAGCAAGCGACGACGCCGGCGGAGTTGAATGGTTCCATACTGGCGATGGCGGAGACATTGATGCCGATCACTACTTAGCAATTAGCGATCGCAAGAAAGATGTGATCATCTCAGGTGGCGAAAACGTTTCATCAATTGAAGTTGAAGATGCTGTTTTCAATCATCCCGATGTCAACGAAGTCGCAGTGATTGGTGTTCCCGATGAAAAGTGGGGCGAAATGGTCATGGCACTCGTGGTGAAGAACCCATCCTCAACGCTGACCGAAGACGAACTCATTGCGTACGTCAAAACAAAACTCGCGGGCTACAAATGTCCAAAGCGCATCGAATTCAGAAACGAACTCGCGCGTACAGCAACGGGCAAACTACAAAAGTTTAAATTGCGCGAACCTTATTGGGTCAACCACACGCGTCAGGTGAACTAGGTCTTACTGCTTCATTCCGCGCATGGCAGTATGACTGTCTTGCTGATCTAAGAACCACTGATACGTGCTCGCTAGTCCGCTATCGAGCGTGTAACTCGGCGACCAACCCAAATTATTCAAACGGCTGACATCCAAAACCTTGCGTGGTGTTCCATCAGGCTTCGACGTA
>CAIQJP010000105.1 GCA_903872155.1 uncultured Actinomycetes bacterium | reverse complement strand
GTCGGCTTGTTGCTCATGAAGCGCGCCCATTGGATTGGTACGACACTTCGGGCCCGACCGCTCGAAGAGAAGGCCACCGTGACACGTCAGTTCGCCGCAGAGATGTTGCCATTATTCGCGTCGGGTCAATTGAAACCGATCATTGACAGTCGTTATCCATTCGATCGAATTGCCGATGCGCATATCGCGATGGGTGAAAATGCCAACACTGGCAAAATTTTGATCGATATTTCTTCCGCCGGTGACTGAAGAATCTCTCCAACAAGCATCTCTCGCGCATCATCGCGGGTTGGACGGGCTACGTGGTATCGCCGTCATTTTGGTGATCATTTTTCACTCCGGACTGAACTGGTTTCCCGGTGGTTTTTTGGGCGTTTCAGTTTTCTTTACCCTGTCGGGTTTCTTAATCACATCATTGTTAATCAATGAGTGCGAAAACACTGGCCGGATCAACCTGAAAGCTTTTTGGGTCCGCCGTTTACGGCGATTGGCGCCGGCTTCGTTGGTTGTCATCGCGGGAGTTGTTGGATTTGCGAGTTGGTTGAGTACAAGTATTGAAGCTAGTCGCATTAAGGGCGACGCAATTTCAGCCGCTTTGTATTTCAGTAATTGGCGATTCATCTATTCGGGACATTCATACGGCGAACTTTTCGCCTCGCCGAGTCCATTACAACACCTGTGGTCATTGTCAATTGAAGAACAGTTGTATGTCATCGTTCCAGTTTTGATTGCTGGATTGTTTGCGATTGGATTGCGTCGCCGAGCAATTGGCATCGTGATGCTGGTTGCCGTTGCTGGTTCAACAATCGCGACGATGTTCACGAATAGTCATGAACTGATCTATTACGGAACGCATAATCGCGCTTCCGAACTGTTGCTTGGTTCGGGATTGGCGTGCCTATTTGGACGTCGCATCGAACGAGTGGCGGTTCGAAAATCCAAGCCTTGGTCCTCTATGTACATCGTGCCGTTGGTGGGCGTGATTGTTCTCGCGCGATTTTCTTCGGTTGATTCACCATGGGTGTATTCGGGGGCGTTGACACTGTTCGCGGGTTTATCCGTCATCTGCTTGATTGCCGCTGTTCAGGCAGGGCCAGTCAGATCGTTTTTGTCGACGCCTCCGCTCGTGCGAGTGGGTGAGGTGAGTTATGGCCTGTATCTGATTCATTGGCCAGTCATTGTTTGGCTCAACTCTGACCGGATCGACCTTCAACCAACGGCACTTTTTGGAGTGCAGGTTGTTGTCACTGTGATTTTGACGTTGATGAGTTACTGGCTGATTGAACAGCCCGTTCGTCGACGTAAGGTTTTGCTTTCTGCCCGATGGGCATTGAGTGCTTTCGTGGTGGCGGTGGTTGGCACAGTGGTGTTGGCAAGTTCAATTCTTGCGTCGGCTTCAACTGAGGTTGACACAACGCCCGAGGTGCTCGTGACCGTTGCTCCTACGACATCAGTTGTTGAGTCCTCACACTCATCTTCGACGACGATTGTTGACAATACTGCCATGCCATCTCGTGTTGATCGCACGGGACCGCTGTCGGTTTTAGTCATTGGCGATTCAACAGCAGAAAATATCTCTACTGCTTTGGCCCAGGCTTCTGACGGAAGTCTTGGGGTCATTTCTGGCGGAGTTCTCGGTTGCCCATTACTCAAAGTTGCTCATGTTCGTGATCGGAAAGACTCGCAACAAGACGTGTCTTATTGTCCAGACAATGAACGTTTGGTGCACGATCATGTGTCAGAGGTAGACACCATTGTTGTTGTTGCTGGTGTGGCGAATCAGTGGGCCTATCAATACGCCGGATCAGATTTCTGGGTCGAACCCGACTCCGAGCAATACAAAGCCGACCTTGACAGATTTTTAGAAAATGTTGAAGCGATTGTTGCCCCTCGAGGTTTGCCGATTCTGGTTTTTGAAACTCCACCTGTTCGCGATAATCCCAAAATTCTCGGAGACGATATTGACGCACTTGTGCGTTGGGCAGCCGTGATCAATGAATGGGATGCAAAATGGCATTCGGTCAAGATGGTTCCGTATGCCGATGCTTTGAGTGATCCAAATTCTGATGAAGGCAAAGCAGAGCGACCCGACGGCGTTCATCTTGCTGAAGATTTTGGTCGTGAACTCGCTCGCGTCATATTGATTCCACGTTTGCGCGATAAATACTTTGACACTCTTGATGAGATGAACCAAACGGGATGTCGATCAGCGGACACGAATAGTTTGAAAATAGATCTATGCCGAGTGGC
>CAIQJP010000104.1 GCA_903872155.1 uncultured Actinomycetes bacterium | reverse complement strand
GTCGCCCGAGCGCATCGATGAAATTCCACCCCCTGGCGCTCGTGGCGTGGTGTGTCAGAAGCATTCAGAGTCGTTGTCGGCTCCACGTGGCTGGTCATTTGAAGATCGACGTGAGGCGATTCCGCGATTGTTTAAGACGCGTGACCGTGGCAACTTAAGCGCTGTTCCCGAGCCGACCACTGAAACCCCACGGCCAAAGGCCGATTCAACGGGCTCAATCAAACGTGATGTCACTGGGGCAACGAAGCGTGATGTCACCGGATCGGTCAAGCGACCACGACCGGCCGATATTCCGCGACCGAGCTTGTTCGCCGAACTCGATGAGCCAGTCGTTGAGCCCGTTATTGAAGTTGCCGTCGTCGAAGTTTCAGTTGCTGAAGTTTCGGTTGTTGTCAATGAACCAGTTGTTGAAACCGTGCCGATGTTTGTTGAAGAGCAGGTTGTTGAAGAACTTGTCGTCGAAGAAGAAGTCATTGAGATTCTGCCGACTCAAGATGATTCAACCGAGCTCTTGATTCGTCAAGATGTCGACACCCGTTGGGCTCCGCACTTTGATCCTGATGACGACCTTGGTGGAATGCTTGATGCCACTGGTTCAATGTTGCGTGACGCGTTTCGCTCGCGTCACAACGGCCGTCCCGAATAGTGAGTTAGCGGTTCCTCATGGATATTCGTGTTGATGTTGACTTGCCGTGTTCAATTGCTGCGGTTTTGCCACTGATTTGCGATTTGACCCAATTTCCGCAGTGGATGGGTCTCGTTCATGCAGTTGTGCCCGAAACTGATGGTCGGGCCTGGCAGGTTGAACTGCGCGGCAAGATCGGTCCGTTTGCTCGATCGAAGCGTTTGCGCATGGTGCAAGTCGAGACCTCGAGCGCTGAGCATGTGCGATTTGAACGGGCCGAAGTTGATGGTCGATCGCACAGCGCGTGGGTTCTTGACGCAATGGTTTCTCACAAGGATGCCGCAACACCAAGGACGACCACGCTCAATATGACTTTGCAGTATTCGGGTCGTTTATTCTCAAGCGTTGTTGAACGCGCACTACACGATGAGATTGAAGCCAGCAAACAGCGACTTCGCAAACTTGTTGCTCAGTAACTAGCGATTATTGCGCCCACGCACTGTAGCGACCATTGTCGCGTTGTTGAAGATGCAACGACATTGAAAAGCATTCCGACAAATTCTCGGCAGTGAAACATTCAGTGACCGTTCCTCGAGTCATGGCCTTGCCGTCTTTAAGAAACAAAACATGAGTCATGCCTGGTGGAATCTCGTCAACATGGTGAGTCACCAAGACAAGTGGCGCAGCGTTGGCGTCTAGAGTCAATTCGCTTAATGCTTCAACTAATTGTTCGCGACCACCAAGGTCGAGTCGAGCACTGGGCTCGTCCATCAACACAATGTTTGGGTTGTTCATCAGCGAACGTGCCAAAAGCACACGTTGCTGTTCTCCTGACGACAACGTGCCAAACGTGCGGTGAGCTAAATGTCCGATGCGCATGCGATCAAGACAATGCTGAGCCTGTTGAGCATCGGCCTCGTCGTATTGGTGCCACCAAGTTTCAAGAGCAGCGTTCTTGGCAGTCATCACGACGTCAAGAGCAATCAGCGCAGGACGCAGTTCGCTGGCAAAAGATGCTGATACGTAACCAATTCGCTGGCGAAGGGTGCGCACGTCGGTACTTCCGAGGGTTTGGCCCAACACCGAAACTGAACCATAGGTGGGGTGCTCGTACATTGCGGCAATGCGCACCAAGGTGGTTTTGCCCGACCCATTGGCACCTAGAACAAGCCATCGTTGATCTGCCTCAACCGTGAGCGACACCGAGTCCAAAATGGTGCGACCGTCCCGAACGAAACTGATCTTGCTGAGTTCAAGGGCTGCGACCACG
>CAIQJP010000103.1 GCA_903872155.1 uncultured Actinomycetes bacterium | reverse complement strand
GTCGCCCGAGCGCATCGATGAAATTCCACCCCCTGGCGCTCGTGGCGTGGTGTGTCAGAAGCATTCAGAGTCGTTGTCGGCTCCACGTGGCTGGTCATTTGAAGATCGACGTGAGGCGATTCCGCGATTGTTTAAGACGCGCGATCGTGGCAACTTAAGTGCTGTTCCCGAACCGACTACTGAAACCCCACGCCCGAAGGCTGATTCAACCGGCTCAACGAAACGTGATGTCACAGGGGCAACGAAACGTGATGTCACTGGATCGGCCAAGCGACCACGTCCGGCTGATATTCCGCGTCCGAGTTTGTTTGCCGAACTCGATGAGCAAGTTGTAGAGATCGAGCCTGTAGTTGAAACCCCCGTTGTTCCCGTTGCTGAAGTTTCAGTAGCTGAAGTTTCAGTCGTCGTCAATGAACCAGTTGTTGAAACTGTGCCGATGTTCGTCGAAGAGCAAGTTGTTGAAGAAGAAGTCGAAGAAGTCATCGAGATTCTTCCGACTCAAGATGATTCAACTGAACTCTTGATTCGTCAAGATGTTGACACTCGTTGGGCTCCGCACTTTGATCCCGATGACGACCTTGGTGGAATGCTTGATGCCACTGGTTCGATGCTGCGTGACGCGTTTAGGTCGCGTCACAATGGCCGTCGCGATCAGTGAGATAGCGACCAATCATGGATATCCGGGTTGATGTTGAACTGCCGTGTTCAATTGATGCGGTGTTGCCGCTGATTAATGATTTAAGGCAATATCCGCAATGGATGGGCCTCGTTCACGCCGTAGTGCCCGAAGCTGATCATCAAGCCTGGCAGGTTGAACTGCGCGGCAAGATTGGGCCATTTGCTCGATCGAAGCGTTTGCGCATGGTTCAAGTTGAAACGTCAAGCGCTGAGCACTTGCGATTTGAGCGGGCCGAAGTTGATGGCCGATCACATAGTGCGTGGGTCCTTGAAGCAAAGGTTTCTCAAAAGGCCGCAACAACGACGCTCAATATGACTTTGCAATATTCAGGTCGCTTGTTCTCGAGCGTTGTTGAGCGTGCCTTGCACGATGAGATTGAAGCGAGCAAACAGCGACTCCGCAAACTTGTTACTCAGTAGCTGGCGGTTATTGCGCCCACGCGCTGTAACGACCGTTGTCGCGTTGCTGAAGATGCAACGACATTGAAAAACACTCCGACAAATTCGCAGCAGTGAAACATTCGGTGATCGTTCCACGAGTCATCGCCATGCCGTCTTTGAGAAACAAAACATGAGTCATGCCTGGCGGAATCTCGTCAACATGGTGAGTCACTAAGACAAGTGGTGCAGCGTTGGCGTCAAGAGTTAATTCGCTTAATGCTTCAACTAATTGCTCGCGACCACCAAGATCGAGTCGCGCACTGGGCTCGTCCATCAACACAATGTTTGGGTTGTTCATCAGCGAACGTGCCAAGAGCACTCGTTGCTGTTCTCCGGACGACAACGTTCCGAAAGTGCGGTGAGCTAGGTGTCCGATACGCATGCGGTCAAGACAATGCTGAGCCTGTTGTGCATCGGCCTCGTCGTATTGGTGCCACCAGGTTTCAAGAGCGGCGTTCTTGGCAGTCATGACTACATCAAGGGCGATCAGTGCGGGTCGTAGTTCGCTGGCAAACGACGCCGACACATAACCAATTCGCTGGCGAAGGGTGCGCACGTCGGTACTTCCGAGAGTTTGGCCCAACACCGAAACTGAACCATAGGTGGGGTGCTCGTACATTGCGGCAATGCGAACCAAGGTGGTTTTGCCCGACCCATTGGCACCTAGAACAAGCCATCGTTGATCTGCCTCAACCGTGAGCGACACCGAGTCCAAAATGGTGCGACCGTCCCGAACGAAACTGATCTTGCTGAGTTCAAGGGCTGCGACCACG
>CAIQJP010000102.1 GCA_903872155.1 uncultured Actinomycetes bacterium | reverse complement strand
TGGACTGCACAAACCGTGATTGACGATCCGGCATTGCTCGAGCGTGCGCATCGGTCGTTTGTTGAAGCAGGCGCTGACATCATCGCCACTGCGAGTTATCAATGCGGAACGAAACAGTTTGAAGCAATTGGGCTGAGTACAAAAGAAGCACGCGACGCGTTGGCATCAATGACTACCATCGCACGGCGTGCTGTTGAAGGAACTTCGGTTGCAGTCGCTGCTTCGGTCGGTCCTTTCGGTGCGTCGTTAGCGAATGGCAGTGAATACAACGGCCGTTACGGAGTTGAATGGCAACAAGTCGAGGACTATCACCGCGAGAAGTTGGCAATTCTAGTTGACTCGGGTGCCGACCTGATTGCGATTGAAACAATTCCGTTAGCCGACGAGGCGTTGTTGATCGCTGAAATTCTTGAAGAACTCGGCGCACCGCCGGCTTGGTTCAGTTTTGGTTTCGCTGATGAAACTCAAACGTATGGTCTGGATGCTGTTGACAAAGCAGCGCTGTCAATCGCTGGATATGCCGACTTAGTGGCGATCGGAATGAATTGCACCCATCCGCGCTACGTTAATTTGTTGTTGCAATCAATGAGCGAACTCGTGTCAGGAATCCCGTTGATTGTCTACCCAAATCATGGCCGTGAATGGGACGCCGTTGCCCGTTGTTGGACTGGCGACTCCATTTCAATTTCATCAGTTGAAACGGTGCGCCGCTGGGTTGATCTCGGGGCGCGCTTCATCGGTGGCTGTTGCGGAATTGGCCCTGAAGACATCGCCCACCTCGGGAATCTGGTGAGTAATTTTCCTGAAAATAGGGAATAATCCTCACCAGAATCGCAAGGGGTTTGGTGAAGTCGTAGGGTTGGGGGGATGAACGCTCCCGCCACATTTACTCCCAATCCAAAAATGGAATACCGCCGACTTGGTCGTAGCGGTCTCAAAGTTTCGGTCTTGTCATTTGGTAGTTGGGTCACCTTCGATACGCAACTCAATGACGACATGGCGCTCAATTGCATGCAGAACGCCTGGGATGCTGGTTGCAACTTCTTCGATAACGCCGAGGCCTATGCCGGTGGCGAGAGCGAAGCCATCATGGGTCGCGTCATCAAGCAGCTCGGATGGCGTCGCCAAGATTATGTGTTGTCAACCAAAGTGTTTTGGGGGATTGAAGGCGGAGTGCCCAACATGGGCAACACCTTGAACCGCAAGTACTTGCACCACTCCATCGAAGGATGCCTTGATCGATTGCAAGTGGATTTTGTTGACTTGTTGTTCTGTCACCGCGCCGATCCGAATACACCACTTGAAGAAACCGTGTGGGCGATGAGCGATCTCGTTGAGCGCGGCAAAGTTTTGTATTGGGGAACCAGCGAATGGACCGCCGATGAAATTCGTGCGGCGTACGAAATCGCTGAACGTCATCACTTGCACAAGCCCGTCATGGAGCAGCCGCAATACAACATGCTCGAACGCAAGCGCGTCGAAGTTGAGTACAAGCGTTTGTACGAAGACCTTGGCCTCGGAACCACCATCTGGAGCCCACTTGCCTCAGGTGTTCTCACTGGCAAGTACCTCGATGGCGTACCCGACGACTCGCGGGCTGCCCTCCCGGGTTACGGCTGGCTGGCTGAACGTCTCACAGCGCCCAAAGCGCAAGAGACCGTGAAGAAGTTGATCCCGATTGCCGATGAACTTGGCTGCACTCTTGCTCAAATGGCTTTGGCCTGGTGTACCAAGAACCCCAATGTGTCGACGGTGATCACCGGTGCCAGCAAGGCGTCGCAGGTCACCGAAAACTTCAAGGCTCTCGATGTGATTCCGCTCTTGACCCCCGAGGTCATGGCGCGCATCAAGACCGTTTTGAAGTCATAAACCTGTTTCAGATTTCGTTTCAGGCAGTTGGCAAGGTACCGTGCCCGTTGTGAGTGAAAGTACAGAAACGCCGACAGCCGTCAAGGAAGATACTGTCAAGCAAGATACTGAGAAAGTCGCGGCGCAAAAGCTTGGCGTTGACAAGATGGCGATTCAAATGCTCAACGATCGTCTGTTGGTCAAGATCCCCGATAAGGACGGCGAGCGTCGCAGTATGGGCGGAATCCTGATTCCGGCGACTGCACAGGTTTCAAAGCGTTTGGTGTGGGCCGAAGTCGTGGCGCTTGGTCAGAACGTCCGTAGTTGCGAGGTTGGCGACCAAGTGCTTTTCGGGCCAGAAGACCGCTACGAAGTCGAAGTGAGTGGAATTGACTACATCATGTTGCGTGAACGTGACATCCATGCCGTTGCCGCCAGCCGAATTGATGGCCACACTGGCCTCTATCTCTGACAAAGTTGTAGATATGAACTTGATCGTTCCCACTCCTGAGCAACTTGCCGCTGTGAAGTACAACTCCGATGGTCTGGTGCCGGTCATCGCCCAAGACATTGCCAATGGTGATGTGTTGATGATGGCGTGGATGAATGCCGAGAGTTTGTCGATGACTTTTGCCGAAGGCCGCATGGTGTACTGGAGTCGCAGTCGTTCAGAGTTGTGGCGCAAGGGTGACACCAGTGGCGATCGCCAGTTTGTGCGCGAGGCCTATTACGACTGCGACGTTGACACGTTGTTATTCAAGGTTGAACAAGAAGGTGCTGGAGCCTGCCACACCGGTAACCGCACCTGTTTCTTCTCGAGTTTTGGAACCTCTGCATGACCCAGTCTTTGGTGGTGCGTCCATCGCGCGAAGAATTTCACGCTCTTGCCGCTGACTACACGGTCGTGCCGGTCTGGGTTGAAGTCTTAGCCGACCTTGAAACTCCTGTCGCCGCCTTTGCGAAATTGGTCGGCGACGAACCAGGTTTCTTGCTCGAATCAGTTGAGCATGGCGAGCGTTGGAGTCGATTTAGTTTTGTCGGACGCCATCCGCGCGCCACTCTTGAATTGATTGATGGCCAACTCAAGATCACGGGCGATATTCCCGCATCGGTGCCACGCGATCAAGGAATGCTCGCAGCGATTGAAGCGTTACTTCTTGAATACCGCAGTCCGGTGATTGCCGACCTTCCGCCGTTGCAAGGCGGGGTCATGGGCTTTCTTGGCTACGACGTCGTACGCGAAGTTGAGTCATTGCCCAATGTCCCGCATGACGATCGGCATATGCCCGATGGTGTGATGAGCGTGATTGGTTCACTGGCCGCATTCGATCACTGGCGTCAACGGGTCTATCTCATTGAAAGCGTTCCTGTCGTTGGTCAAAACTCGCAGACTTTCACAACCGACGAATTGAATCGTTTATACGACGAAGCTTCCGTGCGTGCGCTAAAAGCTGTTGACGAACTCGCACGACCTTTGCCGTACACGCCAGTTGAACCGCCGCAACGAGATGATGTTCTTCCAGTCGCAACATCGTCAATGCCTAATGGCGCTTATCAGCGAGCCGTTGAAGTTGCGAAGGAATACATTCGTGCGGGCGACATTTTTCAGGTCGTGTTGTCACAACGTTACGAATTGCAACTCGAGGCCGATCCATTCGACATGTATCGCGTTCTTCGCCAAGTGAACCCCAGTCCCTACATGTACTTCTTGCGTCATCCTGGTGTCACCATTGTGGGTAGTTCGCCCGAGCCCATGGTGCAATTGCTCGGTGGTCGAGTGATTAGCCGACCAATCGCTGGTACTCGAAAACGAGGTACCAATGATGAACACGACCGACGACTGGCTGCTGAGTTACGTGAAAATCCCAAAGAAGTCGCCGAACACGTGATGCTCGTTGATCTCGCACGCAACGACGTTGGACGAGTGTCGACATTTGGAACTGTCGTTGTCGATGAGTTGATGACTCTTGAAAAGTACAGCCACGTCATGCACCTCACGTCACAGGTGAGTGGAGCTCTCGTACCTGGCAAAACGGCGATTGATGTTTTGCGCGCAACTCTTCCAGCAGGCACCGTCAGTGGTGCTCCAAAAGTTCGAGCGATGGAAATTATTGACGAGCTTGAGCCAGTGAAGCGTGGTCCGTACGCCGGAGTCGTTGGATATGTCGACTTCAGCGGAAACCTCGATACTGCTATTGCGATTCGCACAATGTTTATTGGTGAGTCGGCGGCCTATTTGCAGGCTGGAGCCGGAATTGTGGCCGACAGCGAACCCGATGACGAAGATCTTGAATGCCGCAACAAGGCGGCCGGCTTGTTGGCGGCGATTCCT
>CAIQJP010000101.1 GCA_903872155.1 uncultured Actinomycetes bacterium | reverse complement strand
GGAATTTCACCCTTGCCATCATCCATGATCACGAGATGCTTCACAGTCGTGAATGTGGGTAACAGCGGAGCCAACAATCCCATCAACGACTTGTCAACAAAAATCACTTCGTCTTCAGCATGATTCACGATGTAGGTCAACTGCTCAGGGAACAAACGAATGTTGAGAGTGTGCAGCACGCGACCGGTGCATGGCGCCGCAAAGTACAACTCGAGGTGTCGTGCGGTGTTCCAGGCAAATGTTGCCACGCGGCCATTGCTTGAAATGCCAAGTTGCTCAAGCACTGTGCCCACTTGACGAGTGCGATGCGCCCACTGCGCATATGTCGTGCGCTCAAGACCTGTGCCAGTCGCAGTCGCGATGGTCTTGTGACCGAAGTATTTTTCGGCCCGATCGAATAGATGCAAGATGCTCAACGGCACGTCCTGCATAAGTCCTGGAATAACGGCGGCACCTGAAGTCATGACTGTTCCCCCAAAGTTGTTGACGGAGCAAATCGTAACCCGTCAGCCGACTGACCTCTTAGGTCAGCGCAAAGTTCGGCGTCGACCGAGCACAAAGAGGCCAATGACCAGAATGTACAAGGCCACTATTGCTGGCGTTCCAGATGATTTTCCAGTTGTTGGCATCCTGGAATTTGACTTTGAGTTATTGGCAAACGTCACCGAATAGTCCTCAACCTCGCCTGAACCGACTTTTCCAAGTGGAGAGTTAACAGCGCTGTCAAAACTCAAACGCACACGCGCATAGGTCGGACCAGTCGTCACCGTGGTCGGCACAGCCCATGCCAATTTCGCAGTTGTGTCGCCTGGGTTCACAGTCGCACAGGCCCGCTCGGCCGGGTTGTCAAACAATCCGTTGCCATCAAAGTCGATCCAACTGCAGAGATAAGCCTGTGCCGTCACGCCAGTCACTGCGACCTCAATTGAATACTCACTTCCAGGTTTACCCAATGCCACTGGAGCAGCAAAGGCTTTCGTGCCATCGTCACCGGTTGCCGATTCGCCATTCTTGACGGCATCGGGGTTGGTCGGCGAAACAAAAGTGCTCGCGTGATCGGGCGTGACTTCTGCACCAAGTTTCAGACTTCCAGTGGTGTGGGTTGCGACTGAGCCTTGGTCGTATGAAGTTGGCGCCACTCCGTAATCGTCAACATTCACGCTGCTCGTCACCACAGTCGTTGGCGGTGCAGTCGTTGTCGTGGTTGTTGGTGCAACCGTTGTTGTTGTCGTCGTCGGCGCAACCGTCGTAGTCGTCGGAGGAACCGTCGTTGTAGTAGTCGTCGTCGTTGTCGTCGGCGCAACCGTCGTAGTCGTCGGAGGAACCGTTGTCGTGGTTGTCGTCGTCGGTGCAACCGTCGTCGTGGTCGGTGCAACTGTTGTTGTCGTCGTTGTTGGTGCAACCGTCGTAGTAGTTGTCGTTGTCGTGGTTGTTGGTGCAACCGTTGTTGTTGTCGTCGTCGGCGCAACCGTCGTAGTCGTCGGAGGAACCGTCGTTGTAGTAGTCGTCGTCGTTGTCGTCGGCGCAACCGTCGTAGTAGTAGTCGTTGTCGTTGTCGTCGGCGCAACCGTCGTTGTAGTAGTCGTTGTCGTCGTGGTTGTTGTCGTTGGAATGGTTTGTACAAATGTCAGCGAGTAATCCTCAACTTCGCCCGAACTGACTTTGCCTAATGGTGAATTCGCAGCCGCGTCGTAACTCAAACGCAAACGAGCGTAGGTCAATAACGATGTCACAGTCCCCGGAACAGTCCATATCAAGTTTGCGGTCGTAGCCCCCGACGCCGGCGTTGCACAGGCCCGTTCACTCGGGTTATCGAATGCGCTGTTTCTATTGAAGTCGATCCATCCACACAAGGTTGCACTTGCCGTGACTCCCGCCAATGACACTGGTGCCGTGAAGGTTGTTCCTGAAGCACCGATACTCACTGATCCAGCAAATGCCGTTGTTCCGTCATCAGCAGTGATTGCAGTTCCGAAAGCTACTGAATCGGGGTTAGTCGTTGGATTCAAAGTGTTTGTCTGGTCTGCGGTGACAACTGATCCCATTTTCAATGCGCCGACTGTATGCGACGCAACATTCGTCGAGTCATACACTGCTGGCGCTAATCCGTAATCGTCGTCAAGGCTCACAACCAATGACCAGCCATCTTCTAGTTGACTAGGCCCTGGATAAGCCTGCGCATTATTCACACTTCCGAAGTCAACGTCAAACGTCACCGATGTGAACGTTCCATTGATTCGAATAGAACCACATACAGCTTTTGCTGTAGCGCCATAAGAAGTTGAACCTGTTGAAATTGAGGCGCAATTGAAGTCCGGGTTTTTGACAGCTGGTTCAATTCTTGTGCCGCCAACAACATTTGTATTTTCGCCGCCGAGGTCGGTCAACGTCACTCCAGAAGTTGTAACTTCAAGTTCGCTCCAAGTCACCGTTCGATAAGTGCCGCTGTTCGCTTGGCCTCCTCCACCAATTCCCGCAAACGACAGAATGGGGTTTGTCACCGACTGCGAGAACGACAACGTGATGGTGCCTCGATTCGGACAAAAAGTACCGTAGGTGCATCCCGTGTCATTAGTGACGATCTGTACTCCGGTCGACGCTGCGATACCCGTTGCTGCGTAGTTCGCGTCGGCGCCACCGCGAGCGGCGAGTGTTTGATCGGTTGGCGAAATGTAGACCTCGCCAGTAACAGCGACCCCCATGACAATGCCGTTGGGCATAGTGGTCGACCTCTTGGCACCGCCGTAATACGTTACGCTGTCAATGCTCTTCGATGTGCCCTGAACGGTCCACGACCATCCGCCATTAGTAGCGGTGTAAGCATCAACACGGGTTGGATGTTGATTGCCCATAATTGCAATGGCCAGAAATGCTGTCACCAGGATTAATGGAACAACAACACTTCGGCGCAAGCCATTCTTAACGATCAATAGACTGAACATTTAAATAAAGTAATTCAAACTCTTAGGTCAAGGCTAATTATGTTAGGTAAACAATCAAATTCAACGAGCTTTGAATCCTGCCCATACACCACAACTTTTGACCCCCTAGATTGACACCCATGTCTGACGCCGAAGCCCTGCAGTCGATTCCACCCGCTTCGGCTTTGGCGCGGCGAGCGATTTTGATTGCATCGGGTCTGTTCTTTGCGATCGGCACCTTTGGCAGCAACGTCGGACCAGCATGGATCGACGAACGCCCAGCAGTTGTGCTGGCCTTATCGAGCCGTAACCGAAACCTGTTTGCCTCGGTCCCCTTCATCGACCCGCTTCCGTATGTGCTCATCGGATTCACGCGGGTCTTCGTGGCAGGCATGGTCTTGTTCTATTTGGGTCGCTGGTATGGCGACCGCGCCTTGGGTTGGACCGAGAAGCAAGTCGGTGAACTGCCAGCCCTCTACCGCTGGTTCGCCAAGGCCATGGACAAGGCCGGCTGGCTCGTCATCATTTTGTTCTGCGGTTCAAACCTGGTGTGGATGATGGCCGGAAACCGACGTATCGCTCCTCGTAAATACGCCTTCTTTTTGGCAATCGGCATCGCGATTCGGCTCGCCATTTTGTGGGCCGGCGGCAAAGCCTTTGAGGACCAGATTCGTTCATTCCTGAAATGGATGGAGGATTATCAGTGGTATGTCGTGGGCGGACTCTTCGCGGTTTCGTTTGCCCAGTCGGCCCGCAAGGCCAAGCGCGATATTCCGGAAGTCATTCACGAAATTGAGCACCCGACTGTGAACATATCAATTGATGCTCATATTGTTATTAATACATCACAACCTGAAAACGACAAACCAACGGAGCCATCATGACCATTTCAGTCGGAAGCCAAATCCCTAACGTCACACTGCATGTTCTTGGTGACAACGGCATGCCCTCCCCCGTCAGCTCATCTGATGTCTTGGGCAAGGGCAAAGTTGTTTTGTTCGCCGTGCCTGGTGCATTCACACCTGGATGCTCGATGGTTCACCTTCCCGGATACGTCAAGAATCAGGCCGCACTTCGCGCCAAGGGCGTTGACACCATTGCGTGTGTCAGCGTGAACGATCCGTGGGTGATGGATCAGTGGGGTAAGGCCAGTGGCGCCGAAGGCATCACCATGCTCGCCGATGGATCGGGTGTTTTCACCGCAGCTATGGGACTTGCCATGGACGGTTCAGGATTCGGACTCGGTTCACGTTCACAGCGCTATTCAGCTGTCATTGAAAATGGTGTGATCACCGAACTCAATGTCGAAGAAGGCGGCGGCATCACCGTCAGCGCTTGCGAAATCGTTCTCGAACACCTCTGAGACATTTGCTGCTTACGAGTTTGCGATGAGTCGACTGAGTCGATCAATGCGAGCATCCTGAGGTCCCAGCAAATCAACCAGTTGGCTCACGACAAAATCACTGTCAAATTTGCCTTCTTCAACCATGGCTTCAAGGTCGGCCCAATCTTTGGTTCGATTGAACAATGCTTTGAAAATCGCGAGAAATTCTGCTGACAGAACCGGAATTTCTACTCCGTCTAAAAGGCCTTGCGAAGTTTTCAAACTCATGAGCTGATGCAGGTCTGACACGTTGAAGAACAAATCGATGGGCGTCTCATCCCAAAAAACTCGCGTCTGACCTTCGGCTTGCAAATATCTCAGTTGCGTGTCAGTGAATTCAATAATTGAGCGCAGAGCCTTTTGAACGACCGATACTTGTTCGGCTGGCAGAAATATGTTGATGTCGATGTCGCGGGTTGCTCGGGGTTCGCCGGTGCAATAGGCAAGCGCCAACGCTCCCCCAAACGCGTGACGAACTTCTGCTTTGTCAAGCAATTCGTGAATCGTCAAAATGCGATCAGTGAGCGAAATCATAAAACGTACTGAGCTTTCGCAGATTGTGCTGCAGCTGGTCGTTTCGGTAACGCATCGGCGAGAGCCAACACTTGTGCGAGTCGTTCTCCACATACTTCGCGATTCAGCGCCGGGTTTTTACGACGGAATGTGATTTGAACCTCAAGACCGCATGCGTCAGCGATTCGATACAACGACGACAACGAGGGTGAACGTCGGCCTGATTCATACTCAACAAGTGCCGCTGGAGTCGTTTGCGCACGTCGAGCAATTTCACGTTTCGACAGCCCTGAAATTTGTCGCAAACGCTTTACGACCCATTGGCCGCTGTTCGGTTGAGACCGCGCTGCTTGTTCCATAAGCCACCTCTTTGGGGAGTTCTCAAGTGTTATCGGAAACGATAACACCAATTTTCAGACTCCGCGCCACGGCGCTCAATTACTTTTGCGCGACTACAAACCGAGGGCGGGTTCGAGGCCCATGGTTAAGCCAGGTAAGCCAGCGATCTTCTTGCAGGCCAACACCACGCCTGGCATAAAGCTGATGCGGTCGTAACTGTCTTGGCGAATGGTCAACGTTTGACCGGCCGAGCCCAAAATCACTTCTTGATGTGCCACCATGCCGCGCATACGTACGGCATGCAAACGAATATCGGCTGGGCCTTTGCCGCCACGTGCACCAGCAATCACTTCATGCGTCGTCGGATCTGGAGCCCAGTCGCTTGATGCTGCTGCCATTCGATTTGCGGTTGCAACTGCAGTGCCACTTGGAGCATCGGCTTTGTTGTCGTGATGCAACTCAATGATTTCTGCGGTCTCGAACCATGGCGATGCCATCTCGGCGAACTTCATCATCAGTACTGCACTTATTGCAAAGTTGGCGGCGATCAAACAGTTTGATGATGTGAACGCTGAACGAAATCCGTTCAGATCGGCGTCGTTGAAACCAGTTGTGCCAACGACTGCGTGCACACCATGTAATGCACACCACTGCAAGTTGGTTCGTGATGCAGCAGCAATCGTGAAGTCAACAGCAACTTGCACACCAGCATCGGCCATTGCACGCGGATCGGCGCCAATGGTGATTCCGTGAATCACTTGTCCGGCACATGCCGGATCGACCGCAGCAACTAATTCAAGATCAGGATCGGCCATAACTGCATCGCACACGGTTGCGCCCATGCGTCCACCAGCGCCAAAGACACCGACGCGGATTTTTCCTGAAGTTACTTGTTCAGCCATGTTCCGATCATAAACCCAAGAACGACACAGGCTCCTGTCTCTTTCGAGATCAGGAGCCTGTGAACACTCAAAGTGTTACTGATATGTGTGCTGATGAATCAGCGATGACGGCGCGGACCGCGGTCACGACCGCCACGTCCACCACGGTCATCACGACCGCCGCTTCCTTCACCACCAGCAGTTCCACCAGGACCGAGGTCGCCGATTTCGCTACTGATTTCGCTGTCGAATGCATCATCGAAGCTGACAGTCACGGGACCATCAGCTGCTGGTGCAGCAGCACGAGGTGCTGATGCCGGAGCCGACGATGAACCTGACGATGACGCAGCGGGTGCCGGCGGGTCGCCAGCAAGGGTCAAACTGACCTTGCCCTTGTCATCGATGTCTTCAACACGAACTTCGATTTCTTGGCCGAGGCTCAAGACATCTTCCACATTGTTGATGCGCTTGCCGCCACCGAGCTTCGAGATGTGAATGAGTCCATCACGTCCCGGCAAGATGTTGACGAAGGCACCGAACTTGGTGATGCTCACAACGCGACCGTTGTAGATCGCACCGAGTTCTGCCTTGGGCGGATCGACGATGGCCAAGATACGAGCCTTGGCATCTTCCATACGCCAGCCTTCAACAGCAGCAATCGTCACGATGCCAACAACTCCGTCGTCGTCGACAGCAATGTCGGCGCCGGTCTCTTGCTGGATGGTGTTGATGACCTTGCCCTTCGGTCCGATGACTTCACCGATCTTGTCCATGGGGATGTTGATCGAGATGATCTTCGGAGCTGATTCAGCAACCGTGTCACGGCCCTTTGAAATCGCGGCGTTCATCACGTCGAGAATCTTGAGGCGAGCTTCTTTAGCCTGCTCGAGTGCAGCAGCCAAAACATCGGCGGGGATTCCGTCGATCTTGGTGTCGAGCTGCAATGCAGTCACGGCGTCGGCGGTTCCGGCCACTTTGAAGTCCATGTCACCGAAGGCATCTTCGGCTCCAAGGATGTCAGTGAGGCTGAGGTACTTGCCTTCGGCGTAAATGAGTCCCATCGCGATACCAGCAACAGCGGCCTTGAGCGGCACACCGGCGTCCATCAACGACAAGCTGCTTGAGCACACCGAAGCCATTGAAGTTGAGCCGTTTGAGCTCATGACTTCGCTAACCAAACGCAATGCGTAAGCGAACTCTTCTTGGCTTGGCACAACGGGCAACAATGCACGCTCGGCCAAAACACCGTGTCCGATTTCGCGACGCTTGGGCGAACCAACGCGACCAGTTTCACCATTGGCCCAAGGAGCCATGTTGTAGTGGTGGATGTAACGCTTTTCGGTAATGGGCGACAAGGTGTCGAGCATCTGGTTCATGCGGGGCATGGCCAAAGTCGTCACGTTCATCACTTGTGTTTCGCCACGTTGGAACAATCCGGAACCGTGAGCGGTGCGCAAGACACCAACTTCGGCCGAGACTGGACGCAAGTCGCGCGGTCCACGACCGTCGATACGAATACCGTCTTCAACAACGCGCTTACGAACCAACTTCTTGGTGAGGCTGCGCACTGCTTCTTTGATTTCTTTATCGCGTCCAGCAAACGGTGCGTCTGCTGAGCCAGCCAACTTTTCAACAGCAGCATTACCTGCAGCGTCGGTTGCGGCATTGCGATCGGCTTTGAGTGCAATCTTCACTGCATCGGCCAACAACGGTGTGGCAATTGCTTCAACGGCGGTCCAGACATCGTCACCGTAATCAAGAACTGGTGTGTACTTGAGTGGCGTGATGGGTCCGCGAGTTGCGATGACCGAAGCCAACAACTGACGCTGCAACGCGATTGATTCTTTGATGAACTGCTTCGAGGCATCGAGGCCACCAGCAAGAACAACTTCGTCAACCTTGGGTGCGCCATTGGCGTAGTAGTCGAAACTCTTTTCGGTTCCGCCTGCTTCAACCATCATGATCGCAACGTCTCCGTTGTCGAGTTCACGACCGGCAACAACCAGTTCGAAAGTTCCCTCTTCGCCTTCGGCGTAGGTCGGGTGAGCAATCCACTTGCCGTCTTGGCTGTAACCAATACGAACTGCACCAATTGGGCCGTCGAACGGAATGCCACTGATCATCAAGGCAGCCGAAGCAGCGTTGATGCTGAGCACGTCGTGCGGGTTGACCTGATCGGCACCCAAGATGGTGAGCACGATCTGAACTTCGTTACGGAAGCCCTCGGGGAACGCTGGGCGCAACGGACGGTCGGTGAGACGGCAGGTCAAAATTGCTGCTTCGCTCGGACGACCTTCACGGCGGAAGAATGCACCTGGAATTTTGCCAGCGGCATAGGCACGTTCTTCAACGTCAACGGTGAGT
>CAIQJP010000100.1 GCA_903872155.1 uncultured Actinomycetes bacterium | reverse complement strand
TGATCGCTGGAGGAAGTGTGTTCGCTGGATCAACTGTTGTGACGACCGAGGGTGGCGTGGTGGCATAGTTCGTCGAAGTAAGTGGACGCAATGTCGTGACCGACGAGCCGGGATCACTTCCGCATGCACTCAACAGAGCAACAGCTCCCAGGCCAGCAGACAAAAGGGTCATACGAAGTCGTAACACGACCTTCAATCTAGATCGCCCCGGTGCTCCGAACATGGCAGGTTGCATTAAACGAGCGGACGAGCAGATGGCAAGATAGGTGCTGGCAAGGTGGTTTCGCCCATCAAATAGGCATCAACACCCGCTGCGCAGGCTCGACCTTCAGCAATTGCCCACACAATCAAGCTTTGGCCACGACCCATGTCGCCGGCCACAAAAACGCCTGGGACATTCGACATGTACACATCGTTGCGCCGAACATTGCCCCGCTCATCAAGCTCAACACCCAACTTGTCGAGCCATGAACCCTTTTCTGGGCCAACGAAGCCCATCGCCAAGAAAACGTAGTCAGCGGGCAATTCGCGATCGCTGCCTTCGACTTTGACGAACTTGCCGTCTTTCATTTCGACTTCGTGAATCAACAAGGCGCGCACGTTGCCCGAACCGTCGTCAATGAAGCGTTCGGTGTTCACGCTGTACAAGCGCTCGCCGCCCTCTTCATGAGCCGACGTCACTTTGTACACCATGGCGAATTGTGGCCACGGGTTTGCTCCGCCGCGCTTCTGAGGTGGCTGCGGCATGATTTCAAGTTGGGTCACCGACGCCGCGCCCTGACGATGCGAAGTTCCCAGACAGTCAGCACCGGTATCGCCACCGCCGATGATGACGACATGCTTACCTGCAACATTGATAGGTGAAGTTTCCATGTCGCCGTGCTGCACTTTGTTGGCCAATGGCAAGTACTCCATGGCTTGGTAGATGCCAGTCAACTCGCGACCAGGCACCGGAAGATCGCGCCACGCTGTTGCACCACATGCCAAGACCACCGAGTCGTACGTGGCCATCAATACATCGATGTCGATGTTTTGTCCGACGATTGCATTGGTCCTGAACTCAGTACCTTCTGCTTCCATCTGCGCAACGCGCCGATCAAGGTGACGCTTTTCCATCTTGAATTCGGGAATGCCATAACGCATCAATCCACCAATGCGATCGGCCCGCTCAAGAACAGTAACTTCGTGTCCGGCACGAGTGAGTTGTTGCGCAACAGCGAGCCCAGCGGGTCCAGAGCCGATGACCGCAACTCGCTTGCCGGTTTTCACACTGGGCATTTGCGGAATAACCCAACCCTCGTCCCAAGCGCGATCAATGATTTCAACTTCGACTTGCTTAATTGCCACTGGATTGGAGTTAATACCAACGACGCACGCTGATTCGCATGGGGCCGGGCACAAGCGACCAGTGAATTCTGGGAAGTTGTTCGTGGCATGCAAACGCTCGATCGCATCTTTCCAGTGATTGCGATACACGAGATCGTTCCAGTCGGGAATCAAGTTGCCAAGTGGGCAACCGTTGTTGCAGAACGGAATACCGCAGTCCATACAGCGACCAGCTTGACGATTGAGTTCGTCAGCATCGAATGGTTCGTAGACCTCTTTCCAGTCGCGCAAGCGCACCGGCACTGGCCGATGGCTTGGGCTTTGGCGTTCCCATTTCAAGAATCCGGTTGTCTCACCCACGAGCCACCTCCATTACACGATTCAATGTTTCTTCTTCACTCAGTCCCGATGATTTGGCATCTGCCATCACTTCAAGAACCCGCTTGTAATCACGGGGCATAACTTTGCGGAAGTTGGCAGACTCAGTTGCCCAACTACCCAAAACCTTCGCTGCAACAGCACTTTCGGTTTCGCTGACATGCATTGTCAGGATTGCCTTCAACTCGTCAAGATCAGTACTTGACAGTGATTCAAGTTCGACCATCTCGTAGTTGACCTTGGCCCCAAAAACCGATTGCGGGTCATAAACATAAGCAACGCCGCCCGACATTCCAGCAGCAAAGTTGCGACCGGTCGGACCAAGCACAACGACTCGACCACCAGTCATGTATTCGCAACCATGGTCGCCAACACCTTCGACAACAGCAGTTGCTCCAGAGTTACGCACACAGAAACGTTCGCCGACCATGCCGCGTAAGTAAATTTCGCCACTGGTTGCGCCGTAACCAATCACGTTGCCAGCAATGACATTGTCTTCAGCAACAAACGTCGTTGCGCTGTCAGGCCGCACCACAATGCGACCGCCCGACAAACCTTTACCGACATAGTCGTTGGCATCTCCGGTCAGGCGCAAGGTAATTCCCTTAGGAACGAATGCACCGAAACTCTGGCCAGCTGATCCGTTGAAGTCGATGCTGATCGTGTCATCGGGCAGACCAGCGCCCGCCCAGCGACGCGTCACTGCGTTACCGAGCATTGTTCCGACCGTACGGTTGACGTTCATGATGGGCGACGAAAAACGAATCTTCTCCCCTGTTTCGATGCTCTTGGCAGCACGTGCCATAAGTTCATTGTCAAGCGCTCCACTCAAGCCATGATCTTGGGCGACTGTGTTGTACATCGACTGCTCATACGGATTTTGAGCCACTGCAAGAATCGGCGAGATGTCAAGACCCTTGGCCTTCCAATGTTCAATCGCTGATTTGGTATTGAGCATTTCGCTATGCCCAACCATCTCTTCAACAGTGCGGAATCCAAGTTCAGCCATGATCTCGCGAACTTCTTCAGCGATGAACTCAAAGAAGTTGACAACGAACTCGGGTTTGCCACTGAATCGTTCACGTAAAACAGGGTTTTGTGTGGCAACACCAACCGGACAAGTGTCAAGGTGACACACGCGCATCATCACGCAACCACTGACAACTAGTGGAGCCGTCGCAAAACCAAATTCTTCTGCACCGAGAAGGGCTGCAACAACCACATCACGTCCGGTCTTCATCTGACCATCTGCTTGCACCACAATTCGGTTGCGCAGACCGTTCAACATCAACGTCTGCTGTGCTTCAGCTAGGCCAAGTTCCCATGGACCACCAGCATGCTTGAGTGATGTCAATGGTGATGCACCAGTTCCGCCGTCGTGGCCAGAGATAAGAACAACATCGGCTTTGGCCTTGCTGACACCGGCAGCAACTGTTCCGACTCCGACTTCAGCCACCAACTTCACATGAACTCGCGCCAATGGGTTTGAGTTCTTGAGATCGTGAATGAGTTGCTTGAGGTCTTCAATTGAGTAGATGTCGTGGTGAGGCGGAGGACTAATGAGGCCAACACCTGGCGTTGAGTGACGGGTCTTGGCCACCCATGGATACACCTTGTGGCCAGGCAACTGTCCGCCTTCACCAGGCTTGGCACCTTGAGCCATCTTGATCTGCAAGTCATCGGCATTCACGAGGTACTCGCTCGTCACGCCAAATCGACCAGATGCCACTTGCTTGATTGATGAACGACGAGAAGGGTCGTACAAACGCTCGGGGTCTTCGCCACCTTCGCCAGTGTTGCTCTTTCCACCAATTGAGTTCATTGCGACAGCAAGAGTTTCATGAGCTTCGGCCGAAATTGATCCGTAACTCATGGCACCGGTCGAGAAACGCTTCACGATGTCAGAGACCGATTCAACTTCGTCAATCGAAATAGGCGTGCGACCTTCTCCGTTGAATTCAAAGAGGCCACGCAACGTTGCCAGGTGTTTTGACTGATCATTCACCAACTGGGTGTACTGCTTGAAAATGTCATAGCGCTTCGCTCGAGTTGCGTGCTGCAACTTGAAGACAGTTTCGGGGTTAAACAAGTGATACTCGCCTTCACGAC
>CAIQJP010000099.1 GCA_903872155.1 uncultured Actinomycetes bacterium | reverse complement strand
TCAACGATGACTCCGGGCATTCCATAACCAGCGGCACGGTCAACAACGTCGGTGATGGCCATGGTCTTGTCGCGAGGAGTGAATTCGCCGTATTCGTTGTTTTCACAGGCGAACACAATCGGCAGGTGCAATGCGCATGCCATGTTGGCAGCTTCGTGAAAAGCGCCGATGTTGGTCGAGCCATCACCGAAGAACGCAACAGCAACTTGGCCCTTGCCGCGGTACTTGTTAGCGAATGCGGCGCCGACAGCGATCGGTGAACCTGCACCTACGATGCCGTTTGCACCGAGCATGCCAAGCGATGTGTCGCTGATGTGCATCGAGCCACCTTTGCCCTTGCAATATCCCGTGGACTTGCCCATGAGCTCGGCCATCATGCGATTGAAGTCACCGCCCTTAGCCACCAGGTGACCGTGACCGCGGTGCGTTGAGGTGATGTGGTCATCATCGTTGAGTGCTCCACACACGCCAGATGCAACTGCTTCTTCACCAACATAGAGGTGCAAGAAGCCGGGCAACTTGTTTGCTTCGGCGAGTCGACCAGCTGCTTCTTCGAATAAGCGAATCCGCACCATGCGACGATGGAGGTCAAACTGTTTTGCTGATGAAAAATCCATAGCTACCTGTTTCTGTGAATAGATGTCTGTGTGAAAGATCTTGTGTGAAGGATTTGTGTATTACTCGTTGAGTCCGCGGGCCCACCGCAACGAACGACGCAACAGTTCGTAATACGCGGGCTTTTCCCATGAACAACGTTCAATACGCGGGTAGTAGTCAAGAACCGGGGCCATGTCGTAATGACCACGGCAGTGTCCGAGCGTGTTATACAAAATTGAACCTTGACCTAAATCGCGTAAGTACATCACGAGATGGGTGGGGTCGCAATTGGTCCAGTCGGCTTCAACGAAACCCTTCGCATCGCCCTGCCATGTTGTGTGCAACAGAGCATGAAGAGCATCGCGATTGGCGTATTCGCTTAAGTACAACTCGTCATCGGTATCAAATGATTCGATGCCAGCGACGAGCCAGTGATTGGGGTCGCTCACTTGCACGGTGTATGGCTGAATTGGCGGGTGGGCCACAAACTGACTACCCAATGTGTCGGCCCACGACGGGAAGCAACGTGGGGCATCAACACCGTTGGGTCCACCCAACGTGAGTGCCGCATTGGTGCCATGAAGCGCAACCCAGCGTCCGCCATTTTCAACCCATGAACGAATCTCGGTTTGGGCTTTTTCACTTGGTCGAACATCACACGTGTACGACACCAAGATGGAAGCCTTGGCGATTCCGGCAGTGTCTTCATAGTCGGGTTGCACGCGAACACGAAACTCTTCGTGTTCGCCAAGCAACGTCAACAATTCACGACGTGCGAAATCGATGTCGTGATACTTGCCACCGGCAACAAGCGTGACGTCAATGCGACGTCCTGGTGAATTGCTCATATTTCTGCTCTGGTTCGAGTTCTGATTCGCAATTCGCGGATCAGAAGTCGATGCGCTTCAAGAAGCCGCCATCAACGGTGATGTTGACACCATTGATGTGACGAGCAGCCGAACTTGCGAGGAATGCCACAGCGTTTGCGACGTCGCTCGGTTCGCCCATGTGGCCGCCGGGATGATTCTTTTCGGTGGCTTCAAAGAATGGGGGCATGGCGTTCTTGATCATGTCCCAGTCGCCACCTTGAACCATGATCGGTCCGGGTGAAACGACGTTGCAACGAATGCCTTGTGCGCCAAGAACCTGAGCCTGACCAAGTGTCCAGTTGACAACCGCCGACTTCATCGCGCTGTAGCTACCCGATCCGCTGGCGAAGTGTTCGCTCGTTGCGGTGGTTCCGATACTGATGACCGATCCGCCACCATTGGCGAGAGCTTCTTTGGCTGCATCAACTCCGTGAACAAGCGACATGAGGTCGATGTTGAAGTTGTTGATCCAGGCTTCAAGCTTGCGGGCTGGCTTGCCCGAAGTGTTGTGAACGTACACGTCGATACCACCGAGCTGTTCGGCTGACGATGCGACCCACGCGCGAAGAGCTTCGGGATCAGCTGCGTCAACTGATGCACCGACAACTTTGCCGAGCTTTGACATGTCGGCAACTGCGGCCGCAACTTCTTCGGCGTTACGTGCACAAATCGCGACTGATGCACCTTCGGCGAGCATTGTTTCTGCAATTGCGCGACCGAGGCCCTTAGTTGAGCCAGTGACTAATACTTTTTTACCTTTGAGACCTAGGTCCATGATGTTGCCCCCCTGTTGTAGTTGTTGATTGTTATTACTGAAACTTGCTGAAATGACTATTCGTAAAACTACGACCGGAACTTCTTACCGGCGCGTGTCTTTCCAAGAAATATCTTTGTCAACACGTGGTTCGCCGGGAAGTCCAAGAACTCGCTCGCCGATGATGTTGCGCTGGGTTTCATCTGATCCACCAGCAATGCGATAACCGGGGGCACCAAGAACATGTTCGCCCCAGGCAAACGTGCCCCATTCGCCAGAATCGGCGATCAGGGTCGCACCAAGAATCTTTGACATGACATCACTGACATAGGTCATACCTTCGGTCCACATGAGCTTGCCCAATGATCCTTCGGGACCGGCTGGTTGACCAGCGCGACGCATATCTGATGCACGGCGGTTGACAAATCCTTCAACACGGAAGTGTGTGTACGCCTTGGCGAGTTCTTGGCGCATCACGAGATCGCTCGTGACTCCCATGGCGCGAGCAGTTGCGATGATTTGGCGCCATGAACCACCGACGCGTGAACCGCCACCGCCACCATCACCAGAGTGGTCACGTTCAAAACCAAGTGTGGTGAGCGCAACCTTCCAGCCTTCGCCAACGGGACCAAGACGCATGGAGTCGGGAACACGCACATCGTTGAAGAAAACTTCGTTGAATGACGATCCGCCACTCATCTGTTTGATGGGACGAATTTCAATACCTGGTAGATCCATCGGAATGATGAACGCAGTCATGCCCTTGTGCTTGACGACGTCAACGTCACTGCGAGCGATGAGTTCGCCCCATTCAGAGAACTGTGCACCAGACGACCAAACCTTTTGGCCATTGATGACCCATTCATCGCCATCGCGATCGGCGCGACAGGCAAGTCCAGCCAAGTCGCTACCTGCGCCAGGTTCGGAGAACAACTGACATGCGAGCTCACGAGTTGCCATGAAGCGACCGACAAATTGTTCTTTTTGTTCGGGCGTTCCGTAGACATTGATGGTGGGGGCAATGAGTCCAACGGTGACGCTGTGAGTTTCGTGACCAGTTGGCGTGACAAAGAGTGATTCGAGTTTTGAATAGGCACGTGCATATTCACGTGGGTATCCAAGGCCGCCGTATTCAACGGGTTGAGTGATGGCGTGATAACCGTGTTCGGCTTTGGCTTGAGTCCAAGCCTTGGCCTTTTCAAGAAGTGCAGACTCTTCTTCAAAAGTCAACGAGTGAAACACCGAGACCGAAAATTCGCCGTCGCCCCACACGAGGTCTTTGTCGTCAGATCCGCCCGAACGGTATTCAGTGTGCGCCTCGAGCCACTTGCGGGCGGTCTCAATGAACTCGTCAAGGGGAGGGACGCTTGTTTGAGTTGAATTCTGTGCGGCAGACATGATGTGAGCGTAATTGACCCACCGATCAGTTAGAGAACCGTGGGAGGGGGTTTCGTCCACGGGAACATCGCTGCCAAGTACACCTCGGTCGTCAATTATTCGTATCTGTAGGTAATACTCGCTACATGGCATCGGCGAAAAAAGTGAAACCGGTCGTGAAACGACTCGGTCGACCACCCGATACCAGTTCAGTTCAGACCAGAGAGCGCATTTTGGTCGTTGCCCGTGAAATGTTCTCGGTGCATGGTTACGAAATCACGACGAACCGCGATATTGCGACCGCCGTCGGAATTACCCCCGGGGCCTTGTACCACTATTTTGGCTCGAAATTGGCTCTGTACCTGGCGGTCCATGAGGACACCCAGACCCAGGTATATGAGCAGTTCACCAAAGCCATCATTGGCCACGAGACCTTCATTGGCCAATTTGAGGCAGTTCTCGATATCGCCCACGAAATGAATATTGAAGACGCCTCGGTCGCCCGGTTCATTGGGGCAGTCAGGGTCGATTCGGGTCGCCATCCCGACATGGCCGCGGCTCTCTCGACCCATGTGCGCCAACGTGAGGGTTTCTTCGCCATCATGATTGATCTCGGAATTAAGCGTGGTGAAATCGCTCCCGAGAACCGTTTGGTCGTACAGGCCTACTTGTTGACCGTGTTGATGGGGCTCACCGACGCCGTTTCCGAGGATCATGAACTGCAAAAGCGGGCAATTCAAGGAATCAAGATGGCCATGCGTGGCCACCTCGTCACAACGTCCTGAATCTCCGAGAGTGCCCTGACGGACCTCGTCTTCTCCGCTTACTTAATTGGTCGGTTGGTTGATTATGGTTTCTTTGCTAATTCATTTATGAATGAAAGGGTCGACATGGGAACACTTGATGGAAAAGTCGCTTGCGTGACTGGCGGTACCCGAGGAATCGGTCTCGCGGTTGCCAAGGCCTTCCTCGACGAAGGGGCCAAGGTTGTCATCAACGGTCGCGATCCGGTGAAGGCGCAAAAGACTATTGATGAACTGAACGCTGGCGACAATGTCTTTTTCATCGCTGGCGATGTGATGAAGCGTGAAGACTGTGAAGCCATTGTTAACGGCACAGTCGCTCATTTTGGTCGTATCGACATTTTGGTCCCCAACGCTGGTGGCGGTGGAGATCCTGGTCCCGTCGCTGAAATGACTGATGAGGCCATGGAAGTTCCGATGATCTGGAACTTCTGGCATACGTTTTGGACGATTCGTGCTGCTCTCAAGCACATGATTCCGCAGGGTTCTGGCCGCATTATGGCGATGAGTTCGGTTGAAGGAAAAATGGGCAAGCCCATGGTGTCGGGTTACGTCGTGTCAAAGCACGCAATCAACGGTCTCGTGAAATCAGTAGCTCATGAAGTGGGCACACTCGGTATCACGGTGAATGCATTGTGTCCTGGCGCAATTGAAACCGATGTGATGATGTCGCAGGGTCCTGGTGCTGCTGAGGCGATGGGCTTGACCTATGAAGGATTGCTCGACCTGTTTGCCCAGGAATCAGCAATCAAGCGCATTAACGAAAGCGAAGACGTGGCCCTAGTGGCCGTGTTGTTGGCATCAGATGCTGGTGCAGGTATCACGGGATCTTTGATCTCAATCGACGGCGGAACTTCGCCTTACTGATCTAGGAGATTGTCATGGGAAAACTTGAAGGAAAAATCGCTTGCATCACCGGCGGAACACGAAGCATCGGTCGCGCAATGGCCGAAGCATTCTTGGCTGAAGGTGCCACGGTCGTTGTGAACGGTCGCGATGCAGCAAAAGGTGCAGTCGCACTTGCCGAAATGGGCGGCGGCCCGAACATTGCTTTTTATGCAGGCGACTCGTCAAAGCAATCAGTTGTTGAAGGCCTCATTGATTTCACGATCGAGAAATTCGGCCGTCTCGATATTTGCTGCTTGAACTCGGGCGGTGTCAATATGACCGCACCAGTTGCACAGATGTCCGACGAAGAATGGAATCTTGAAATCGATTGGAACCTCAACCACGTTTTCTGGGGAATGCGTCGTTCGTTGCAGCACATGATCCCGCGCCAAAGCGGCCGCATCATCGTGACATCGTCGGTTGAAGGCAAGTTGGGCAAGCCGGGTATTCCTGGTTATGTCGCTACCAAGCATGCTGTTAACGGTCTGGTGAAGTCGGCTGCTCAAGAAGTCGGAACACTTGGCATTACGGTGAACGCAATCTTGCCAGGCATCATCGAGACCGACATTGTTCGCACAACTGGTCCTGATTCGGCAGTTGCTATGGGGCTTGGTACGTACGAAAACTTGATCGCTGCATTCAGTTCTGAGGCCGCAACCAAAAAGCCGAACAAGGTTGAAGAGGTGGCTGCAGTCGCAGTGATGATGGCTTCTGACGCCGCGCGAAATATCACCGGATGTTTGTTCCCTGTTGACGGTGGAACACTTCCATACTGATTTTCAGTTTTTACTGAAGGGACAAGTGACAGCGTGACCTATTCACATTTAGAACACGCCAATGATCTTGAACCATCAGCAGGTCATCATCACCTCATCGAAAAGTGTCCGATTCACAAAGAGGACACCTTTGATCCGCCTTTCTATGTGGTGAGCCGTCACGAAGATGTCTTGGCGATGGTCACTGCGCCAACTCAATGGCTGAATGGCGACGGGCCAGGAGTGTTTTATCAAGTAGGTGGCGTGTTGGGATCGGCGGACGATCCCGATCATCGCCGTCAACGAAAAGTTTTGCAAGATGGTTTTCGTCCCGCGATGGTTGATGCTTTGACCCCACGCGTTGAGGCGATTGGTCGACAACTTTGGAATGACTCGTTTAGTCGCGATGGTGAAGGTGATTTTGTCAAGCTTTTCGCTTTCCCTTTTCCCGCCATCGTGATTGCCGAAATGCTCGGAATCCGTTCTGAAGACCGCGACCAGTTTGGCCATTGGTCTGATGACATCGTGAATGGTCTGGGAGGTGGAGACCTCTCTTTAGTTGAAGCGGCCAATGCAGGTATCTATGGCTTAGTAGATGTACTTGTCGCCGAACGTCAAGAGATTATTGAAGCGGGAGGTACTCCGCCCGATGATTTCTTGAGCGTGTTAACTCAGGCGTACCTTGCCGACGATCTGAAGTACAGCGAAGTGCGCCGACTGTGTCAGCAGGTACTTGTGGCAGGTCACGAGACGACTGCGAGTTTGTTGAGTCTGATGCTGTGGCGTCTGATTCAGCAGCCAGAGCTGATGCAACAACTGCGGGATGACCCGAGCAAAATTCAATGGGCAGTTGAAGAGTTTTTGCGGTTTGATTCACCAGTACAGGGTCTGTTTCGTACGAATAAAGAAGAGTGTGAAGTGCGTGGAGAAACAATTCCTGAGCGCTCCAAAATGCAATTGCTTTTCGCGGCAGCAAATCGTGATCCACGTGTGTGGGAGAACCCTGACGACATCAACCTTGATCGTTTCGGACCGGGAGCCAAACCACATTTGGCTTTCGGTTGGGGAGTGCACCATTGCATCGGCAACGTTCTTGCTCGACGTGAAGGTCAGATGGCCTTGCGTTGGATGATTGATACTTTCGAAACGATCGAACTCACTGGTGAGGTCAAAGTGAATCAACCATTTATTCTTCGCGGACTCACGACTCTCCCCATCAAGTGGACGGTACGGAAATGAATCACACGAAAAGTACGAGAGTTTCCATTGTCACGGGCGGAGCTTCGGGGATAGGTCGTGCAACAGTTGAGGCCTTGTTGGCTGCTGGCGAATCGGTCGTTGTGGTTGATCTCCCGAGTGATGCACTGCGTGAAGTAGAACAGCATCCTCGTGTTCTTGCAGTTGGCGGAGACGTTACTGATGCTGCAACCAATGAACTCGCTGTTGCACTAGCTGAAGGCGAGTTTGGCGGGCTTGATGCCATGATTCTGAATGCTGGGCTTCCAGCGAGTGGTGACATTTTGAATTTGCCCATCGAGGTATTCGACCGAGTGATTGAAGTTAATGTGCGTGGGGTGTTGCTTGGTATTCGCGCCGCAGTGCCGGCACTTCGACGTCGCGGTGGTGGGCGTATTGTTGTCACCGCTTCAACATCAGGCATCAACGCCGACCCAAATATGTGGCCGTACAACACGGCCAAGGCAGCGGCAATCAATTTGGCCAAAGGTGCGGCGCTCGAACTTGCTGCTGATGCAATCACCGTCAATGTCGTGTGTCCTGGTCCGACCGAGACCGGGATGACGACGGGCATTAAGCAAGTGCCAGAGGTGTACGAAAGTTTGCGCCGGGCGGTTCCGCTACAACGTTGGGGGCAGGCGAGTGAAGTCGCTGCGGTCATTGCCTTCTTTGCTTCTGAAGCATCAAGTTTCGTGACTGGTGCAGTTGTGCCAGTTGACGGTGGCATCACGGCTAATACCGGTCAATTCACCCCGCGACCACTCACCAAATAAGACTGTTAACCAAGTATCACCGTTCACTCAATATCTACGAGAAAGAGACAGCCATGGCAGAACATCCCGAGAACTACGAAGACGTCACGATTTATGGATTAGACGACGACGTCGAAAAAGAATTGCTACTTGCACAAAACGAGTGCACCTTTATTTGGTCAAACAAAGAGGGCTGGCCAGTGGGTGTCATCATGTCGTACGTTTTTGTGAACGGCAGCTTCTGGTTGACGGCTTCGTCGCAACGCGCTCGCATTTCGGCAGTGCGTCGCGATCCACGCGTGTGTGTTGTGGTCACGTCAACGGGCTCAAAGATGGCTCGCAACAAAACAGTCACATACAAGGGCGAATGTGTTTTGTACGACGACCAGGCAACAAAAGACTGGTTCTATCCCGCCTTATCAGCCGCTGTCATGGGCAATAGCGATCCGGTACGTCGCGACACATTTACAAAGTTTCTTGATTCGCCACGTCGAGTCATTCTTGAAGTGAAGCCCACGCAACGAATCGGTTATGACGGTGGCAAGATGGGTAAAGCAACATCTGAGTGGATGGCCGCGAACGCCGATCCGAAGAAAGAAGACTGATCATGAGCGAAAAACTTGAAAATGGCAAATTGGGTCTATCTGCAGACGAAGTATTGACCACCACGCGTTCGGTGCGTAAGCGCCTCGACCTCACACGTCCGGTCGAACGTGAAGTGCTAATGGAGTGCATTGAGATTGCGCACCAAGCACCCACTGGATCAAATATGCAAGGTTGGCGTTGGTTGTTCATCGACGATCCGGTGAAGAAGAAGGCACTTGCCGACATGTATCGCGCCAACTACTACCCATATGTCAATGATCCCAATCGCCCGAAGCGTGATGCCCAAGGTGAACGAATTGTTGACTCGTCGATGCACCTCGCGGGCATCTTGGAAGAAGTTCCGGTGCTCTTGATTCCGTTGATCGCTGGTCGACTCGATGTCGGTACGCCAACATTTGGCCAAGCGTCGGCTTGGGGATCGCTTCTTCCGGCTGTGTGGAGCTTCATGCTGGCGTTGCGCGAACGTGGACTTGGTTCAGCGTGGACAACGTTGCACTTGCCCAATGAAAAGGAAGCTGCCGAACTTCTTGGGATTCCTTTTGATCAGTACACCCAGGCTGGATTGTTTCCGGTGGCGTACACGATTGGTACAGATTTCAAATTGGCCAAGCGTGTGCCAGCCGAAAAGTTTGTGCGCTGGAATACCTGGAGCTAATTAACTGCTGGCCCAGGCGCGTGCTTGGGCCGAAGCAGTCCAACTGATCGCATTGGCAATCACTTTGCGGAACATGGGATCGATGTATGTCACTGGTCCGTCGCCGAATTGAATATAGGCGAGGGGAGCGTGTTTGGCTTTCTTCACCCATGCGACCAGATTGCTTCCAGCTGGATGCGTCCAATTCTCATTGCTGTTGCGTTGACCACGAATTGCCAGATCGGCTGAAAAGAAGTTCTTCGGATCGTCGGTCGCGAAAGTCGTACGCATGAGTGGGATGACCTCATCTTCAAAGACGGGACAGCAATACAGTTCGTCGGTCAAGGTGAAAGAACTACCTAACCCCGCGCATATTGGATGGGCGGCATCTATGACTTCAATGGTGTGCTCAACATCAAAGACATAACCAGAGTCGGGATACTCCACCCCACGCAAAGTCGCCGGCTGATAATGGAATCGCCCACCAACAAGATCGGCGAAGCCTTCCCACTTTGGCCAACTAGCGATGGCGTGATGCATGAAAACCAAACCGGTTCCCGCGTCTTGTAAGTCGTTCAGAACTTGTATGTGTTCGGCGGTTGGCGCCGGAAGATCAACTGGGGGATTGCCGCCGGTGAACTTCAGTCCGGGCATGTCATAGAAAACGACAACGTCATATCCAGTCGATGGCGTATCGGCAGATGTCCATGTGATGTTGTCGATCGAATCAAAGACAGCAAAGAATGCATCGGTGACAAAAGGGTGTCCGCCCGTGACAACTTGAACCGAGATGCGGGGTTCAGCCACGGCCGACGAATGCCCATTCGCCCATGATCTTGTTTTCGTGATCGAGGCGAATCGCCAAAATCTCGCGGCTGCGAAGATGCAGTGCGGTATGCGAATCGGCGAAGACTTTTTCCATTGCCACAGAGAAACATTCGCCAGCAAGGCCATAGGTCTTGCTCACGTCGTCAAGATGCAGGCTGTCTGATCGACCAGCGTGATAGGCAGTCAGAGCTGCAGTGAGTTCATCGGACTTTCCGAGAGTCACTTCAACTTCGGCCGCAAAGCCAATCATGAGGTCAGTTTCTTCATGCATCCAGGCGATTTCGTGGGCAGCCCGTTCAGCGACATTGCGCAAAACGTTTTCGAGCATCTGGATAGTGATCTTGACGGTCGGATCACTGACTGCCGAATCAACGGCGTTCAGCAATTCATTGCGACAGTCAAGAATGACTTGATCAGTTGTGGGTCGAGAAAACATGGGCTGCGCCTTTCAGAGGGTGGGCGGGATGCAGCCCGCAAGGAAGTTGTTGTGTCCGACGGTGAGTGCATTCAAGGTGTAAGTCGTCATGATGCCCGAGTTTTGTCCACGAGCCATCGCTCCTGCACCGGCCAAAACTTGTCCGTAGACAGTGATCGCGGCAAGTGATGAGAAATATCCAAGTGTTGCCATGTTGATGGTGTCTTCGCCAAAGCCGGTCTTCTCGCGATATCGAGCCAAGAATGCTTCAGGGTCGGGCACGATGAGGTTGGGACCAGACGCAGACGAATAGATCATGTAATAGCCAAGGTCTTCGCGAGGGTCGCCGATGTGGGTGAGTTCCCAGTCGATGACCTGATGCGAACCGTCAGTACCAACCATGATGTTGGCGGGCTGAAAGTCGCTGTGCACGAGGCGTAATGGAAGCGGAGGCGGCCGATTGGCATCAAGCCATTCGGCGACGTACCGCAAAAATGGATTTGACTCAGCATGGTTACGGTCGGCTTGACGGAAGCGATCAATGAGACCACCTAAATAAGTTGACCAGTCGTTCGGTCGCGGAATCGATGAGCCGACATCGTCGGGGTTGATGCGGTGAACTGCAGCCATGGTGTCGACGAGATCGAACGTATGACGTCCGTAGCCCGTTTCAGGAGTGCACTCATTGAGATGTGCTTGTAGTGATTGTCCAGCAACGAAGTCGAGAACAATCGCTTTGGTGCCAAGTTGAGTTCCTGTGCTGTCGTAGTAACGAGCCTTCGGCATGGGAATGCTTTGTGCTTGACCAAGAGCACTGAGGAGCGCCCACTCGGTATCGCGATCGGTCTCCATCATTGCCTTACCTGGGGGAGGGTCACCACGCAATACCAACGTTTCAGTTGATCCGTCTTGCCAACGAACTTCAGCTCGAGCCATCAGACGGCTATATCCACCAGTCATTGCTTCGTAACTGATGACCGTGACATTTTGTCCCGACTCTTGCGATAAAAACGCGCTGAGAAGGTCGGGCATTGCTTGTACGTCTTGCATATTTCCCCCGCTAGAAGTGTGATCTATTGTCGTTCAAGTGCTGGTGCAGCGACGCGATGATTCGCAATTTGTGGTCCGCCGACCCAGCCGCATAACTGCGGATCGCATCCGCGGATCTCGCCTTCGATGTAACTGCCGTCGATATTAAAAAGTCCCCATTTGCCATCAAGAGAAACCTTGATATGTCCAGCACCGTCTTGTTCGTACAGGGCTTTTGAAAAGGGATGAATAATTCCGTGCATCAGTGATCACCTTTGCTCTTGGGTGTTTCTTCGCTCGTGATGTATTCACCGAGTTTTTTGTGAATCCAACGAACTTTGGCTTCTTGATAATTAGCGAGCGTGATTCCGGGCTTGCGAGTGGTTTCAAGACCTTCTTGTACGCGACACATATTGAAAACGTCTTGCTGGAAAACCTTGGCCAACATACCGAGTTCGGTTGCATTGGTGAAGGGCTCATCAATCGTCAGATCGCGCCGCTTGACCGGCTTGGGCTTGTCGCCTTTGTACGGCGATAAGAAGAACACTTCCATGATTGATGAGCGGTGATCATCACCATTCGGACGGAAGCGGTACACGATGCGGTTGAAAGCGCCCCACGGATGCATATTTGGGAAGATCGTGTAATCGATGCTGTCCATCATTTCGGCGTCGCTCATCGTGTCGACGCGATCTCCAACCATGGGGCGCCAGCGCTCGCGAGCGGCACTGGACGCGATGGCGCGGGCAGATGCACCTTCAGGTATGGAGATGGGACTGTCTTGATCGACGCGCACATCGAGCATGCCGCGCATCATCTCGTCTTGGCTGACTTCGTACCAAATCAATGGACTCGTTGACAGGCCTGCAGTGATCACTCGTGAGTAGTTCTCCCAAACATCGACCTGTGAGTTGGTATCAGCGAGGTACGGGAGAATTTGCGGGTGGGTGGCGTTGACGTGGTACGCCTCGCTGAATGCCTCTTGGGCAATCTTCCAGTTCGCACCGATGATCTTGGTGACATGGGCTTCAACACATCGATCTTCAAGATTCCAAATGTCAAATTGCTCTTTGATTCCGCCGAGGAAGTCGCTCAGTGGTTCGCAATTTTTGTCGGGATTGATGAAGACGAATCCAGCCCACGTGTCAACTGCGCACTCGGGCAAACTGAAATCTTGTTCTTGACGTTCGTCAACGTGAGGGAAATCCCACTTTGCTGGCACGTCGGCAAGTTCGCCTTCAAGAGCCCAGGCGAAACCATGAAATGGGCAACGAATTTCTTCGCAGTGACCGTCGTAATCTTTGAGTTTGCGACCGCGATGCAAGCATGCGTTGGGGTAGGCCTTAATTGAACCATCGGGTTGACGCACCACGATGTACGACTGATTGGTGATGTCATAGACGATGTAGTCGCCAGGCTCGGGAATGTGATCAGTGCGGCAAGCGAACTGCCACACCCGACTCCAGAGACGTTCCTTCTCGAGTTCGTGCCATTCACGGGTGATGTAACGGGTGATCGAAATGTCCTCGTCCCCCAAAAATTTGGGGGCCTCGAGGCGCAGTACACCAGGAACTGGGTGAGTGTCAGTATCAAGAAGCTCTTGGTAAGTGATACCTGGCGAGCGGGCTTGGCGAGGATCTACTGCGGTCATGTATCCATTATTGACTGTCTGATTAGTTTGATCTAGTACCGAACCGCGATGACGGGCCAATTAACCCGAATATTTGCCGTGACAGTCATTAATTCAGGAACAGATCAATCTGCGGTATGGCGGCAAGGGGATCGGTGACGTGGATCGTGGACCAACCAAAAGACTGCGCCATCTCGATATTTTGTGGGAAATCGTCCAGATACAGGATTTCGGGGTGTGTCACGCCCAGCAGGTCGGCCGTTGCTTGGTAGATAGCCGGTTCGGGTTTGCGGGCGCCGACGGCAAAAGACTCGATGACTGCGGTGAAATCCTCAAATCGCAAATCTTGTTCCATGGTGGGGCGAAACTCAGCAAAGGTGTTGGTGAGTAAGCCTGTTTTCAAGCCTCGCCTTTTGAGCTCACCCACTTTGTCGAGCATTGGTTGAATGACGGCGTATTGGCCTGGGGTCATCAAAGCTTCAATTTCATCACCATGTAAAGAAATATTGTGCTCTGCTGCCCATGGTTGCAGTGAATGTTGGATATCAGACACGGCGATCTCACCGCGTTCGGCTCGATGCCATGGATGATCTCCGCTGTCATGGGGTCCGAGCATGATGGCAAGCATGGTGGGGACATCTGCTGAGTGCCGTTGAGCGATCTTGCTGAGTTGATTCGTGATGGAAGTAATCAGCACTCCGCCGAAATCAAAGACGACGGCATTAATTGAAGGTTTCGGTGGCGTCGCCATGGGCATTTCGTTTACCCTATTGTGACTTCACACCTTCGCCGTAACTGGATCTTCAGATGCGCTGAATAATTGAATGATTTTCTTTGGGGGAACAGATGTTGACATTTGCCGATATTTTTGAGGCCCACGCCGATGAGTTTCCTGACGTCTGTGCCATCGCTTACGCCGATCAAGAAGTGACATGGGCGCAATATGACGAATGGGCAGCGCGACTCGCATCTGCTTTTAGTGATGTGGGTCTTGGACTTGATTCAAAAGTTGGCATGTTCATGTACAACTGTCCGGAATATCTCATTACCCAATATGCGGCTTTCAAAAATCGCATCACTCCGGTCAATGTGAATTATCGCTATCTTGATGATGAGTTGCTCTACTTGCTCGACAATGCCGACTGTGAAGCATTGGTTTTCCATTCAAGTCTCGGTGACCGCATCGCGCGCATTAAAGATCATTTGCCGAAACTGAAATTGTTGATTGAGGTTCTTGATAGTCAGACGGCTGGCGTGCGTGGTGCTTTGCCGTGGGATTCGGTCTTGGACGAATATGATCCCGCACCACGTATCGAACGTGGTGTTGATGACGTGTACATGCTGTACACCGGCGGTACGACCGGCATGCCCAAGGGCGTGATGTATCCCATGGGTTCGTTTACCGAAGGTTTCTTGGGTTTCTATACCAATGGCGCTGGTTTACCACCGCTGAAAAGTCTTGAAGAAGTCACTGGTCTGGCAAAAATGATGCACTCAGCAATGGGTCAAACAGTTGGCATGCCCTGTTGTCCGTTGATGCATGGAACAGGCGTGTGGTTGGGTGCACTCGTGCCGCATTTGATGGCGGGCAAAGTAGTGCTTCTCGATGGACAATCATTTGATGCAGCGCGAATGTTTCGCGCCGTAGAAAAACACGCAGTCGCTTCTTTGATCATTGTTGGAGATGCGTTTGCTCGACCGATGGTTCAAGCTTTGAAAACTCAGGCCGAGACCGGAACGCCGTTTGACACATCGTCGGTCAAGATGATCATGTCAACTGGAGCGATGTTCTCAGCTGACATCAAGGCCGAACTTTTTGAATACATGACGACAACTGTCGTGATGGACATTCTTGGGTCAAGTGAAGGCGGCATGGGTCAAACCATGGCCACTAAGGACAACGTCAACACCACGGCAAAGTTTGGCGCAATGCCCAATACAAAAGTCATTAACTTTGAAACTGGTAAAGAAGTTGCTCCTGGTTCGGGTGAACAAGGAATGGTGGGGGTGAGTGGATCGGGTGTGCCCATTGGGTACTACAAAGATCCCGAAAAGTCGGCACGCACATTCAGGTCATTTGACGGAGTTCGGTACAGCTTTCCCGGCGATATGGCCGTTGTGGAGGCCGATGGAACGATCACTTTGCTCGGTCGTGGCTCAAACTGCATTAACACCGCCGGCGAAAAGGTCTTCCCCGAAGAAGTTGAAGAGGCCGTCAAAACCCATGACCTCATCGCCGATTGCCTCGTTTTCGGAATTCCTGATGAAAAGTTTGGTCAGCGAGTCGTTGGAGTCGCGTCGGCGAATCCAGGAGCCAAGACGCCGAGTGGTGATGAGGTGATCGCTTACACCAAGACAAAATTGTCAAGTTACAAAGTTCCCAAGCAACTCGTTATCGTGGAGTCAGTGCCACGTGCGGCAAATGGTAAGGCCGATTACGGAACTGCCAAGAAATTATTTGAAGCACAAGCTGATTGAGGGGAATCATGACTGCTGTTGATCCAGGACTAGAACTGAAGAATCTGGGGAAGGCCCGCAGTACGGGTCCGAGTGTTCAAGATTTACTTGAAGCCGATACCCGCACTGTCCCAGTTTCATTGAAGGATCATTCGTACGAGTTGCAAGGAATCGCCGATGTTCCCAAATCGCGTTATACCTCACATGCATTTGCGGCTTTAGAAAACGAGTTCATGTGGACGAAGACATGGCAGATGGCTTGCACGGTCGATGAATTGGCGCAACCAGGTGATCATGTCGTCTACGACGTTGCTGATCAATCACTGATTGTTACTCGCACTAAAGACGGATCAATCAAGGCGTATCACAACTCGTGTTTGCATCGCGGAACGAAGTTGCGTGTTGATGATGGACGCGTTGCCTCGTTCCGTTGTCCATTCCACGGTTGGCGTTGGGACCTAGATGGCGAACTTGTTGAATTGCCGGCCGAATGGGATTTTCCGCAGGTCTGGCAACAAGCCGATTCGTGTTTACCGCAGGCCCAAGTTGCCCAATGGTGTGGTTTCGTATTTGTCAATCTTGATCCAGATGCGATTCCGTTCGAACAAGTAGCGAGCAAGTTAGTCGAACACTTTGGTCGTGACTTTGACATGAGCAATCGTTATAAGGCTTTCCATGCGGTGAAAGAAGTTCCAGCGAACTGGAAAGTGGTGATGGAAGCTTTTGCTGAGGGCTATCACGTCATTGCTACTCATCCACAAATTCTTGAGTTCGCAGGCGATGCCAATAGCGAATACTCCATTTGGCCAGAGTCACCTTTCGTCACGCGTTTTGTGAATGGCTTCGGTCTGCAGAGCCCGCACTTAGGAAACTTGACCGAGCAACAAGTCGCCGATGCATATCTGGCGTTCTCGGCACGTGCTGCTCGTGGCACCGTTGAAGTTCCCGAAGGTTCGACGGCTCGTGCAGTAGTCGCTGATGTTTTCCGTTCGGTGATGGGTCCGCTGTATGGCAAAGACCTCTCGCAAATTTCCGATTCAGAAATGCTTGATGCACACCTGTATCACTTGTTCCCAGCATTCGCTCCGTGGGCTGGAACTGGTCAATCGTTGGTGTATCGCTGGCGTCCAGGTCCGACACCTGATACCTGTTTCATGGACGTCATTCGCATGATGCCAGTGCCCGAAGGAAAAGATCGACCGGCAGTTGCGCCCATCCAACGTTTGCAGCTTGAGCAGAAGTGGACAGAAGCTGTTGGTATGTCTGGGTTAGCCGATGTCTTTGAACAAGACATGGCTAACTTGCCCAAGGTTCAACTCGGACTCAAGATGACCGCGAAGCGCGCCAAGAAAGGTGTTTCTTTTGGTGTCTATCAAGAAGCTCGTATGCGCTTGATTCATCGCCACATTGATAACTGCATTCTTGAAGGTCTTGTCGCTGAAGGACGTAGCGCCGACGAGTTAACTCCCTTCGTCATGCCGCAGGGCTAAATACAAAGGCAGATTCGTATGTTGAATGAGAGTTGGGCCACGCTGTGGGAAGCGCTTGCCGCCAAACAACCCGATCATGTTGCGGTCGTCATTGGCGACACGCATATTCGTTGGCGTGAACTTGATGAGCGGGCGTCACGAATCGCTTCTTTGTTCACAGAGTTTGGTGTTGGTCATGATGCCAAGGTCGGGCAATTGTTGTTTAACTGTCCCGAATATCTGGAAACCGCTTATGCGTCATTCAAGGTTCGCGCCAGCACCGTCAATGTGAACTATCGCTACAAGGCACCCGAGATTGTGCACGTGTTGTCAGACTCGGGCGCAACGGCTTTGGTGTATCACGGTGCGTTCAGTGAAGTTGTCGAACAAGCACGAGCATCTTTGCCCAATATCACATTGTTCTTGCAAGTTAATGGGGGAGACAACCTGCCCTTGTTGCCTGGCGCTGTCGACTACGACGCAGCGATGGCATCGCATCAGCCGATGGCTCCGATTCAACGTTCAGGTGCTGATTCGCTGTTGTTGTACACGGGTGGAACAACCGGTTTGCCCAAGGGTGTTGTGTGGAGTCACTCGGGGCTATTTGGTGCTCTCGCGTTCACGGGTTACGCATCGCTCGGCTTGCCGTTGCCCGAGACGATCGATGATGTCTCGCGAGTTGCCAGTGAACTCACCAATTCGGGTAAGAGTCCGGTCAACATGACTGCGCCGCCCTTAATGCACGGAACCGCGATGTTCTTGGCATTCTCGACTTTTGTACTTGGCGGAACAGTCGTACTTCTTGGAGGTCGTAAGTTTTCAGCGGCCGAGTTGTTACGGCTAGTCGAGCGTGAACGAGTGAATCAATTGTCGATCGTTGGTGACGCCTTTGCTCGACCCATCGTTGAAGAACTTGAGCGCGTTGAGGCAGAGGGCAAAACGTACGAACTGTCGTCACTTGGTCGCATCGTGTCGACTGGTGCCACCTTGTCGGCTGAAATGAAACGTGCGCTCATGAAGCGGGCGTCGAACGCGGCGATCCTTGACATGGTGGGAGCCTCCGAAGGTGGGCCGTTCGCTGTCGCGATGACGATGCCTGGTCAAGACCCAGTGGCGACTGCGGCATTTATGGTCACGCCGAATACCTCGCTATTCGATGACCAAACTTGGGAGAAGATTGAATTTGGTAGTGGTCGTTCCGGAGTATTGGCCGCTTCGGGTTCAATGCCCGATGGATATTTTGGTGATCCCGAGAAATCAGCCAAGACCTTCCGAGTGATTGATGGCGTGAGGTACACGATTCCCGGTGACTTCGCCGAAATTGATGCTGACGGAACGGTGCATCTTCGCGGTCGCGGATCTGTCTGCATCAACACTGGTGGTGAGAAGGTGTATCCAGAAGAGGTTGAAGTTGCCGCACGCGCTCATCCGAGTATTGAAGACTGTGTTGCTGTTGGACTGCCCGACATTCGCTTTGGAGAAATCGTGACTCTGGTTGCGTCGCGCAAATCAGATATTTCAGAAGTTGACCTGATTGAGTACGTGAAGAATCAGATTGCAACGTATAAGGCGCCGCGTCGCATCATTTTTGTTGATGCGGTCTATCGCAGTCCATCAGGTAAAGCCGATTATCGCTGGGCTAAAGAAATCGCCCAGCAATAAATCGTTTCGCTGACGAGCACGTCAGATGAACTGGATCAGTTGAATTTGGCGCTGGCCTTGAAGTCTGGTCCGTATACGGGTGCCGTGGCATCAATGCGATGCTTGCGGCTCACGGCTGACTTCAGGCCGTACTTGCCGAGCAGTTCACGCATGTTGTGATAGTTCGGATGATCGAAGTGTGCCGCCAAAGTGTCTTCATCGGCCCACAATTCGTACACCTGAATGTGGTCGGGTTCGCATGGATCGGCGGCGAAGCAATACACGATGCAACCTGGTTCTTCATCGCGAGTGGCCTGTTGGTATTTCACTGAATCAGCAACTGCGGCGTCGCGAACAGCGGGATCGTTGAGGCGGATGGATGCTTCGATGGCAATAAGGCTCATGGCGCAACCTTATTCGGCGACTGGGCTGAGCCGTGAGTCGAGGTGCCTGGTGGCGTATTCTTCAGTCTGTTCATCAGTTGAGGTGGACGAAAGGGGCCGTCATGTTTGCTGCATTGATTACTGGGTTGAACAAAGTGGAGATGGTTGAATTTCCGGATCCAACCCCAGCACCACATGGCGTCGTCGTTGATATTGCTTTCTGTGGTATCTGTGGCACCGATATTCACGCGTACCAATCGGGTAGCCCATACAACCCGGCCATTTGCGGCCACGAATGGTCGGGCACCTTGAGCGCAGTCGGCTCAGATGTCAAATCTTTGAGTGAAGGTGATCGTGTCGTTGTTGCCGTCGCCCCGGCGTGTGGTCAATGTGCTCCATGTCGTGCTGGTCAGGCTGATCGCTGCATGGTGTCGTTGCTCTCGGCCCTTGGTCGTGATGCCATGGCTCCGAAGCATGGTGGATTCGCCCCTCGTATCGCAGTTGATGCAATGCGAGTTGTGAAGACCAACCCGCTTTTAAATGATGCTCAAGCTGCGCAAGTTGAACCAACAACGGTTGCGTTCCACGCGGTACGGCGCAGCGGCATTCGTTTAGGCGACATCGCGGTGATTCAGGGTGCTGGTCCTATTGGTCTTGGAGCAATGCAGTGGGTGAAAGCTGCTGGTGCAGGTGTCGTGATTGTTGTTGAACCAAATGAGCAACGTCGCGCCTTGGCAACCGAACTTGGTGCTCATCATGTTGTGGTCCCCGGTGCCGATGCTGATCGTCTCGTCAAAGAACTCTCACATGGTTTGGGAGCCGACATTGTGTACGAATGTGTCGGTCGCTCGTTCGCTGTGCAATCAGCAGTTGATTTGGCACGCAGGGGAGGATCCATGTGTTTGATCGGACTCGCCGATCAAGATGCACCCATTACTCCGGTGACTTGGTTGATGAAAGAGATCTCGGTGTCGTCGGCCCTGGCGTATAACCACGAAGAGTTCGAGATGTGTATGGGCATGATTGCCGATGGACGTTTTCGCACCGAACCGTTGCACTCGTTGACAGTCGGCCTTGATGGCCTTGATGGAGCACTCGCCGATTTGGCAAGTGGTACGTCAGTGCATACCAAGATCTTGGTTGACCCGCGTATTTAACAACTGTTCTCGTTAGCCGTTTTCGCGCACGCCAGCTTCACGCATCATTGCGGTGGGCTGACGATGGAAGCGTCCGGTGCCGCCAAGAGTTGTTGCTCCGGCATCGACAACCAATGTGTGTCCAGTGATGTAGCGCGCTTCGTCGCTTGCGAGGTACACCGCAGCATTAGCGATGTCTTCGGGTAGGCCGGCAATCCCGAGCAACGATCCCTTGGCGATATGTTCAGCGGTCGCGTCCAGTTGATTGGCTTCACCGGTCATCACAGCCGAAGTCATTGCAGTTGCGGTATTGCCTGGAGAAATGGCGTTGACGCGGATGCCATCGCCAGCGAGTTCGGATGCGACTGATTTAGTGATTCCGATCACTGCGTGCTTGCAAGCCGTGTAACAGTGCGGTCCGAGGCCACCGAGTATTCCGGCGGTGCTTGATGTTGAAATAATGACGCCGCTTCCTTGCGGCACCATGTGGCGCGAGGCATGCTTCATGCCGAAGTACACGCTATTCAAGAGAATGGCCACAGTACGGTTCCATTGATCGGTGTTGGTTTCAGAAATGCGACCAACTGCTCCGACAACTCCAGCGTTGTTGAACATGATGTCGATGCGACCAAATTCTTTGACAGCAAGATCAACGGCAGCTGCTACTTGCTCTTCTGATGTGACGTCAGTGTGGATGTAACGCGTGTTGGCACCAAGCTCTTTGGCAAGTGCAAGACCTGGTTCATCTTGGATGTCGGCGATGATGACTTTGGCGCCCTCTTCGATGAAGCGTCGAACAGTTCCGGCACCGATACCACTTGCGGCTCCGGTGACGACTGCAACTTTGTCTTGTAAGCGACCTTGAGTTCCCATGATGACTCCGTATGTTCGTGAATTGATATTTGTCTTGTGGTTTGAGCGATATTGGTGTGCGACACTGTTCCGCATGACCCAACCTAATCCGCTGACCCTAGGCGTCGGTGAATTCAACGCCCCAGATCGCTGGGGTAGCGACCAGTGTGCGAAAGTTTTGAGAAGGAGAAATGTATGTATGAACAAATGGGCCTTGAATACCGCAAAAGTCGGATGCGGATGCAAGAAATAGCCGCGTCGTTGAGTGACGAAGATGCCAACTCAATTGTGACGGCATGCCCAGAATGGACAGTGAAGGATCTCTTTTCCCATGTCACCGGAATTGCGGCCGATCTCGGTTCGGGTAAGGGTCCGACGGGGGACACTCAAGTGTGGGTAGACGAGTTAGTGACGTCTCGCAAAGGCCGTTCGTTGGCAAGCGTTGTCGATGAGTGGAATGAAGTGGGGCCAACGTTTGAAGCGGCGATTGACAACTTGCCCAAGCGGTTGTGGACGCTGACCTACGACACCGTTGTTCATGAGCATGATTTACGAGCGGCTGTGAAGAAGCCAGGAGATCGTGAATCTGAAGGCGTGAAAATCTCGGCCGTACTGGGATTGAAATTGGTGAAAGTCGATTTGGCTTCCAAATCACTGCCGGCTTTTCGCGCCGTCATCGACGGAGTCGAGCACAACATTGGTGACGGCGAACCGGCACTCACTTTGACTGCATCGGCTTTTGATACGTTGCGCCTGCTCGGAAGTCGCCGCACGTTGACCGAGATGAAGTCCGCCAATTTCGTCGGAAATCTCGAAATGATGTTGCCGGGTATTACCCATATGGATCTTCCGGTGACAAGCCTCGGTGAGTGAAACCACCTCTGAGTGAAAAAATGGTTCCTCCGCTGAGGTATGACAGCGCTACTTACTGTGAGTAGATTTGTTCCCGCACCGCCGAACATCCGGCGCATTGAAAGGGGATCATCTCATGGGTCAGTTCACAGGTAAGACAGTTCTTATCACCGGAGCTTCATACGGTTTGGGCGAGGGATTCGCTGAAGGGTTCGCCAAAGCAGGCGCCGATCTGGTTTTAACAGCTCGCAGCACCGAGATGCTCGAAGTGGTCGCAGAACGCTGCCGCAAGTTGGGCTCGAAGGTCACTGTTGTCACCGGCGACGTCTCTGTTGAAGCCGACGTCATTCGTGTAGTTGAAACTGCCATCAAAGAGCACGGCAAGATTGATTCATTGATCAACAACGCTGGTGTTGGTGACATGCGTGGTGTTTCGCCCGAGAACTTCGACATGGCGACCTGGAACTGGATTATCTCAGTTGACCTCAACGGTGCCTTCATGTACATGCGTGAAGTAGGACGCCACATGCTTGAGCGCCAAAGCGGCAACATCGTCAACATCTGTTCGATCATGGGCAGTGGAGCAAACGAAGCCAACATCATCGCGTACACCGCTGCCAAGGGCGCGTTGCGTAACTTGACCTTGCAGCTCGGTTGTGAATGGGCCGACCGCGGAGTTCGTGTGAACTCAGTGTCGCCTGGCTTCATCATTACTGAAATGGTTCGCCCAGCACTTGAAATGATGGGAATGGACAAGTGGATTGCCAGCCGTACTCCAATGCGCCGCGTCGGAGAACTTGAAGAAATCGTTGGACCCGTGATGTTCTTGGCGTCAGACGCCGCGAGTTACATCACCGGCCATGACCTTTTGGTTGACGGTGGCACCAATGCTTCGAACGGCACCTACCAGATTCCGCCAATTCACCATGAGTGGAATAAGGATTCGGCTCCTCGCGTGGGTAAGGGTTACCCCGGCATTCAGCCTCGACCCGATTGGTACGAAGCTTTGGCACCTGGAATCCCAGGTATCCACTATCCAATGCCAGAAGCTTAAGAACAGGCCAATGCCCGAAGCGTAAGAATTGTTGCTGGCTTGGTGATTAATTCATCAAGTCAGCAACGTGATGATCACGCATCGCTGCTTGCGCACGCTTGATGACTTCAGTCCACAACGCCATGGCGCGCTCACTTGACGAGTCAAGTGTTCCGACGGCGTACACCGGAATAATCCAGCCATACAGAACTCCGACGCGGTAGTCCTCCATGAACTGGTCGAACGAATAGCCCGTTACTCCATTGGCGACGAGCTCGTCGTGGTAACCCTTGAGCAATGCTGCCTCGTGTTCACGACGAACATCAACAGGAACGCTTTGGCTCATGAAATAACCGACGTCGTAAGCGCCGCCGCCACGACTACTGGTTTGGAAGTCGATAACCCATACATCGTCGCCTGCACCGAAGAACAAGTTGTCGAGGCGATAGTCGAAGTGCACAATCGTGTTCGGCATTGCGGCAAAGCGATCAAGCAGTTGATGAACATTGCTACCGAATTTTTCCATCAATGGAACCATGTCGGCATCAATGGCATGTGCGAAAACCTGAAGAAAACCGGGAAGCGACTGGTCGTAGATTCCGGCACCAATCTTCATGCCGTCGCTATTGATTGCCGGCACCCACTCGTATGAATCGAGGCGGGGTGATTCCCAAAACTCGGCATGTAAACGAGCAACAGTTTTCAGCGCATTCATTGCATCCTTGGCATTCACGCCAACTGACTGATCGCCTTCACGCAAATGTCCCAAATCTTGCATCAGCAACACATAGTCATCAGTTTCGTATTCAGCCATCACTGCGTATGCTTGCGGTACGACGCTTAACTGCGGAGCGACTTCTGAATAAAAACGAGCTTCACGTTCAAAGACTCGGGCTGGTCCGAGCATGCCGCGAATCGTGGGGTCTTGCGTTGGGATCTTGCAGATGATGTCTTTGGGGCCAGGTCCGCCCGCATAGGTGACTTCGAGTCGACCGACTTCGCCCATGAATCCGATCCCGGCACCCATGTTTTTGGCTTCGACCGTCGCGACGGATGTATTGGCGTCAATCGTGCCTCCTGAGCGAAGGGCATTGGTGAGCCATTCGGCGGTGACGGACGCGGTGGTTGTCGGCAATGAAGTCATGGATTCCCCCTAGGTAAACGCTGTACAGGGCACAAGGGTAGTGGCTCGTGAGTTAATTAATCGTCGGGTAAGTTTCTTGACTAAGGTCAGAACTAAGGTTTGACGTGACTGCGAAAGCAGTCGTTCGTTTTCGTTCGTAAAGGGGAAATCATGGCTCAAGTTCCAGTCACTGAAGGTGTCTTCACCTGGCCATCAGAAACACCGCAACTGATCGGTAGTCGCTGCGTGGCTTGTGGAAACCACATGTTCCCCGTGCAGGCAGGCTGTCCGAAATGCACCGGTGAAAAGACCGAGCAGGTTTTGCTGGGTCGTCGTGGCACGTTGTGGACTTGGACAGTTCAGGGTTTCCCACCCAAAGCACCGCCATACGCCGGCGATGTTGACCCAAAGACTTTCAAGGCCTTTGGTGTTGGCTATGTCGAATTGCCTGGTCAGATCAAAGTTGAAGCTCGTCTGACTGAAGCCGATCCGGAAAAACTCAAGATTGGTATGGAGATGGAGATGGTCATCGTTCCGCTGTCGACCGATGCCTCCGGAAATGAAGTTGTCACATTCGCTTTCGCGCCGGTGGCGTGAGTTTTTATCAGATACTGAGTCAGGGAGAAAACAATGAGTACTGAAGTCGCCATCGTCGGAATTGGAATGCATGAATTCGGTCGCACCGAAGGTGTGTCGGGTATGGAACAAGGCGTCATCGCCGTTCGTCGTGCCTGCGCTGATGCCGGAGTGAAATGGGAAGATGTCCAATTCGCTTTTGGCGGTTCGGCTGCTGCAGGTGCTGCTGACACCATGGTGTCGCAACTTGGTTTGACTGGTTTGCAGTTCATCAATGTGGCCAATGGTTGTGCCACGGGTGGTTCGGCCTTGTTCTCGGCATACAACACGATTCGTTCAGGTGTTTTCGATCTTGGTATCGCCATTGGCTTCGACAAGCACGAGCGCGGCGCATTCCGAGTCGACACTCGCGGTGCTGGTCTTGGTAACTGGTACGGAGCGTCTGGCTTGGCGTTAACCACACAGTTCTTCGGTATGAAGATCAACCGTTACATGCACGAATACGGCATCTCGCACAGCACCTTGGGAAAGGTGTCCGAAAAGGCTTTCCGTAACGGCTCGATGAACCCGATGGCATGGCGTCGTAAGCCCATCTCCGAACAAGAAGCCCTTGACTCGTTGATGTTGTCGTACCCATTGACCCAATACATGTTCTGCTCACCTGGTGAAGGTGGCGTTGCACTCATCTTGGCTCGTGCCGACAAAGCTCACTTGTACACCGACAAGCCAATTTTCTTGAACGCTGCAGTCGTTCGTAGTCGTCGCTTCGGAAGTTTTGAAGTGTTGGCTCCGTCAATTGCTCTTGAGCACAACGCTGGGCCGACAGTTGATTCGTCGAAGGCTGCTTTTGAGATGGCAGGTATCGGACCAGAAGACATCGATCTTGCACAGTTGCAGGACACCGAAGCCGGTGCCGAAGTGATGCACATGGCCGAAAACGGATTCTGTGAACACGGCGAACAAGAATTCATGATTCAGGCTGGCGAAACCGAAATCGGTGGCAAGTTCCCGGTGAATACCGATGGTGGTTGCTTGGCGAACGGTGAGCCGATCGGTGCATCTGGTTTGCGTCAGGTGTACGAAAACGTTCTGCAGCTTCGTGGTCAGGCTGGTGCTCGTCAGGTGCCCAATGATCCGAAGGTTGCGTACACGCACGTGTATGGCGCTCCCGGCATTTCGGGCGTCACCATTTTGTCACGCTGATTTTTAACACACTGATTTTGACATCACATGTCGCTTGACCCAGTACAACAACTTGTTGAACGTCAAGCGATTGTTGATGTCATCCATTCGTATTGTCGCAATGTTGACTTAGTCAACGCTGCCGAAGTGGCTGAGTGTTTCACTGATGATTGTTCCGTTGATTACGGTCCAGGCATGGGCGCAGTCACGCGCGGAAAAGAAAATGTCCGCGAACGACTTGGTCTCGGACTTCATCGATTTGCCGCGACCAGTCATCATGTGTCAAATATCGAAGTGGTGTTTGATTCTGCAGAGTCAGCCCACACCGTCACATATTTATATGCCTGGCACCGTTTTCATGGAGAGCAACCAGATGCTCATCTATGGGCGCAATATCACGATCGGTTTGTCCGTGAAGGTGGTCGTTGGCTGATAGCAGAACGCGTGTTGAAGGTGGCTGGACAAGAAGCATTTGATATTCCGTGGTATCCAATCGGGCGACAGGAGAAATAGATATGGCTGTACTGACGCAAGCACATCTGGCCGATCGCGGGAGCGAAATCGCACTCGTTGATGAAACACACAGCGTGACGTGGGTCGAACTAGATGAACGTGTGAACCGACTGGTGAATGGGCTTCGTTCGCACGGACTCAAAACCGGTGACACCATCGCGGTCATTGCCGGCAATCAATGCGAATGGTTCGAAATCGCAATGGCCTGCGCCCACGGGGGCTGGACATATGTGCCAGTTAACTGGCATTGGGTTGCTGATGAACTTGCCTATGTCTATGCCGACGCCGAAGCAAAGGCGATCATTGTTGATCAGCGATTCGACGCAACTGTGTCAACGTCCCTGAAAGATGACCGAGCAAAGAGCCTCACACTTGTTGTTGGTATCGGTACGACAAGTGATGCCGCCGTTCGCAGTGATTCGCGCTTCATAGATTTTGAAACAGTGCTCGCGCAAGCAAGCGCCGACGAACCTGCCGATCAAATGCTCGGTGGTCCAATGTTCTACACGTCAGGCACTACGGGGCGTCCAAAGGGAGTTCGGGGTGCGTTGTCGGGTGGCATGGCTATGACTCCCGACATCATGAAATTCATCGCTGCTGGTTTTTCAAACTTTTTGCCGATCCCCGGGCGAACCATGTTGTGTGGGCCGTTTTACCACTCGGCTCAATGGGCCTTTTCGTTCTTCCCGATGATCGGTGGATCGACAACTGTCATGCAACACAAATATGACTCGGCAGCAATGTTGCAGATGATCGATCGTTACTCATGTACAAATGTGCACCTTGTTCCAACCCAGATGAAGCGCTTGTTGGACTTACCAGCTGAAGTGAAGAGTGAATTCTCTGGTGCATCATTGACGACCGTGTGGCATGGGGCGGCACCATGCCCGCCGGCAGTGAAGCGAGGTCTTATCGAATGGTGGGGCCCGAAGATCACCGAGTATTACGGAAGTACCGAAGGTTCAATTATCTCAACAGTTTCGTCGACCGAATGGTTAGCAAAAGGCGGAAGCGTCGGTAAGCCGCTCGACTCTGTTGAAGTCATCGTCGTCAATGATGAGAGTCAGCGAGTTGCTCAGGGCCAGGAAGGAACGCTGTATTTCAAAAACAAGATGGGCACTGATTTCTCGTACCATAACGATGAAGCCAAGACTCGTGATTCACATCTTGAACCAGGAGTCTTTACAACTGGCGATGTCGGCTATATCGATTCCGATGGCTATCTGTGGTTGTCAGATCGCAAGATTGACATGATCATTTCTGGTGGAGTGAATATCTATCCCGCCGAAATCGAAGGAGTCATTGCGGCACATCCCGCAGTTGAAGACGTTGCAGTTATTGGCGTTCCCGACGAAGAATTTGGCGAAAGCGTGAAAGCTCTCGTTCAAGTTGCAGAAGGAGTGACTGCGAGTCCAGATATTGCGCAAGCGATTATTGCGCACTGTCGTGAATTACTCGCAGGGTACAAAGCCCCACGTTCGGTCGACTTTGTGCAACACATTCCCCGCACCGGCACGGGCAAGATTCAAAAGCAACCATTACGGGCTCCGTATTGGGAAGGCCACCAACGTCGTATCTAGTGAATTCCAGAACTATTGATCGCTACCAAATGAGACAATTGAAAGAGGATGTTATGGGAACAGTTGACTACACCCGTTGCTATCACCAAGGCATTCGAGTTCCGAATCTTGAGTTAGCGATGAAAGAATTAGGCGAATCATTGAGCGTGACGTGGTGTGAACCGCAAGAGCGTGAGCAGCACGTGTGGACACCAGCAGGCGGCGAGCAAACCATTCCTTTGAAGTTCACATACTCAGCCGAAGGTCCGCAGCACATTGAACTGCTTGAAGGTGCACCCGGATCAATTTGGGACGGACGAACGAATCCAGGTATCCATCACGTCGGAGTATGGAGCGATGACGTCAAGGGCGAAACCGAAGCTCTTGTTGCCAAGGGTTGGACGTTGGCGATGGCACAAGCTTCTCCTGATAAGGGTTATGGGGCATTTACGTATGTACAGCCTCCGAGTGGTTTGATCGTTGAACTGGTGTGGAGTGCAATCAAACCAATGTTTGACCGTTGGTTCGCCGGTGGGCCCCTTGGCTGATTGTTGAGTCCTCGTCTCGTTGGTGTGAGCATCGCAAACGTACGCTTCGGACATGACAACAAATAGTGGCTTTTCTGCGACATCTACAACTGACGAAGTACTGGCTGGTCTTGATCTGCAGGGTCGCCGCTTTTTAGTGACAGGTGCATCTGGAGGGCTGGGTCTCGAAACCTCTCGAGCCTTGGCGTCCAAGGGCGCAATAGTGGTCATGGCTGCGCGTGACGTCGCAAAGAATGAAACTGCTGCTGTCGGAATTCGTGCGGCTCATCCTGATGCAAAATTAGAAAGTCTGATTCTTGACTTGGGATCATTGACATCAGTACGTGCTGCGGCTGCCGAGTTCATGGCGCGCAATGTTCCACTTCATGGTCTCATTTTGAATGCCGGAATTATGGCCACGCCGCTTGGTCACACTGTTGATGGATTCGAGCAACAGTTCGGAGTCGATCATCTTGGGCATTTCTTGTTGGCTCGCGATCTGTTGCCGCGTCTCGTTGAGTCGGCGCCGGCCCGCGTCGTTGTCTTGAGTTCGGCGGGCCACCGAATGGGTGATGTTGACTTTGATGATGTGAACTTTGAGCGCCGTGATTATGAACCGTTCTTGGCCTATGGTGCAGCGAAGACGTGCAATGTTTTGCACGCAGTTGAAATTGATCGTCGCTATCGCGATCAAGGTGTACGCGCTTTTGCAGTTCACCCTGGTGTGATTCATACTGAACTCAGTCGATACATGACCGAAGAAACTTTGACCTCGTTGATCACTCGTCTGTCCGAACGGCCAACAGCAATGGCGTGGAAGTCGCCCGAACAAGGTGCTGCAACATCAGTGTGGGCGGCAACATCGGCGTTGCTAGATGGACGTGGTGGAGAGTATTGCGAGGACTGCAATGTGAGCGCAGTTGTTCCTGATGACGAGCTTGACGACGGGGGAGTTGCGGCTCGAGCGGTCGACCCAGCCCGAGCATCGGCGTTGTGGTCCTTAAGCGAAAAGCTCGTCGGCTGATTTTTAGAATCAGCAGATTTGTTACGGTGTCGCCATGGCCACGATTCTCGCCCACATTAAAGTGAAGCCCGGTTGTGAGACTCAGTTCGAGCAGATCTCCAAAGATCTGTATGGGGCGAGTCACAGTAGCGAACCTGGATTGTTGCGCTATGAGTATTGGCGGGGTTCAGAACCCCAGACGTATTACACACTTTTGGCCTTTACCGATTTTCGGGCTTTCATTGCGCATCAAACGAGTGAGCATCACGAAATCGCTTCACCGTTGCTGGGGTCCGTTCTTGCGGGATTGAGACTTGAGTGGGTCGACCCAGTGCAAGGTGGATCTGAACTCCCGCCGACCGAGAATCAGGATCTGAGTGATTCACTTGATGAATTAACTCGCTCATACGCCAAAAGATTTGCTGCGCAAGTGGCACCATGGTGGAACGAAGTTCGCTAGAAATACAACAAGAAACCAATCAACTGTTCGGGGGAACAAAATGACTGACATGATCGACCGAGATTCGGAAAAGACGCCGTGGTTTTTGCGAGGAAATTACGCGCCAGTCTTCAACGAAATCACCGACACCAATTTGCGAGTGACTGGTTCAATTCCGAAGAGTTTGTCGGGCTTATACGTGCGCAATGGATCGAACCCGAAAGATGGTCAAGCCGGCCACTGGTTCTTCGGTGACGGCATGGTTCACGGAGTACGTCTCGAAGGCGGTCAGGCGAAGTGGTACCGCAACCGCTATGTGCGTACCCCGAAGTGGGAAAAGGGTCTTGATGCAATGGACCCCGAGACCATGTTCGATCCGACGGCAAGTGCAGCAAACACCCATGTGCTCGGACACGCAGGTCGTATTTGGGCTTTAGAAGAAGGTCACTTGCCTTGGGAGCTTTCGCGAGAACTTGAAACCATTGGCAGTGACGACTTCGGCGGAAAGCTGAAAACGGCATTTACCGCGCACCCAAAGTTGTGCCCCGAAACCAATGAATTGCATTTCTTTGGTTATTCAGCAGTCGCACCATTTTTGACCTATCACGTCCTTGATGGCAATGGTCAGTTGGTGCATACGGCAGATATCACTGTCCCGGCCGGCACGATGATGCATGACTTCATGATCACTCGAGATCATGCAATTTTCATGGACCTACCCGTGGTGTTCAATCTCGACAAGATGGCGGAAGGACTTCCGCCCATTGGTTGGGATGACAACTACGGAGCCCGTATCGGCATCATGCCGCGCATGGGCACCGATAAGGATGTGCGCTGGTTCAACGTCGACCCGTGCTATGTCTTCCACCCACTGAATGCGTACGTCGATGGTGATGAAGTGATTTGTGATGTTGGTCGCCATGAATCAATGTGGCGCGGATCAATGGACAGTTTCGAGCCGTGCTACATGTATCGCTGGGCATTTAACATGAAGACTGGCGCCGTACGCGAAACTCAAATTGACGACTGGGCCCATGCATTCCCACGAGTGGATGATCGCGTTGTGGGTTTGAAGCACCGTTACGGCTGGGTTGCGGGTTCACGTCCCGGCGCGACTGGAGAAATGGGCGAGCCTGGCGTGGTGGCGCGATACGACATGAGCAATGGGTCAAAGACCATTCATGATCTTGGGCCGAATGCCCATCCTGGTGAGTTTGTCTTCGTGCAGGATTCTGCGTCGGCCAACGAAGATGAGGGCTACGCCATGGGATTCGTGTATGACGACGCAACCGATTCAACCGACTTGGTCATTTTGGATGCCAGCGATCTTTCCAAGGCACCAGTCGCTCGTGTACATCTGCCGCAGCGTGTTCCATTCGGCTTCCACGGAAGTTGGGTCGACGACTCAACCATGTGAAAATTTCTGAAGACCTTGTGATTCTGGTGTGGATTTGTTGCGCTATACGCAACAAATCCACACCAGAATCACGATGGGGTTGACGCAAGATTCTTGACGTAGTCGTAGAAGTTGAGTAAACGTTCGGACGGTTCGTACATTTCGATGAAATGTCCGAGGTCGTGTCGTGCGTCGCAAAAGACAAACTCTTGTCCGCCGCTCGTTTGGGCATGAAGGGTGAGAGGCCAACCTTGCTGTGCGCACCAATCAACGCCGACTTGTAACGAATCAACCATGAATGCCATGTGATGTAATCCCGATGGGCTTGGTCCTAGAGGTGCGGTGTGTTCGCGTACGAGCTCAACCATGATCTCGCCCCACCAGCCGTAAGCCGACGAATGATCGAATGTGCTCGCCACTCCATTGATCGTGCACGAGTTGATCTCTATGTGGTGGGCAAAAACGAAAGGACCGCAGCTGGTGCGTTGGCGAAATTCGTTGGCGGCCTCTTCGAGGGTGTTGGTCCCTGGGGCGCTGTAAGCAATTTGTACTGGTCGATCGAGGATGGACATGTCCCTAGCGTGTCATACCCGACTACGGTTAAGACGAGATAGAGGGGGACGAGATGTTTGAAATTCAAACGATTGACACATTGCCTAACGGTGAAGCGCATCAGTTACTGATTGATCGAGCGGCAATTATTGATGTGACAAACCGCTATTGCTGGGCACTCGATACCAAAGACTGGGCAGTGCTCGACACGGTGTTCACTGAAGACGCCACCGGCGACCTTTTAGAAGATGTCATCGGCCGTGCAGCAATAAAGAAGCGCGTTGAAACCGCGCTCTCGCGAATGGACGAGACTCAACATCTCATCTCGAATCATCAGATCAATGTTCAGGGTGATACGGCAACATGTCGTTGCTATTTGCAGGCGCAACATGTTCGTCAAGCTGCCCATGGCGGAACCAACTTCATTATTGCTGGTCGTTATGAAGATCAGTTGAAGCGCACATCAGAAGGATGGCGTATCAGTTTTCGCCGCCTTGTCGTGATGTGGACTGACGGCAACCCCGCGGTTTCGCGAGGCTGAGTTTTAGCTCTCGATGTAGCTGCTGAGCAATTGTTCAACGCGCATTGACGCAGGAATTCGATCAATGCCAATGACTCGGTCTAGTTGTTCGTGGAAATTCCAAATACGACGTTCTTGATAATTGATGGGCATGCCGCGCATGGCTGGTGATTCAAGCGACCTCTGCATTGGCGCCATATTCCAAAAATCTTCTTCCATAATGAGTTTGAAGTTGTCGAGTCTCATCTGCCAGTTGGTCGGCAAACCTTCCTTCGGATCAAAATCGATGGGGGCGTAATGAGTCCAATCAATTCGTGTGGTCTGCTTATCAATGGGCCAGAAGGTGATAAATGGAAATCCGTACGCAGCGATCGGCGTGATGAGGTTAGGAAAGATGCCGTACGCAGAACTCGTGCAACGAACCATGTCGTTCACGGTTTCTAAATCGGTGAAGCCGGGGATCACAACATGTTTGTAATCGTCCCAATTGTTCATGCCGAGTGCCGAGTAAGAAGTTTTTGAAAACGGTGTCACCATGCGTGAGCAACCGTTGGGGAGAAGTCCCATGGTTGCTCCACGGTTATCTAGGAGACTCTCGCCGTTGCGACTATGAATATGCCGGAAGTGGTATACCTCAAGGAACGCCTCGGCAGTGACCTTCCAGTTACATGGAACGATCTCGCTTTGTTTGGCGACTGTACGTAATGTGGCACCCTGAAACTCCGACATTTCATCGGCGATCTTGCCGATGTGATCGGAGAACGCCATTGCCTCAGGATCTTGATTGATAAAAATCCAGTTGTCCCAGATTTCACACGAGATCGAAGGAAGACAACGTTCGGTCTTATCGAGATCAACAAAATCTCGCTCATCAGGAACCGAAACCAATTTCCCGTTATCAATGTCGTATGACCACGAGTGATATTGACAACGCAAAAGCTTGGAGGATCCTGATGTTTCACGTACAACTGGTGCACCGCGATGTTGGCAGGTGTTGTAGAACGCGCGAACTTGTAAATCTTTGCCTCGAATCAGAAGTATCGGCACGCGTAAGTCATCAAAAGTGAAGAAGTCGCCGACATTGGGAATATCTTCGGCCCGGCCAGCCAAGACCCACGAGCGTGGCCATAAGTATTTCTGTTCAAGATCCCAAAACTCATCAGAGGTAAACCGCTCAACCGGGATGTCATGGAATTTGGGGAATCCCTCGGGTGGTGCGGTGCGGTCAAACTCATATTGCATTTCAGCAGTGAGACGAGCGACAAGTTCGGGAGTCATAGCGGTAAGGGCCTCGTCAGAATTCGCTGAGCAGGTCGCCAGATTGCAAGTCGTGCGCAGCAGCAAAAACGCGGGTGATCATGGCATGTAACAAGGCTCGCCCTCGATCGTTGCCAGGATCAATATCGCTGACCGCAACTTGTGACCAAGCCTGATGCAACAAGCAGTAGCGATAGTCGCGCCAGCAACGGTCCCATGAGTAGTCGGGGACTCCTGCAGCAATCAGTCCGTCGTAATAGCGACGAACCAATGTCTTTTCCCATTCACGTCGATTTTCAATAGTCACCGATTGACCAAGGAAGTTAGCGACATCCCACATGCCGACATGGCGGGCACTTAATTGAAAATCGAGAACAGTCACGACTCCAACGCCTGCTGAACCACCAAACAAAAAGTTGTCAGCACGAAAGTCGGTATGTGAGAACGTGGCATTGCCCTGTTCGACCCACCAGTCGACCATGTCTGGATACTTCGGGGTCAGTTCGCGCATCCACTGCATCGTGTCGGCTTCAACATGGGGCGACCAAGTGGCGATAAACGATTCAAGCTTTGGTTCGGCCATTTCGCGTGCTGCGCGATACAGCGGATTGTTCATCGGTGGCAACCACTCGAGTGACCACAACAATTCGTTATCCCAAAAATGACTATGTAATTTGACGGCCTGATCAAGAATTGCGGCACTGTCTTCGAAATTGGCGCCGACAACTTGATCAACCATTCGGGGGTTGGTGATTTCTTCTAACAGAACGATGTACGGAGCACCTGCTGGATCGACATCGGTGTAGTAGCAATACGGAACTCGCAAATTAATTGATTGAGAGAATTGTTTGTAGAACGAAGATTCACGTTCGTAAAAACCCATGGCCTGAGACATGAAAACATTTCCGGGAGCAGCCGCTTGACATTTGGCGATCATGCTCGCTGGTTGTGGGCCAGACGAATTTGCGGCGTAACTCAAATGTAAACGTGTGACTTCGCCTAGTAAGCCGACGCCTTCACCTAAACGTTCGGCCCTCACGTTGGTGATCGTCGCGACCGAACCGTCAAATGCTTGATTGAGCCATACAGCATCAATCGTGTCGGCCGTCAGCGGAATCTTTGGTTGACTCATCTCATTACCCCCTGTGTTTGTCTAGCAGGCGAAGGAAGTCTTTTGATTAGCCCGCAAGTGATCCAGCATCAACGGCAACCACTTCTCCGGTGATCCAAGCGGCCATATCGGATGCCAAGAACAAGATCACTCGTGCAATGTCGTCGGCTTGGCCGGCTCGACCCAAGAGGGTTTGGCTCATCCGTGCGCCCACATCTAAGCCGGCTGCCTTGAGAGGAGCCAACTGGTCTTGAACCCCTGGTGTGTCAATGGGGCCAGGAGCGACTCCCACAACACGAATATTCTTGGGTCCAAATTCAAGGGCCAGACTTTTGGTCATTCCCACGACCGCATGTTTTGACATGACGTACGCACTGATGCCTGGAGCGGCTCGAAAGCCCGTGGTTGAAGCAAGGTTCACGATGACTCCACCATTCATGCGCCGTGCAGCCTCGCGGGCGCAAGCAAAATTGCCACGCACGTTGATGTGCATTAATCGATCGATGAAATCATCGGCGGCATCTATTGCTGGTCCAGTGGTGGGGTAGATGCCCGCGTTATTCACCCAGATATCGAGACCACCAAGTTTTTCAACGCACAGATCTGCCGCCGCGATGATTGTTGATGTATCGCCGATGTCGATACGGGTGCTGAGTACTTTTCGTCCAGTTTGCGCTGCAACAGCTGTTGCCGTAGCTGCTGCTCCAGCTTCATCAATATCGGTCACAAGTACGTCGGCTCCGGCTTCGGCAAGCCGCGCAACAGTTGCCGCGCCGATTCCCCTAGCTCCGCCAGTGACAACGGCTCGTTTGCCAAGAAGCGAGGTGAGATCGTTCAAGGTTCGTGATGAATAGTCGGGGATCATGGTGGCTCCGTACTCTAAGTAAAGCTCGTGACTTTCAGTCTTGCCGATCGCGGCGCGCCATTAAGCGTTGTAGAGATGACGCCTGAAGTTGAGCCCGCTCGAAAGCCGGAATCAGATCAAGATCGTCGTCGATGATCTCGACACTGATAGGAGCGTTGGGCGGCGTTAATTCAAAGAACTGTTGGAGATCAAATTCGCCTGCACCGAGAAGCTCACGATTGTGGATGCAATCCTGAATGTAGTCGTCCATACTTGGCGTCATTGTTCCGTCATCAACTTGAATATTCTTGACCAGCGAATAATCAAGATCCGCGAGCGACGACACGCCAGCACCGCGGAATACATGCCATGTGTCAACGCAGAGACCAACATTTGGATGCCCACTTCGGCGAACAAAATTCTGTGCAGTTGCAATGTCTGGAACCTTTGTTGGCGGCAAAAACTCAAGTGCATAATGCACATCCGCGTCAGCAGTGCGTTCTGCTAAGGCGCCGAGCCATTGCGCTGCAACATCAAGGTCAATGTCTTTGTTCGCACCAAATGGGGCGATGACTTGTATGCGCTCTGCTCCGAATGTTCTGGCCACATGTTCAAAGTCAAGCGCTGACTTGTCGTCGACGAGTCGAAGAGCTTCAAGTTCAAGAATGCGAATGTTGTGTTGAGACAGCACTTGCTTGAAGTCGTCGTCACTCGTTCCATTCGCACGCAGTTGTAAGTATTCGCCCACTCCAAATCCGATGCCATCAAAGCCAGCAGCCGATGCGGCTGCTACTCGTTGTTCAAAATCGACGCCGCGCATGCTGTAGTACGCCAATATTGTTTGGCGCGAGCCGACGCCGGCGATGCCACCTGATCCAACCCCGTATGCATGATGTGCCACGTTTCCTCCAGCCAACTGATTATTCAACCATACTGCGAAGCGTGATAACCTTGCACTGTGAAAGCAGTGGGGATCAAGTAGTAATGGCGGCGGATCAAGAGCGTTGCCCGGGGCCGAGCTATCGAGACATTGTTGTGCGTGATATTGGTGGGGTTCCGCCGCAAATGCTTGAGAGCGAGTATGAGTTTCGTGGCGATGAGCCAATTGGCTTCGATCGCTACACATCTGAGGAGTTCTTAAAGTCTGAGTTCGAGCGAGTCTGGTCGCGAACATGGCAGTGGGCGTGTCGTGAAGAACATATTCCAAACGAAGGCGACTTCCATGTCTACGACATAGGGGATCGGTCGATTCTGATTGTTCGTTCTGCTGACATGAAAATTCGTGCGTTTAACAACTTTTGTCTGCACCGAGGAACTCAACTCAAGCCATCAAACACAACTGGTCACGCCAATCGATTTACTTGTCCTTTTCATGGATGGGCGTGGTCTACCTCAGGCAAATTGGCGACGATTCCCTGTCGCTGGGATTTCCCACATGTCAAAGACGAAGACTTTGAGTTACCCGAGATCCAAGTCGACACCTGGGGTGGCTTTGTTTTTGTGAATTTTGATCCGCACGCTCAGTCACTGCATGAGTATCTCGGGGTCATGACAAGGCATTTCACTGGTACATGGGATCTCTCACAGCGATACATCGAAATCCATGTTCGCAAGCGATTACCAGCAAACTGGAAAGCCGCGATGGAGGCCTTTCTCGAGGCATATCACGTATTTAAGACACACCCAGAAGCACTTCGTGCCACTGGTGATGCAAACGCTCAGTATGACGTCTTTGGCGAGCACGTGTCGCGGTTTATGCATACGTCTGGCTCACAGAGTCCCCACATTGCCGCACAACAATCAGAACAAGAAATTCTTAATTTTATGATTGGTCGTAAGTTTGCCGGGGGAGTCAATATCCCCCAGGTTCCCGAGGGTCACACTGCACGCGACGTGTATTCAGCGTTTGTACAGCAGCAGTTGAAAGAAAAATATGGCCATGATTTTTCAGACTTTAAAGTGAGTGAGACGATCGACTCGATCGAGTACTTCGTTTTTCCTAACGGTTTCTTTTTCCCCGGTGCTCATAAGCCGATGGTGTATCGATTCCTTCCGCACCCAACCAATCCAGACGAGTGCACATTCGACTTGTTGTTCTTACGGTTCCCCGCTGACGGCCAAGCCCCGCCACCTCCCGCGCAGCCTTACGACATTGACATTCATGAGAGCTACATGTCGGCGCCCGGTATTGACCAAGTCCTGGGCTATGTCTACGACCAAGACACGGACAATATGGCCGCTCAGACCCGTGGTTTCAAGGGCAGCATGAGAACATCGCAAGTCTCTGGCAATTATCAAGAGATCCGCGCTAGGCATCTACATCAAACGATCGATGTGTACCTCGCTCGACCGTGAAATAGTTCGACGAGGCAAGCAGTTATGAAGTCGCTTGTGTAAATCCGATATTCAAATGCTTCAGTGACCTCAAGCAGAAATTTGGGTGATGGCGGAAATCGTTCTCGCCTTCGATGAACCACATCTCATCGATGCGATCGACGAGAGCGCGAAACCCAATGATGAGTTCACGGCGGGCGAGTGGTGCACCTAGGCAAAAGTGCGTTCCGAAACCGAACGATAAGTGGCTGCGTACATTGTCGCGGTTGAGGTCCATGTCGGCCGGACACTCAAACTGATTGTCGTCGCGGTTTGCGGCGGCATAACGCACATTGATGACAGCTCCTGCTGGAATCGTCACACCATGTAGTTCAACTTCTTGCGTTGTTGAACGAAAGAGGCCTTGTACGGGTCCTTCTAAGCGGAGCACTTCTTCGGCAAGGAGAGGTACGTATTTATCGGGATCAGATTTGAGCAGACTCCATTGCTCAGGATTGGCAATCAATAGTCGAACGCCCTCAGAAAGCGCGTTGGTTGTCGTTTCTGATCCACCCACAAATGTGTCGGCCATCATTTCAGCGTGCAATTCATTGTCGGTCAGTGTTCGTCCCCATTCGGGAATGACCGTATTGACTAAATCGCTCAGCAAGGTATTATCTGGTTGCTGACGTAGTCGTTCAAAGATTGGTTGGAAATAGTGCTGGGCTTCAATCTCTTGTTCGGTTGACCAGAAAGCTTCTTCATCGGATTGCATCATCCCGAGGCGCTGTACCCAGGCGTCAGTCCAAGCTTTGATTTGCCACATGTCCTCATCGCGTGCACCCATTTGTCGTCCAATGACAATAAGGGGCAACGGAATCGCAAATGATCGAACCCAATCGCAAGTGCCGGTTTCAATAAAATCGTCAATGAGTTGATGAGCAAGTTCTTCGATGAAGGGATCCATCTCTTTGATACGTGACGGGCGAAAGGCATGATTGAAGAGGCCACGCATTTCACGGTGTTCTGGATCATCGCGGGCGGCCAACGTTGCGCCGGGCACCCAGCCATCTTGTTCGTACATTGCTTTGATCTTGGCTGACCGTGGGTCGACGCGACCGCGGTGGCGGGCGCTAGTGAAGCGTTCAGTGTCGCTCAGCACCATTCGCACATCTTCATAGCGCGTGATGACATACATTCCGGTTGCGTTGTCGCGCCACACCGGTGCTTCGGAGCGGAGCTTCCCATAGGCGTCGTAAGGGCAGTCAGAAATATCTGAGTCGAGCAAAGTCATTTTCGTGAGATCAAGATCAGAACTCATATTCCTCATCTTGTCGCAAATAGATCGGCTGTAAATCAGCGGAAGGCCGGCATCGTCCTGTCTGGCATCGTTCAACGGCTGCTGGCTGGGCTAGAAATAATGGCTATGAGCGAACTCACTCCCGTCAGCGTCGAAGATTATGTCAATATCCAGCGTCTCATTAATCGGTACGCCGATGCGGTGATTCATCGCAATGGCGTGCAGTGGGGAAGTTGTTGGACCGATGACGCGGTGTGGGATTTGGGCGGAGGTCGTTTGGTTGAGGGTAAAGAGGCGATTCTCAAACTGTGGTACGCCGCGATGGGCGGCATTTCATCGGTCGTGCAAACTGTTCATAACGGTGATGCATGGGCGGGTGCTTCGCCCAATGAGGCGACGGGGCGTTGGGCTATCAGCGAAAGAATGCGTCGGGCTAATGGCGATTCCGGGATTTTGCTCGCTCATTACGATGATGCGTACGCCAAGGTGAATGGCCAATGGTTGTTCACGCGTCGCTTCTTGCAGGTTCACTACGGCGGTCCAGCCGATCTTTCGGCGAACTTTACGAACGATAAAGAGCAATTGATTGCTCGTGGCATTGTTGCCGACGTCTGAAATCTCGTAGTTTCGTCTCATGCCTGTTTTTGCATCCGATCTCGCCCGTGAACGTCCCGAAGAAATTGCGGTTCGTGATCCCAATCGAGCCTTTACCTGGGCACAAGTTGGAGACATTCTCAATCGCACCGCTAACAATGCGCTTTCGGCCGATCTTGGTCCGAAGCGTCGCGTAGCAGTCTTCGCCGAGAATGCGGCCGAAACGGCTTATGCACACTTAGGTTGCCTCTTGGGCAGCGCCTCAACTGTTCCCGTGAACTTCCACCTGACCGCCGAAGAAGCCGCGTACATCTTGGTCGACTCTGAGTCACGTATTTTGTTCGTTGGTCCAGAGACACTCGAACGTGGTGTTGAAGCCGCCAAGATTGCTCGGTCTGAAGGCGCAACGCTCATCATTGTCGGTTGGGATGTGTCGCACCCCGAGGTCACGAATTGGAACGATTGGCTCGCGCAAGGTGATCCGAGTGATCCATCGCTTGATGTGAAGCCCCGAGCCAACCTGTTGTACACATCGGGCACGACTGGACGTCCGAAGGGCACCGAACTGCCGCCCACGATGTTTGCGGGCGGTTCAACGATGGGTGAACACCTTGAAGGTATGAAGTCGAATCGCTTCGCCGAATACGGAACTCACTTAGTGGTTGGTCCGATGTATCACACCGGTCCGTTGAATGGCATGCGTTTGCTCGTGCGCGGAGTACCAATGGTGATTCTTGCCAAGTTTGACGCTGAGAAAACTCTTGAAGCCATCGCTACATACAAGACCGAATCTTCGGTGATGGTTCCAACTCACTTCGTGCGTTTGTTGGCCTTACCCGAAGCAGTGAAGTCCAAGTACGACGTGTCTTCAATGAAGTTGGTTGCTCACACGGGTGCTTCGTGCCCGGTTGATATCAAGCGTTCGATGATTGATTGGTGGGGTCTGATCTTCACCGATGCGTATGGTGCGACCGAAGTCGGTACGACGTGTCAAATCTCCAGTGCTGATTGGCTCGAGAACCCAGGTTCTGTCGGTCGTCCTGTTCCGCCATTCTCGGTCATCGTTCTTGACGATGACGGTAATGAGTTGCCAGCAAACACTGAAGGCCGCTTGTTCTTTAAAGATTCGACGGGTCGCGGCGTGATCTATCCGAATGATGCCGAAAAGACCAAGGCTGCAAACATTGCTCCTGGCGTATTCACTCTTGGTGAAATCGGTTATGTCAATGATGGCGGCTTTGTGTACATCACCGATCGCTTTAGTGACATGGTTGTCTCTGGTGGAGTCAATATCTATCCAGCCGAAGCTGAACAAGTACTGGTGCAGCATCCCGATCTCTTAGACGTCGCTTGCATCGGAATTCCTCACGCCGAAATGGGTGAAGAACTGAAGGCGCTCGCGATTCCGCGTGACCTCAAGAATCCGCCAGATGCCAAAGAAGTGTTGGCTTTCTGTCGCGAGCGGTTGAGTCATTTCAAATGCCCCCGCACCATTGAATTTGTTGACGACCTAGGTCGTAACACCATGGGCAAGATCAACAAGCGCAAACTGCGCGCTCCCTACTGGGAGAATTAAGAAAATCAAAGTAGGAGAGTCACATGTCTGACCCAGTGTTGCTAATTGACAATCCATTGCCGAAGGTTCGTCGATTCACTTTGAACAGACCTGACAAGCGCAACGCCTTAAACGATGAATTGCGCGGTGCTCTGTTTACTGCACTGCGCGAGGGTGATAAAGCGCGTGATGTTTCAGTCATGATCATTCGAGGTGCGGGTTCGACTTTTTGCGCGGGCTATGACCTCGGCTCGCCCAACAGTGATGTCGAACGCGCGATTTCACGTGCCGACGGTTGGTGGTCGCGCCATGTCGTGAACAACTGGTTCGAAATGTGGGATATGTCGACGCCCATCATCGGTCAAGTGCACGGATACTGTCTGGCTGGTGGTACCGAACTGGCCACTGCATGCGACCTGGTGTACGTCGCTGAAGACGCGAAGATTGGCTATCCGCCAGTTCGATTGATGTCGCCTCCCGATATGCAGTGGCAAACCTGGATGATGGGTCTCCGACGAGGTATGGAGGCTTTGCTGACTGGTGACTCAATGAGTGGAGTTGAGGCGGTGACGAATGGGTTCGCTAATCGGGCGCACCCGGCAGATGAACTCGATGGGGCAGTGTTGGCAATGGCCGAACGTATTGCCAAGATTCCCGCCGACTTGTTGGCACTCAACAAGCGGGCCGCTCACCGAGCGATGGACGTGATGGGAATACGTGCAGGGATTCGCGCGACTGCAGAAATTCAGGCACTTGGATTTCATCAGCCTTCATCGATGGAATACATGCAATCTTTTGTCACTAAGGGTGTCACTGCTGCTCTGAGTGAACGAGATGCGGCCTTTGGTGATTATCGCGAGTCAGGCGAATCCAAAAATTCATAAGAAAGTCCCCTGAAAGAAATAGAACCGATAGTTCCCTTCGGTATTTGCTCGGGATAGGTGGGTGTGGCAGGCTTCACAGTGCGAGTTTCCATCCGGAGCTCGAGGTCATCCATAGGGGGATACTTATGAGGAATAGAAAGATCAGTTTTGTCGCTGGCTTGGCTATTGCAGGATTGCTTGTTGGCGCCTGTAGCGAAGATTCATCGACAACTACAAATGCTCCAGCAGCGTCGGAAGCTCCGGCCACCGATGCCCCGTCAGGCACTGATGCTCCTGTAGCAACAGATGCCCCGGCAGAATCACCGATCTCGGCTGAGAATCAGGCACACGCAGTTGAATACACCGGTGGCACTTCTGGTGCGGCCACTGGCACCGACCCCTACGTCGTGGGTTACGTCAACCAAGAAGGTGGAACGCCTGGCTTCCCCGAAGCATCAATTGGTGTTGACGCCGCTGTGTGGTACATCAACAACTTCCTCGGTGGTATTGGTGGACGTCCGATTGAACTCGCCAAGTGCGTCATTACCAAAGAAGAAGATGGTCAGAAGTGTGCTCAGGAAATGCTCGCTAACGACAAGGTCTCCGTTGTTTTGGCCGGTGCCATGTTGAATGGAAACCAACCGTTGCTCGATGGTCTTGCTGGCAAGAAACCAGTCTTCATTTCGAACCCATTGACCACGCCAGAGTTCCTTGCTACTGATGCATACGCATTCACGCCTGGTGCACCTGGAGTTGTTGGCGGTTTGACAGTGTTCATCGCCAAGTTCCTCGGTGAACTTGAAGGTAAAGACATCAAGAAGGTTGCCGTTGTTTATGGTGACAACCCATCTGGCCAGGTTGCATTCAACATGTTGACCAAGCCTGTATTTGAAAGTCTTGGCGTTGAAGTCACTGGCGTTGCTGCTGCCGACACCGCAGGCGCAACCGAAATGGCCAGCCTCATTCAGGCTGCTGGCGCGCAAGACGCTGATGTTTTCTACCCGTTGGTGACTGTTGGTAGTTGTATCGCGGTTTATGACGCGTTGAAGACCCTTGAAATTGAGACCACAGTTGTCACAACTGGTCTGTGCTTCGGTGTGCCCATGCAGACCCACCTCAAGGAACTCGGCATTGATGCCAAGTTGCCTGACGGCTGGTATTTCGGTGGTTATGGCTACTCCTACGAAATTGCTGGCAACCCAGATATTGACGCTTATATCGAAGCTGTATTCGCGTATGCCGCAACCGAAGGTATGGATGCAGAAACTCTTGAATACACCGGTTTCGGTGGCCCGACATTTGGAACTTTGATGACCATCGCTCAGTTCGCCAATGCCGGAGCGGCTGATTCTGAAGGATTCCGTACTGCAGCTAAGGCCTTCACTGGTCCCGGCTGGGGTGTCGTTGGTCCGCAGAAGTGTGGCGGTAACCCGACGTTCCCGTCGTTGTGCGGATTCCAAATCGGTGTCCAGCAGCAGCAGGGTGCTGACTATGTTTCCATCATGGATGGTTTCAACGGCAAGCCAGTTGACGCTCAAGCCGAATTAGGTTGATTCATTGTTGAGCGACCTGTTGGTCGCTCAACAACAGAGGGTGTGGCAGGTCGAGAGATCTGCCACACCCTCTTTGCTAGTCACATGAGTAACAGGAGTTCACTGTGGAGACTTTGGTCAAATTCGCGAAGCAACGTAAAGGTGTCGTTGCAGCATTGGTTGTCGTGGCGATCTTCGCCTTGATGTACGTGACTGACGCAAAACAGTTAGCTCCGATGTTTTCTAATGTTGGTACTGGTGCGCTGATTGCTGCTATTGCGTTAGGCGTAGTGTTGACCTTCCGTGGTTCGGGTGTGGTGAACTTCGCTAATGGTGTCGTGACAATTTTTGTCGCGTATTGGTTTTATGGTCTGCGATTTGAAGGCAAGTTGTACATTCCGCCGTTACCTAACCCGTTGGCGCTGATTGAAATCGTTGTCAACGCATTTAACGGTTCGGCTAAAAACCTTGATCTTCCCAATTGGCCGACGGTGATCGATCTGCCGGGCGATCGTTTGACTTTGCCAGCAGCACTTGCCGCGGCGATGGTCATTTCGATTCTTCTCGGGTTATTTTTGCACTTTGTTATTTTCCGTCCACTCCGAAATGCGCCAGTATTGGCCAAGGTTGTGACGAGCGTTGGACTCTTTGTCGTCCTTCAAGAATTTGTACGCCTACGTTTTGGCGAAACCGTGAAGACCGGAATCCAGCTTCCACTCCCCAAAGGCAAAGTGAAACTTCCTGGCGATTTAGGAGCGATTCCAAATAACCAGTTGTTCTTGGTGGCAATCGTTGTGGCAGTAGCTATTGCTCTGTGGGCTGTTTTTAAATACACCCGTTTCGGATTGGCCACACGCGCTGCTGCCGAAAATGAAAAAGGCGCCATTGTTCTCGGATTTTCGCCTGATTTCTTGGCTGGTTCGAACTGGGTGATTTCTACAGTGATCGCTGGAATGCTCGGCGTGTTGGCCTCACCGATCACCAACCTTGACACCATCACCATGCCGTTGTTGATTGTGCCCGCTCTTGGTGCGGCGTTGTTAGCGAGCTTCTCTTCGTTTGGAATTACGGTCTTCGCCGGAATTGGCATCGCAATGGTTCAAGCGTGGATTCAATATCAAGGCGCTCAAACCTGGTTCCCGCGTGGTGTCTTGCCCGCTCCAGGATTGGTGCAAGCTTTACCCTTCATCATCATCGTGATCGCGATGTTTGTACGTGGTAAGTCGTTACCGGTTCGTGGTGCGGTGACGTTAGGTCGGATGCCGTTTGCGGTGCGGCCACGAAAAGTTTTGCCACTGACTATCTTGGGTTCAGCGGCAACTCTTGTTCTGTTATTCGGCTTTAACTACGACTGGCGTCAATCAACAATCAACACTTTGGTCGCGATTGTGATTTCTTTGTCGCTAGTGGTGCTGGTCGGTTTCGTTGGACAAATCTCGTTGGCGCAAATGGCGATTGCTGGAACAGCAGGGTTCTTCTTGTCAAAGTATTTCTCCGATCTTCCATTCCCAGTTGGTCCAGTCATTGGAGCACTGGTTGCAGCAGTTTTTGGATCGTTAATCGCGATTCCGGCTCTACGTGTTCGGGGAGTCAACTTGGCCGTCATTACTTTGTCAGCGGCTGTCGCTATCGAACAGTTGGTCTTTAAGAACAAGACGTTCGCTGGTGAATCTGGTGCGTTGAAAGTTCCGCCGCCCAAGATTGGCGGAAAAGATTTCGGGCCGAACAACACCAACCTCAAGGTGTTTGGTTTGAAGGCAAAGGACGACATTCCGCCCAACGTGTGGTTTGGCGTGGTGTGTTTGATCATCGTGGTGATCATGTGTTTGATGGTGGTCAACGTGCGGCGCTCGGCAACAGGTCGTCAGTTCTTGGCCGTTCGCAGTAATGAACGAGCTGCTGCTGCGACGGGAATCAATGTGGCGAGTGCGAAAGTGTTGGCCTTCGGGCTATCGGCTTTCATCGCCGGTATGGGCGGAGCGCTGTCGGGTTATCGCTTTGGCTCAGTGACTCCGCAGTATTTTGGAGCCTTTGCCTCATTGACCTTCTTGGCCTTTGCGTACCTTGGTGGTATCGCGAGTGTGAGTGGTGCTGTTGTGGCGGGCATCATCGCTCCGAATGGTCTGAACTTCAATTTCTTAGAAAACATCTTGCATATTGACCCTGCGTATGCCACGTTGATTGGTGGCATAGGACTTATTGTGACAGCGGTGCGAAATCCAGAAGGTATCGCTGGCACACCTCGACTATTGGCAATCCAAAAGGCTGAACGCAAGGCACGAAAAGAAGCGTTAGCGAAACAACAAGAAGAATTGAATAGGGAAATTGAGGGGGCTACATGAACCTATTAACAACATCGGGAATGTCGGTGACATTTGGTGGTCTACGGGCTGTCAATAACGTCGATATCACTGTCGAAAAAGGAAAACTTGTTGGATTAATCGGCCCGAATGGCGCCGGTAAGACCACCTTTATTGATGGCATCACCGGATTCGTGCCGACGACTGGCCGTATTGAATTCAAAGGCACCGAAATTGATTCGTTGCCAGTACACGAACGAGCTCGTTTGGGTCTTGGTCGAACCTGGCAGTCACTCGAACTGTTTGACGATTTAACAATCGAAGAAAACATCCAGGTGGCAGCCGAGCGCCAGACGGCAAAGAGCTTTTTGGCCGACCTCGTTCGTCCAGGACGTAAGCGTGATCACAGTGGCGTTGATTTCGCTTTTGAGGTGCTCGGTATTGGCGACCTGGCCAAGAAGTATCCAAATGAAATCAGTCAGGGTCAGCGCAAGTTGGTTTCGGCTGCTCGTGCACTGGCTGCTCGTCCCGAACTTGTGTGCATGGACGAACCCGCAGCTGGTTTGGACACCGCTGAGTCACAAGAGCTCGGTCAACGACTCCGCAGCATCATCGATGCTGGACTCACGATCTTCTTGGTTGACCACGACATGGGCTTGGTGCTTGAAGTGTGCGATTACATCTACGTGATTGAGTTCGGTGTCAAGATCGCCGAAGGAACTCCTGCGCAAATCAAGAATGATCCAAAGGTCATCGAGGCATATCTCGGAAGCAGTGCAACTGAAGGGGGACACTGATGTCGGCTCTACTTGAAATCAAGGATCTCAATACTGGGTACAACGGAGTATCAGTTGTACGAGGATTGAATCTCACTGTTAATCCTGGTGAAGTGGTTGCACTTCTCGGACCGAATGGTGCAGGTAAAACCACAACCTTGCTCACCACCTCTGGGCTGGTTCCGATTATCTCGGGAGACATTGAGGTATTCGGGAAATCAATCAAGGGTCGTCGCCCACACATGATCGCTCGAGATGGTCTTGCCCATGTTCCTGAGGGACGCGCCTTGTTCTATCAGTTGACCGTTGCTGAGAATCTGAAGTTGGGTGCTGCAAAGGGTGCCTCGGATATTAAGAAGGCCCTCGGTTACTTCCCAGCTCTTGAAGCGATCCTCGATCGTCGTGCCGGCTTGTTGTCTGGTGGAGAACAGCAGATGCTCGCCATGGCTCGTGCGCTCACGGTGAATCCGAAGTTGCTGATGGTGGACGAAATGAGTCTCGGTCTCGCGCCCATCATTGTTGAGCGTCTGTTACCGATTCTGCGAACAATTGCTGATGAAACCGGTGCAGGTGTCTTGCTCGTCGAACAGCACGTGCACATGGCGTTGCAGGTAGCCGATCGGGCGTACGTGTTAAGTCACGGCCAGTTGGCGATGGAAGGTAACGCTGCCGAGATGGCCAAGGACCGCAGCCTCATCCAGGCGAGTTACCTCGGAGAAACCCACTAACAAGTAATGCTCTACTACCTGTGGTTCTGGTGTCGTTTAAGTTGGTATAGCCAAATAAAACCACACCAGAATCACAAGGTTATTTAGTAGTTGGTAGTTGCTTCATGTAGGTCTGAAGATCGAAATAGTCACGCCACAGGGTGATCTTGCCATCGACTACTTCCCACACGCCGGTCACGGGCATTTCCAGCCAGCCAAAGGGCATATGAAACTTGTCGGTGCGTTCGTTGAAGACATAGTTCCCAGTTGCAGCCTCGCGATGTACGGGCCAGGCAACTTCGCTACAACCTTCGATCATCGGCTTGAGCATTGTTGAAATCGCTTCGGGTCCGAACACTTTGCCCATTGGCACATTGTCGTATTCACAGTTATCACTCACGAGGGCAACTGCTGCATCAACGTTACGGTTTTCGAGCGCTTGGATGAAAGCGTTGACTGTTTCGAGTGGAGTCATGATCAATCCTTATTCGTCGGTTGTTTTAGTTTCGGGTTCTCGACTCCACAATACGTCGAAGTCGCGAGCCACATCGAGAACTTGATAGGCACGACCCATTCCGACGCAAAAACCAATGGTCACGGTGAGTTCAAGTAGTTCGGTGTCGCTAAAGACTTTTTGTAGGCGACTCCACAGCTCATCATCAACCGACGTGTGATCGATAGCAAAACGTTCTGCGTATTCGGCTGCGAGTCGCTCACGATCGGTGAAGTCGGGGTGGTCGTGGTAATGCTGAACCGAGTTGTAGGTTTCGTCACTTAATCCTTGCTGCATCGCCGATGCAGCTCGAGTATTCAGTCAAACGACGCATTGATTGAGTTGGGCGATTCGCATACGTGCTACTTCACGTTCGCGGATGCTCAAACTCGATTTCACATAGACGGCTTCACTCATCGCGCTCATGCCAGCACCCATATGGGGCGCCAACTTCCACATCCGGTGAGCTTCTAAACCTTCTCCATCAGGAACATTGATACGAGCCATGTTGTGTCTCCCTTGTCTTGAATTCAGCGGTGTTGGTATTCAACGATTGATGTGCTCGACGACTGCGATGCGTACAGGAATGGCGCTTTGGACAACCATGCCGTTAATGCGATCGTAACCCTTGTCAACGGAGACAAGCCGGCTTGTTGGCGAACCAATGTCGCGTACCTTTTCATCGGTGAGCGACGATCCTCCCCATGAGTGAGCCATCGAAATCACCCCGCGTCGAACATCGGGTGCAGACTCGACGAGACCCTGCACCGAGGCCCGTGGTGAGAAGATCTCAATGAGATCACCGTCCACAAGATCGTGATCTTTCATATCGTCGGGGTTCATATAGGCCGAGTTTGACGAACCCTTAGCTCCAAGAACCGACAGATCTGATCCATATGAGTTCAAGACATGCTTCAGGCGGCGACTGACGAGGCGGAATGGGTACAGAGAAGGATCGATACCAAGAGCAGCTGCACCGTCTCCTTCGACCACGATCTCGGCCATCTCGGCCACGATGTCATCAGGAGCAACCGTGAATTTGGCGGTGCAATCGGGATCGGCGGCCGAAACCGTCATGGTTTTATCGGGATGAACTTTTCTGCGGTTTGCTCGCACTTCATCCATGGGCATCCGTGAACCGGCGTACGCGAGGTCGATCATTTGATCATCGGTTGGACGAACATCCATAGGAGTCTGACCACCTGGGAAGGGGAGCGTTGATCCCATGCGCTTCGCGAGTTCCCAGAACACTTCCCACTCGTTCAACACATCGCCCTCACGCTTGGTGATGGCATCGGTGTAGTTGGTGTATGGAGCACGGAACCAGCGATCCATCAAGTGCGGAATGTCGGCCCGTTCAAGTGAGAGAGTTGGGGCAACGACGTAATGGGCGAACTCGGCTGTCGACGACATGCGGTGATCAATCACGACGAGGAGTTCAAGATCTTTCATCGCCTTGAGTGTGAGTTCTTGATCGGGCCACGCAACAACTGGGTTGCCACCGCTCACGATGAGTGCGCGCACTTGTCCTTCGCCCGGTGTCAAGATTTCTTCGGCCAAAGTTGTTGTCAACATCTCGCCACGAATACCTCGCAAATTGCGCATACGTGAGGGCGCTCCTGACGCAGCGAGTCGAGCGGCGTGCACTTGAGCGCGACGGGGTGTTTCGGGATACAAGAAGTAACCGCTTTCGAGCTTGTCGCCCTCGCGATTCACGCGACCACAAATGGTGTTCAGCGCAATCGAGAGATGTTCGGTGAGACCAGAGTGCGGAGCCATTGATGGACCAGTACCAGTTCCACTTGTTCCCTTCTTGGCTGAAGCAAACATGCGCGCCGCGGCCACGATGTCATCGGCTGGAACATCGCAACGTTGTGCAACGTAGTCAAGGGTAAATGCCGAAACGGCATCGGCGAGTTGCGGCAGATCGGCGACCCACTGATCACAGAATTCGTGATCAAATAAACCTTCATCAATGACAACCTTCAAGATGCCGGCCATCAACGTGGGGTCTTCACCAGGCTTTGGTGCCAAGTGAATATCGGCTTGAGAAGCGAACTCAGTGCGACGTGGATCGATAACGATCAATTTCATTCCACGCTTTTTTGCTTCACGCAAAACCACGTACGGGTTTGTTCCTTGCAATCCACCAACTGGTCCAAAGCTTGACACCATTGGGTTGTAGCCAATGGCGAGCAGCACTTCGGCATCGCTGAAGTTGTGATATCCCGCTTCCCAGATACCGACGCGAAACGGTGCTGTTGATTTCGCTGGTTGGTCGATAGTGACCGAGGTATAGAACGAAGGTGAGTCGAAGCCTTGATGGAACGCGCGGGCGACAGGAACGGCGAGTGAGTTTTGGTAGCCGCCAGTTCCGGTGTAGGACGCGACGGCACGTGGTCCGTAGGTATCAACGATTTGTCGCAACTTGGCGCCGATTTCGTCCATGGCTGAAGTTGACGAGATCTCTTCAAAGGTTCCATCGGGACGGCGGCGTAACGAACTGAGCAAGCGTGAGGGGTGAGTCATTTGTTCAGGAATCTGGCGGCCCTTAATGCAGGTGTACCCAGCAAAGATCGGGTCGTCGGCAACTCCACGAATAGCAACAGCGCGACCCTCTTGAACGTCGACTTCGATCGGGCAACTGGCGTGGCAGAAGCGGCAGAAGGATAGGTGCGTTGAAATTTCGTGATCGGCAGTCGTCGACATGTTTCCCCCTACATAGAGCAATTGGTCCCGTCCCCACGGGTGTGTACACAAACTAATCCACCGATTAGTTTGTGAACAGACCCAACGTCGATTTAGTTCACGAAAAGAGAACTTCAATGAGCGAATCACTAGTGATTGATGACCTGATTCACCGCAAGCAGGCGGCCATTGCGTGCCCGTACCCAATTTTCGCGGGGTTGCGAGCCCAAGAAGGGGTTCAATTCAATGCTGACTTGGGCGCTTGGATCATCACGCGTTACGACGATGTGCGCGCGATTCTTCGTGACACCGACCGCTTTTCGAGTTTGAGTCCGACCGGCCCCCAGGCGGCTGGCGAAGCATTGATGAACGGAATCATGCAACTCATGCAAGAGCCCGACATGGCCGCTCTCTTGGGTTCAAACACCATGACTCGAGGTCGGGTGGCGGTTCTGCTGAATGCTGATCCGCCAGATCATCGCCGTCAGCGCAAATTGGTGAACCCAGCGTTTCGCCCCGACCGCATTCGGGCGATGGAACCGACAATCACCGAGGTCGCACTCAAACTCTTGGCAGGAGTCAAGCAAGATTTACAGGCCAATGGGCAGACCGACATTTTGCGCACATTTACCGTCGGCGTACCGATGACGATCATCGCTATCGCTCTTGGCGTGGCTGGTGAAGATTTGGCCACGTTCAAGCGTTGGTCCGACGACATCGTGATGCCCGTTGGCAACCATTCGCCATCGGTTGAACAAGTGCGAGGTTTTTTGATTTCAACCAAAGAATTCACTGAATATTTCTTGGCGCAGATCGCTGCTCGCAAGGCCAGCCCCACTGGAGATCTCTTATGCGACATCGCTAATGCTCAGATTGATGGCGAAGAACTGACTGATGACGAGCAGCTCGGCATGTTGCAACAATTTTTGGTTGCAGGCAATGAGACAACGACCAACTTGATTTCAAACATGATCCGTTGTTTGGCCGAGAACCCTGATCTGCAAAACCGTCTTCGTCAACAGCCCGAACTGATCGAAGCCTTTGTCGAAGAGATGTTGCGCAGCGAGGCTCCAGTTGGGGGACTCTTCCGTCAGGCCAAGGTTGATGTTGAAATCGCTGGAACCACGATTCCTGCTGGCGACCATATGTGGCTGGTTTTCGCCTCGGCCAACCGCGACGAATGCAAGTTTGCGGCCCCTGACGCCATTGACCCCGAACGGGCCAATGTGAAAGACCATTTGGCCTTCGGAAATGGCGAGCATTTCTGCCCAGGAGCCGGATTGGCTCGGGCCGAAGCACGAATCGCCCTGCAATTAGTTCTCGAGCACTTAGATGACATTCGATTGACCCCCGATAACGACTTCCCGTACGGCGACTCATTCGTGTTGCGTGGATTGACCAGCCTCAAGATCACCGCAACGCCAAAGAATTAGTCTTTCGAGGTCAGTAATGACCTTGGCGTAGCGGCAGAACTAATCAATCGGTTAGTTTCTAGGACGGCAGTAATTACGCCGCACCGAGGGGATTGACATGGCTGATCGTTGGATAACAGACCGAGCGCCGAGTAAGCGCTGGCCGCACTACACCCGCGCCAATGCTGGTGAGGTTCTCAGTGTTTCGGCGAGCCCACTGAGTCAGCAATTTTGCTGGGAGAACGGCATTTTGCTCGGTTGGCGTGACGGCTACGTGCGTGGTGGCAACTACACCCTTGACGAGTTCACCGACGGTGAGCCCGAAGTGTGCGGTTTCTTTGCTGGTTACTTCTATATCAACTTGGCCAACGTGCGTATGCAAGCAGTTCGAAGCCCACTCCTGACCGTCGAACAACTCGACCTTGCTTTCTTTGGTGATCACCCCGAAGTTCCGCCGTATGAGGCACATCCGCTTGATGAGCGTCCCGAGATGGCCGAAGGTGTGTTGGCGCACCTGGGTTGGGTCATGTCCAACACTTCAATTCCCGAAGTTGACGCTGAAAAAGAAATGACGATTGCCCTTCGTCAGGCTCGTCCCGATCTTTCAACTCTGTCTGACGCCGGATTGTTGACGCGTGCTCGGATGTTCCAGCCGTTGTTGCGCAAGTTGTTTGATAGCCACACCCCGCCGTCATCAGACTCGGCCATTGCACCCGGAATTTTGGGAGCAGTGTGTGCAGCACTTGGTGAGCCCGAAACTGCCATGAAGTTGATTGCTGGTATCGGCGATGTTGACTCGGCAGAACCTAGCTATCGCATGTGGGATCTCTCGCGCAGTGTCAATGCATCGAGTGACGTCACCAAAGAGTTCAATGCTGGCGTGGCCGGCTTGTTGGGACGCTTGCAAGCTTCGAGTAGTGCGGATGCAAAGAAGTTTGTATCCGACTTTGCTCAGTTCATTGTTGAATTTGGTTCACGTGGTCCTAATGAATGGGAAATTAGTGCCGACACTTGGGAAACTAAGCCCGAGTACGCACTTGCAGTGATTGACCGTATTCGTTTGCAGTCAGATAGCGAATCTCCCAAGATTCGAAATGCTCGTAAGGCTGAAGAGCGTAAGGCTCTCACCGAGGACATTCGCGCCAAAGTCAAGCCACTCGGTGAAGAACTTGCGGGCCAACTAGAAGGTGCATTGATCGCTAGTTCGCAAATGGCAATCCGCGAACGTACGAAGACCAACATCATTCGAGCGCTCCACGAAGTTCGTATGGCGTTTCGTGAGCTTGGTCGTCGTCGTGCCGCTGAAGGCACCTTGAAAGATCCTCATCATGTGTTCGCTTTGCTTGATTCTGAACTTGATCAGTTCTTGTTTGAAGGCGCTTCGCTGACAGAAACTCTCGCCAGTCGTCATGCGCAATGGCAAGAATTGCAATTGCTTGAGCCGCCGTTCTTCATTAAGAACGGGATCGTTCCGCCATTGAGTGAGTATAAGAAGAAGGGTCAGTCAAACGCGGCTAAAGCCACCGTTGGCGAAGTTGTGCAGGGTGTTCCCGGCTGTACTGGTCAATACGTCGGTCGCGCTCGTGTGATTCTTGATCCGACCGAGCCTGGTGATCTTGAGCCAGGTGATGTGCTCATTGCTCCCAACACCGATCCAGCGTGGACTCCTTTATTCATGTCGTGTGGTGCTGTCGTCGTCAACGTTGGCGCAGCGATCAGTCACGCCATCATCGTGAGTCGCGAACTTGGTTTGCCCTGTGTTGTTTCGGCAACCGATGCAACAGTGCGTATCCCTGACGGTGCTCTCATTGAAGTCAACGGCGACACTGGTGCCGTCACAATCTTGGAGGTTCCAGCATGAGTAAGCCATTTCGCTTCGGACTACAGGCCTATGCGCCGAACTCTGGCAAAGAATGGCGTGAACTCGCCCGGAAAGCCGAGTCATCGGGTTTCTCGTCATTTCACTTAGCCGACCACATCATCGGACCTGGACCGGCCCTGACCGCGACAGGTCACCCCGTGCAAACCGTTGCTGCAATTCCGGCGATGGCTGTTGCAGCCGAAGCAACCAGCACCATCAAAGTTGGTTGTCGCGTGTTGTGTGTTGACTATCGCAACCCAGTGATGTTGGCCAAAGAAGTAGCAACTCTTGACTTCTTTTCTGAAGGTCGACTTGAACTCGGTTTAGGCGCTGGTTGGCTACAAGGCGAGTACGAAGCAATCGGAGTTCCCTTTGATCGTGCCGGAGTTCGAATTGATCGTTTCGAAGAAGTCATCGCACTATTGCGTGCTTCATTCGCTGAAGGCGAATTGAACATCGATACGCCGCATGTTCATGCCGTTGGTTTTGAAGCGGTTCCCAAGCCGTTTACCAAGTCTGGTCCTCCGATCATGATTGGCGGAGGAGCCAAGCGAATCCTCACGATTGCTGGACGCGAAGCCGACATCGTGTCGTTGAACTTCAATAACTCTTCTGGAAAGTTGGGTGCCGATGGAATCGGTTCATCGACTGCAGAGTTGACAGATCAAAAGATTCAGTGGATCAAAGATGGCGCGGGCGCTCGATTTGACCAGATTGAAATCGAAATTGCGGCCTACTTCACAATCGTCACACCAGATGGTGCAGGTACCCGCGCCAAGATGGCGCCCATGTTTGGAATGACTCCCGAAGTGTTCGCCGAACATCCCAATGCCCTCATTGGATCAGTCGACGAAATCTGTGATCGCATTGTTGAACGCCGTGAACGCTTTGGCATTAGTTATGTCAGCTTTGGCGCTTCGGTGATCGATGCAGTGATTCCCGTCGTTGAACGCCTCGCCGGCAAGTAATCCGAATTTCTCATTTCAATCCCATTCGTTTCTCAGAAAGAGCACATCATGGCCGTAGACATCAGCACCTTTAACCCATTTGATCCTTCAACGCAGCAGTGTCCATTCCCGCACTATGCACAGATGCGAGAAGAAGCACCGGTACATCCCGTGCCGGGTCTTGGCGTACACCTCGTGACCAAGCATGACTTGGTGATGCAGGTCTTGCGCGATCCACAGACATATTCATCAATGTTCGGTGGTGCAGGTATGCCATTGAGTTCGGCAGATCGTGAAAAGTTTGCTGAAGTCATGGCAGCTGGATACCCGCGAGTGCCAACCATGTTGACGGCCGATCAGCCAGATCACACTCGTTACCGTCGTTTAGTAGCTCGCGCCTTCCACCCGAAGGTCATTGCTGAAATGGAACCTATCGTTCGTCAGATCACTGTTGAGTTGATCAATTCTTGGATTGATAAAGGTCGCATCGAATTCGTGAAGGAATTCGGCGTGCCGTTACCTGTTCGAGTAATCGCCAAGGCGCTGAATGTTCCCGACGATCGTTTGGCCGATTTCAAGCGTTGGTCAGATGACTCGATCGCCGGTATTGGAACCAACATCACCATCGAACAGCGCCTTCAAGCTGAGTACGGCGTTAATGAATTCCAGCATTACTTCGCCGAGCAGATTGAACTTCGTCGCACCAATCCACAAGACGATATTTTGACGAATCTGCTCAATGCATCAATCGATGATGATGATCCCGAAGTGACCGACAAGCGCCAGCTTGATATGCCCGAAATGTTGAGCATCATTCAGCAGTTGTTAGTTGCCGGAAACGAAACGACTACTAAGTCACTCACTGAGATGATTCGTTTGCTCGCCGAGAACCCCGAAGAATGGGCGGCACTCAAGGCTGATCCGTCACGAGCTGAAAAGGTGTTCGAAGAAACATTGCGTTTGTCGACTCCTACTCAAGGTATGTGGCGAGTCGTCACCAAAGATGTTGAACTTGGGGGAGTACAACTCACGAAAGGTCAGCGCATCATCATCGTTTTTGCATCAGCAAACCGCGATGAAGTTTTGTACGACAAGCCTGATGAGTTCTGCCCGATGCGTGATCACCTCCGTGAGAACTTGGCTTTCGGTAAGGGAATTCACTTCTGCTTGGGTGCCAACTTGTCACGTCTCGAAGGCAAGGTAGCGGCCGAAGAATTGTCAAAGCGCATCGACACCATCACGTTGTCTGAGTCGAACAAGTATCAGTATTTCCCAAGTTTCATGCTTCGTGGTTTGACTGATCTTGACATTGAGTTCACTGCGGCCAAAGGCGTCACCGCATGAGTCGCGAACTTGAAGGAAAGATTGCAGTCGTCACTGGTTCAAGCCGAGGTATCGGTCGCGGTACCGCGATTGCCTTTGCCGAGAAGGGCGCAACTGTGTACATCACCGGCCGCTCAACGGGTGATGGACCTCTTACGATTGACACGACTGTCAAAATGGTTAACGAAGCTGGCGGCAAAGGTATTGCTATTCAGGTCGATCATGGAGATGACGCGCAGATCGCCGCGTTGTTCGCGCGCATTAAAGCCGAAGTCGGCAAGATCGACATCTTGGTGAACAACGTCTACAAGATTCCCGATCCGCCAGCATGGGGCGGTGGCTTTTGGGATCACCCCGTGAGCATTTGGGACGATCAAGTAGGTATTGGTCTTCGGGCTCATTACATCGCTTCGTGGTACGCCGCGCCGTTGTTGTTTGCTGCTGGTACTGGTGGGTCGATCATTAACGTCTCATCGCCAGGTGGAAGTTCGTATCACTTCAGTTCTTCGTACGGCGCAGGTAAGGCTGGTCTTGATCGACTGAGTGCCGACATGGCTCTTGAGTTGAAGCCCAAGGGAATCGCTTGTTGTTCGGTGTATCCGGGTTCGGTTGCGACTGAGTTCATTCAGGCGGTTTCGGGTGAACGAGGAACCGATCTCACGGCAGCGCAGACGACACTCGGTGTTGGTCGCGCTATCGCTGCACTCGTGATTGCTCCCGATCTGATGGATCGTTCGGGAACGATTCAGTGGATCGAAGATCTTTCTGAACAGTTTGATACTCGTGACGAAAACGGTAATCGTGCCGTCAAGTACAAGACTCGCAAATAAGTTTTAAAACTCAAGTTGCAAGTGATCGACACCACGAATGGTGAGTCGATCGCGCCACGTGATGTCACCGACGGCTTGCATATTTGGGAATCGAGAAACGATCGATCCAACAGCAATTTCGGCTTCAAGTTTGGCCAGGCTTGCCCCGAGGCAATAGTGGATACCCCCAGCAAAGGCCAAGTGTCGATTTGAGTTTGCTCGGTCGAGGTGCAGCGTATTTGGATCGTTGAACATTGCTGGATCGTGATTGCCCGCACCGAGGACGGTGGTCACGACAGTTCCTGGCTCAACGACATACGGGCCGTTGAGCGTTTGATAGGTAACCGGCACGATGGGAACACGTACGGTCTGTTGAACTGGGCCGTCAAAGCGTAAAAGTTCGTCAATGGCCCGAGTGCCAATAGAGGCGTCCGCTTCCCAAAGAGCAATTTGGTCGGGGTGTTTCAATAAAGCATTAACCGAGTTGCCGATCAGATTGACGGTCGTTTCGTGGCCCGCGATATAGAGAAGTACGACGAATGAAATCAGTTCGTCAAGTCTGAGCACATCACCCTCATCTTCAACTGCAAGAAGAGCCGACAGTAGGTCGTCTCCAGGATGAGCACGACGATCTTCAATCACGGTGAACAGGTACGGAATCAATTCAGCGAATGCTGCGTCGGTTCGAGAGAGGTCTTCCATTGTTGATGTTGGCTCGAGTGCCAAGGTGATCAATTGGCTCCAATCGCGCATTTCATCGGCACGATCGGTGGGCATATCAAGTAAATCAGAAATCACTTGGAAGGGGATCGGGAAGGCGAGGTCGTCGACGAGTTCCATTCCGCCACTTGCTGCGGCACGGTCAAGTACGTCATCAACAAGCTGTTGAATTCGGGGACGTAAACGTTCGATGGAAGTTGGTGTAAATGCTTTGCTCACGAGTCGTCGTAAGCGGGTGTGATCGGGAGGATCGAGGTTCAAAATTGTCTTGGCACCGGTGCGATCCTGACGTCGATCCCATTTCGCTTTCGCCAGCGGCTCAGTGGGTTCATTTGCTGTTGCATCAATATCGCGGCTGAAATCGTTGCTGCGCAATGTCCATGACACATCTTCAAATCGTGTGAGAATGACGTTTCCGTACGGCGTGATGTGGACTGGGTCTTGTTCGCGCAATGCATCGTAAAATGGATAGGGATTCGCGCGAAACGCTGGATCAAAAGGATTGAATGCTGGTTTGTTCATTGGTTTTGTTCAGTTCGCTTTGAGTGCAGTGGCAAGGACATCAATGATTTGGTCAATCTGGGCATCGCTGATGACGAATGGCGGGCAGAAGGTGTTGGCATCAGCGCCAATTGCTCGAGTAATGACGCCAAGGTTCATCATGCGATCACGAATGACGACTGGGTCGTTGTGGGGATGGTGCGAGACCGCCCACACCGAACCATCGCCACGAATTGCTGCGACCATTCCGTCGTCAGCAAGGGCTTGCAATCCGGTGGATAGTCGTTTGCCGATATGAAGCGAACGATTGAGCAAATCTTCACGCTCAAGAATTTCAATGTTGGTCAATGCGGCAGCACAGGCAGTTGGGTGGCCGGAGTAAGTGAAGCCGGTCCGTAAGAAGAATGCGGGATCGGCTTCGAGGGGTTGACGAACTGCTGGTCCGACAAAGACGCCACCAAGAGGTTGATAGCCAGAGGTGACAGCCTTCGCGAACGTCACCATGTCGGGGCGAACGTTGTATTTGTGAGCAGCGAACCAAGTTCCTAATCTTCCAAAGCCACTGATGACTTCATCGAAAATGAGAAATGCTCCGTGTTGATCGCATAAGCGACGAACGCTCTGCAGGTAACCCTCGGTCGGTGGGAAAACACCACCGGCCCCTTGCAATGGCTCAACGAGAATTGCCGCGATGGTGTTGCCGCGTTGTGCCATGACGGTCGCCAACGCTTCGATGTCATCAGCGGGCACTTGTTCAACATCGCCAACGAGCGGACCATAACCTTCGCGGTTGGGCGGAATTCCTTGGGCACTCGTTCCACCATAAGCAGTGCCGTGATAGCCGCGTTGCCGAGAAATGATCAAGGTGCGCTCGGGGTGTCCGGCTTGGACATGGGCGAGCCGCGCCAACTTCATTGCCGTATCAACAGCCTCAGAACCAGACGACGTGTAGAAAACCCGTGAGTCGGGCATGGGGCCAATAGACACCAACTTTGCAGCGAGTTCTTCGGCAGGTTCATTGGTGAATGGATCAAAGGTTGAGTAGGCCGCCAATGTGCCGGCTTGACGAGCGATTGATTCGGCCATATCGCTTCGACCGTGCCCCACTGCGCAGTACCAGAGGCTCGCCATGCCATCGATGTACTGGTTGCCCTGGTTGTCGTACACCACGGCACCTTGGCCACGCACAAGGGTTCGAAAATCGGTTCGAGTGGGTTTGGCGAAGGGGTGCAAAAATGCGGAAACCATGATCAGACCGTAGTGCGTGCGGGGGAATGCTGCCCAAGAAAGGTCTGAAGTGTTGCGTTTATAAATGAGAATCATTACCATTATGTTGTGAGTCATGTCAGGCACCTCAAGTGGTTCGGGCGTTGTGTCGCCGCTGGTGCGGCCGTCGTGATGGTGGTGACGTCGTGTGGCGCGAAAGGTTCGACTCCCGATGGGTCCTCAGATCGCCCGAGTGTTGTTGTCACGTACTCGATTTTGGGTTCATTGGTTCGAGAAGTTGTTGGAACATCAGCTGACGTCACGGTCTTGATGCCCAATGGGAGTGATCCCCATGAATGGCAACCGTCGGCAAAGGACATCGAGAAGTTGCAGAACGCCGACCTCGTGGTCACAAATGGACTCGGGCTTGAGGCAGGGCTCGTTGATGTGTTGAAACAAGCACAAGATGATCACGTTGATATTTTTGTGGCGACCGATCACATCACTCCCCGTCGAGTTGGAGAAGGCGAAGGTGCTGACCCAACAGATGCCGATCAAGCAGTTGGCGCAAAAGATCCACATATCTGGACTGATCCGTCAGTGATGGCTGAAGTTGTTCAAGCACTCGGCGAAAAATTAGCGAGCGTCAATATTGAGGTGTCTGACCAAACCGCAAAGGTTTCAGAAGACTTGCTCACTCTTGATCACAACATTGAAAAATCAATAAGCACACTTGAACCTGAGAACCGTCTGTTGATTACTGGACACGAATCTTTGGGATACTTCGCTCGTCGTTATAACTTCACCTTGATTGGCGCAATCATTCCTAATCTGTCGAGCAAATCTGAAGCATCGGCCGCTGATATGACGGCGCTTGTTGGGAAGATCAAAGCTAATCAAGTGCATGTGATTTTCACCGAACTCGGCACTTCTGATGACGTTGCTGATTCGTTGGCTAAAGATTCAGGAGCCAAAGTCATGGAAATTTCGACGCATGTACTACCTGATGATGGGTCGTATGCAACTTTCATGACGAATCTCGCATCAACAATCGTGTCAGCGCTCAAGTCGTAGTTCTGATGGGAAATTTCATCGATCCCTTTCTGCATAACGGTTTTATGCAGCGTGCGTTGTTGGCAGGAATCTTGGTTTCATTGACTTGTGCGATCGTCGGTACCTACGTCGTTCTTCGTGGTATGGCATTTATTGGGGATGCGCTCGCTCATGGAGTTTTGCCGGGTGTTGCTGGAGCGATGATTTTGGGAATGCCAGCGATGCTCGGTGCTGCAGTTGGAGCGGCGGTCATGGTTGGGGGAGTCGGGTTTATTACAGCGCGTTCCAAACTGTCAAATGACACCGCAATCGGGTTGCTATTTATTGGCCTTCTCGCGCTCGGTGTAGTGCTCGTTTCAAGTTCAAACAAATTGACTGGAGATTTAGAGTCAATTCTGTTTGGTCAATTCTTGGGAGTTGCGAATTCAGATTTGCTGGCTCAGGCACTGGCGTTGCTGGTTGTTCTAGTTGTATCGGTGTTTTCGGCGCGCCCATTTTTGTTGCTCTGTTTTGATGGTGACCTCACTCGAGCGATGGGTTACAAGGCCCAGTGGTATCACCGCTTAATGCTGCTTCTGATTGCTGGAACAGTCGTGGTGTCATTTCAAACAGTGGGTTCATTGTTGGTCTTTGGCATGTTGTTGGCGCCAGCTGGAGTTGGAGCGTTACTTGCCAAGCGAATCGGAACGATGATGATGTGGGCTGCGGTTATTGGCATCGTTTCGACGTATCTCGGGCTGTTGGCTTCGTACCATTTTTCATGGGCGGCCGGAGCCTCGGTAGTTTTGACGGCAGTTGCGATCTTCTTTGTCGTGCTGACTGGTGTCTCGCTAAAGAAATCAGTGCAAGGCGTCCGGGCATGAGTGGAACTGCAGTTGTCGCCCGCCGACTGAGCGTTGGTTACGGCTCACGTGCCGTACTTTCAGGTGTTGAAGCCTTTTTGAAGCCTGGGGGATCAACGGCTTTGGTCGGATCAAATGGTTCAGGCAAGTCGACTTTGCTCAAAACATTGGCCGGACTGTTGCCAGTCGTTGAAGGTGGATTAGAAATTCTTGGTCGACCAGTCGGCGAGTCATCACAACGAGTGGCGTACCTCAGCCAGTTTCATCAGAGTGGTTTTGTTCTCCCATTACGAGCAATTGATGTCGTACGAATGGGTCGCTTTGATCAGCGTTCGCGATTCGCTCGTCGAAGTCGAGCCGATGATGTCATCGTGAGCGAATCAATGGAATTGTTGAAGGTTCTTGAACTTGCTGATCGGCCGTTGCGCGATTTGTCCGGAGGGCAACAGCAGCGAGTGTATTTGGCGCAAGTTTTAGCCCGCCGATCTGATTTGTTACTCCTCGATGAACCAACTGCTGGTCTCGATGCACCTGGACGCGCTGCGTACATTGATGCTTTGAACTTTGAACGTAGTCGGGGAGCGGCGATTGTGACTGCGACACATGATGTCGGAGAGGCATCAATGTGCGACCGAGTATTACTGCTGGCTGGTCGCGTGATTGCCGATGGTCCACCCAATGTGGTGATGACTCCAGAGAACTTGCTAGAAACCTTTGGTATCGGACTCACCAAAGTGGGCGATCAACTTGTCGTCACCGAACACCACCACGACCACTAACTCAAAAACAGTTGTGATTCTGGTGTCACTTTTATCGGTATAGCCAACTAAAACGACACCAGAAGCACAGGATTAGTGTTCGTCCCAGTGGTCGCCGTGGGCGGCGTGCAAGTGTCCATCGTGTAGATAGTCGGTGTGATCCCCATGTGGGACTGCCACATGGCCGCAGTTTGGTCCGTGTTGATGTTCGTGTTGGGCGTGCTCGACACAGCCATCAACGGTGCATTCGTCCCAGTGATCGTCATGTTGGTGATGTAAATGCCCATCATGCACGTAATCCAAATGATCATCGTGTGGAATAGCCGCATGGCCACAATCGGGGCCATGAACATGTGGGTGCTCGTGCTTCACGACAAAATTATGCCACAAGCCGTGTCATTGTGACGGAAAGGTGTCTCGCAATTCGCGCTTGAGAATCTTTCCTGACGCATTACGGGGGAGAGGCTCGGCGACAAATGCAATCCGACTTGGCACCTTGAATCCAGCCAGGTTCTTCGCAACATGAGTTCGTACATCGTCTGCAGTCAGGCTCATACCGGGTTTCAGCATGATGACACAGGCAACTTCTTCGCCAAGTCGCTCGTGAGGTAGTCCGAAGACGGCGCACTCGTGTATTTGAGGAAGCTCATAAATTGAAGCCTCAACTTCGGCGCTATAGATATTCTCGCCAGCGCGAAGCACCATGTCCTTGGCGCGGTCAAGTACGTATACAAATCCGTCTTCGTCAATCTTGCCGAGGTCGCCCGAACGGAGCCATCCATTCACGATGGTTTCGGCCGTCGCTTCTGGTCGATTCCAATAGCCCCGAATGAGATGCGGACCCTTGAACCAAATTTCACCGATTTCATCTGGGCCTAAATGGCGCCCGTCGGCATCGCGAGTTTCGATTTCGAGAATGGGAACTCCGCGGCCAGTTGACGTGGGATGCGAGATGTAATCAGGTCCGGTGTTTTGCGGACCGTAAGCATTTGTTTCAGTCATGCCGTAGCCGATGCCAGGTTGACCCTTTTTGAAGTTGTTCGCGACGCGCTTCACCAATTCGGGCGGGGCCGGTGCTCCGCCGCCACCGACACTGTTGAGACTTGAGACGTCATACTTTGAAAAATTCGGGCACTCTAAAAGGTCCCATGATTGGGTTGGTACACCAACAAAGTTGGTGATTTGTTCGCGCTCAATAAGTTGTAGAGCCCGTTCGGGTTCCCATTTGTACATGATCACTAGTTTGAGACCACCCACAAAGCAGCTCATCATGACTGGAATGCATCCGGTGACATGAAAAAGAGGAACAACCAAAATGAATGCGGGAACCAAACTTGGTGGGTCGTTGGGATCTTTCGGATCTTTGGGGTAGCGAACATTCGTAATTGTGGTGCGGCATGAGAATGCCATGAGGGCTTGAATAATCGAACGATGAGTGCTGACCGCGCCTTTGGGTCGCCCGGTCGTGCCGCTGGTATACAAAATTGTGGCATCGTCATCGGGTGCGATATCGACTGCTGGCATTACTTCGCCAAGCATGATTGAGTCTTCCCAACGATCGAATCCTTCAGGTAAGGGCTTCTGTGATCGACAGACGACACCATGAATGCCCAAACGCTTCAACGACGCTGTTGAACGTTCGGCGCGCTCGTCATCGCATAGCAAGACCTTGGCGCCGCAATCCTCGAGAGCAAAGTCATTCTCATCTTCGGTCCACCAAGCATTGAAAGAAACAGAGATAGCACCAATAGACAAGATGGCCGCAAATGACATGACCCATTCGGGGTAATTGCGCATCGCGATAGCGACACGATCGCCTTTTTTCACACCGTATTTATGAACCAACATGGCGGCAATTGCGTCAACGTAGTTCATCGTTTGGGCGAACGACCAGCGTTCGTTTTCGTAGACAAGAAAGATCGTGTCGCCGCGACTGCGCGACATGTCGAACACTTCACGCAAATTGTTTGGAGCATTTTTAAAAGCCGTCACTTCTACGCCACCAACGGAAATTTTGTGAGTCTCAAAAGCCGCTCCAGGAGCGGTGAGTTGCGCGATGGCCTCTTGATGACTAATTGACATTTTTCCCCCTACGGCAAGTGCTGGGGCAAGAATAGTTCGGATCAGTGCTCAGACATGATTTCGTCGGCAAAGCGGCCTTGGCTAATGAGTTCAGCCATCCGTTTCATCGGCGCATCAACATGGCGGAAGAAGGTTTGGAATCCTTCACATAGATAATTCAGCCCAGGTTCACCATCGGGGGTATTGGTGAATCGGTCTTTTGGACAGCCTCCATTGCACGCAAAGCGAACATCGCATTTTTGGCACATGTTTGGCAAGTGTGATTGCTTGTTTCGTCCAAATTGAACTTGCTGAGGAGACGTCACCAATTCGATCATTGGCGTTTGATGAATATTGCCCAGTTTGTAATCAGGTTCAACAAAGTGATCGCACGAGTATATGTCACCGTTGTGCTCGAGGGCTAATGCCGTTCCGCACGTTGGTGCATGTACACACAAGCTGTACATGCCGACATGGGCGCCAAGAGTGACATCAAAGATCTGGATGAACATATCGCCGACATCATGAGCGAGCCATTCATCAAATACAGCGCTTAAGAAGTCGCCGTACTGCTTTGCAGTGATCGATCGACTGGTGACAAGGTTGCCCTGTTGGGTGTACAAGATTCGTCGACGTCCTGGTTTTTCGCTCCAGCCCTTTTCGGCGATTTCCAAGTCAACCGGTGTTGATCGTTCGACGATCGGGATGAATTGAATGTGCTTGGCTCCTAGTTGATCTCGAAAGAACCGATAGACCTCGATGGGATGATCGGCATTCGCGGCGCTCAGTGAGCACAAGATATTTGTGTCAACTTGATAGCGCTGCAGAAGTTCCCATGCCTTGACAACATCGACGTAACTTCCGCGACCGTCTTTCCAAACTCGATACTGGTCGTGCATTGACTGAGTGCCATCAATTGACAGTCCGACAAGAACTGAGTTTTGCTGAAGGAACTTCGCCCACTCATCATCAAGCAACGTTCCGTTGGTTTGCATGGTGTGTTCAATGATCTGCGTCGGGCGGGCGTACTGCTTGATTAGTTCGATCACTTGCCGATAAAAGTCGAGACCCATGAGCGTGGGTTCGCCGCCTTGCCAAGCGACCGAAACCGGACCGTCTGGTTGGCTTGCAAGCAATTGCTTAAGATACGAGTCAAGAGTTTCTGTCGACATACGCATTCGGTCGCCGGGGTACAGCGCATCCTTCGACAAGAAAAAGCAGTAAGTGCAATCAAGGTTGCAAATGGCGCCAGTTGGTTTGGCGAGCAGATGGAATGAAGCTTGGGTCAACCGTGAAGTGGTCGGTTGCGAATTAGTCATTCCAAGAACGATGCCACAAAAGGGGATTGGCCGCAGAGTTGGCAGGCGATCCGGGCTTCGCGTTCCCAAGCCACAGAGCCAAGTCGAGATCGCGAGCTGGGTGGTTGGTCTCACCAACTGTGGTTCCGTCGGCGTAATAGATGATGGTCATGACCGAGCGCATCACATTGGTGTTGTTGGCAGGAGCACTATGCAAAGTCCATCCCAAGTGGAAAGTTGCATCGCCAGCAGCAAACGGACCGTGCGATTCAAGCGAATATCCACGCTCTTCAATCAAGGTGTCGAAGAAAGCCTGTGAAGCGTCACCAATGACTTCTTCGCCAAGGTTTCCGTCCCGCCATGATTCGTTAGCGAACACCACACCACCGATTTCAGATGGAACGTCAATTGTCGGCATCCACATTGTGATCGTGCGATCGGTATCAAGTGGCCAGTACACCTGATCTTGATGCCACGGGGTAAAGCCACCACCAGGTTCTTTGTACAGCGCTTGATCGTGATACAAACGCACACCATCAACTCCGAGTAATTCGGCCGCAACGCGAGCAAAGCGTTGAGCAAAGACAAATTCTTTAACCTTGTCGCTGTGATTGCATAGCGCAGCGGACTGAATAAATGCTTTGCCGTAGGTGTCGCGTTCTTCAATTGGTCGCTTGTCCCAGCGACGTTCCATGGTGGCTTCATCAATGGCGTTTTTGTACGTCGTGATTTCATCACGGCTGGCAAGGTTTCGTACGACGCAATGACCTCGTTGATTGAAGCCATTGATCGTCTCTGTCGACAATGCATATTGAGACTGAAGCGGAGCGTTGTTCACTTTTGTCCTGACTGTTTAATCATCGGGTAGAGATGATCATCTTGCATTGGCGTGCCAGTTGAATCTTCGGGGTTGTCAAAGCGCGTTGCTTCATTTCCGATGTATTGCACGATGTAAGCCTTTCGAACACTCGGTGAAGTATTCGGCCCAGTGAGGTGAGGAGTGAGACTGCTGAAAACAACTGCACCCCCTGCTTTAATTGGAGCTGCTAGAGGCGCCACTGGGGGCTCTTCGAATGTTTCGTAGCCAAGCGGTTCAACATAGTTATGAACCAAAGTGCCATGGCGTTGTAGTCCAGGCGCAACCCACGGGCAGCCTGCTTCAACGGTTGCATCGGTTAATGCAATCCATACAGTGAGATAGTTCTCGGGTGACACGAAGGTGTAGCCGTTGTCTTGATGCCACGGAAAACGGCGAGGTTTCTCGTTTTCTTTATAGACAGCTTGGTCGTGGTAGAGCCGTGCTTCGGGTCCGATGATGTCGTGGGCGACGTCTGAGATCGGAGAATTTAAGACTGCATTTCGCAGGACGTCTGATTTGAGAGCCAAATGTGGCGCAAATGAAATGGCGCCGCGCTCGGCTATAAAGAGGCGTTCTTCGGGAAGCAATTTCATGAAGTCATTGGCTTCGTTGTAGCCGTGGTCGGTTTCAATACTGATTTCATGGACTTGTTCGGAGGTCAGAAGGTCGTCGATGACAAAGTAGCCATCTGTCACGAATTGATCCCAGTGGCTGTCGGTAATTCGTCGATTTTCGGTGGGACGAATAGTGCAGGCATCCCAATCAAAGTTGATCGATCGCGGATGAATGTTGAGCATGGTTCATCTTGTCACCCACGAGGCACTGGTTTGTGACTGAAGTCGGGCCGATGGTACGAGTCTTTGGACTCTCAATCGGGCATAGGGGACCTCGGCGAGGCAAAATAGGTCAGGACAAAGGACGACTGATGGATTTCACCTGGACACCCGAACAAGAAGCCTTGCGTCATGAGGCCCGCGAATTGGCGGCTCACGCAGTGGCAACGTACGGGAGAGCTAACGATTCGTGGATCAATGGTTGGTCAAAAGAATTCGCACTCGAGTTAGGTGCCAAGGGTTGGATCGGTCTCACATGGCCCACCGAATTCGGAGGTGGTGGCCGTCCAGCCATTGACCGACTGATTATTGGTGAAGAACTCATTAAGGCGGGTGCGCCGATTGGTTCCATGTGGTTTGCCGATCGGCAGATGGGCCCAACACTGATCACCTATGGACGGGCCGATCAACAAGCAGAATTCCTGCCACAAATTTTGACGGGTGAATCAACGTGGTGCATTGGTATGTCAGAGCCCAACGCGGGTTCAGATCTGGCATCTTTGAAAACACAAGCCGTACGTGATGGCGACGACTGGGTGATTAACGGACAGAAAATCTGGACGAGTTTTGGCGAAGTAGCAGACTATTGCTATCTCATTTGCCGCACGTCAAATGATGGTCCGCCGCACGCTGGTATCAGCGAAATCATTGTGCCCATGAATACTCCCGGAATTGAAGTTCGGCCGATTAAGGACATGACGACCAATCGTCACTTCTGTGAAGTCTTTTTCACTGATGTACGTGTGCCAGTGATCAACCTTGTCGGCGTTGAAGGAAATGCCTTTAAACAAACGATGCGCCAACTTGAACACGAACGCGGCGGCATTGATCGTTTGGTTTCAAATTATGCGTTGTATGTCATCGCTCGTGAACGAGCCGACACGTCAGATCCGCGAGTTCGCCAAGAAATTGCTCGTCTCGAAATGAAGTATCACATTGGTCGTATTCTGGTGATCAGAGAAGTTTTGCGGCAAGCGCCTGCTGGGTTCTCGGCAGCCACAAAGTGCTTCTGTACCGAACACGAATGGGACGTCGCGCAATTTGTGATGCAGACACTCGGACCTGAGGCCACATTGTGGGATCAGACCTCACAAGGATTTGCTTATGCTCCTGGCTACACGATCATGGGCGGTACATCGAATGTGATGCGCAATATTTTGGGTGAAAGAGTGCTGTCCCTTCCTAAGTGAGCGCACTTACCGGTGACTGATATACGGTTGCAGGTACGTCGTTCTGATCTTGAGGGGGAATCATGTCGAACTGGAACTTTGCCGATTTGTATGAGGGAATCGCGGCGCGTATTCCAGATCATCCGTGCCAAATTCAAGGCGATCGGGTCATTACTTGGGGACAGTTTGATGCTCGAACTAACGCCCTAGCAGCCGACATGTTGGCTGCAGGTCTGACTCATCAAAGCAAGGTCGCTGAATACCTCTATAACTGTCCTGAGTACCTCGAAACGTATATCGCATCGTTCAAGGGTGGATTTGTTCCAGCGAACACCAACTACCGTTATGGCCCTGAAGAGGTGACCTATCTCTTTGACAACTCTGATGCTGAGGCGGTGGTTTTCCATGCTGCCTTCGTTCCACTCGTTGAATCAATCCGGGGCAACTTGCCCAAAGTGAAGCGTTGGTATTGCGTTGCCGATGGAACCAATGCCGTTCCCGCCTGGGCGACCGATTACGAATCATTGGTGAGCAAGGGAATCGCAGAATCAGTACGCGGCCCGTGGGGTCGTAGTGAAAACGATCTGATGTTTTTGTACACCGGCGGAACAACTGGCATGCCCAAGGGAGTGATGTGGCGTCAGTACGACCTCTTTCATGTATTGGGACTGGGAGGTAATGCGGTTCTCGGTGTTCCACCGGCCGCTTCAATTGAAGAAATCATTGATCGCATGCAACCTGGCGTATACGGAAACGTCTTGTTATCGGCGTGTCCATTAATGCATGGAACCGGGCAGTTCTCGAGTCTTTTGGCCATGAACATGGGCGGTTGTGTTGTCACCCTGCCAAGTCGAGCTTTTGATGTCAATGAACTCTTAGGCGAAATAGAACACCGGAAGGTCCAGACGTTGATCATTGTTGGTCAGGCTTTCGCTGGACCAATGTTGGACAATCTCATCGAAAATCCGCATCGTTACGATCTCTCAAGCCTGATCATGATTTCATCGTCGGGTGTGATGTGGAGTCAAGAAAACAAACAGGGACTATTGCAATACATCCCGCAAGTCATCTTGTTCGATTCATTCGGTTCATCAGAAGCAGTTGGCATGGGCGGTTCAGTGAGTGCCGCCGGTGCGGCAACTGAAACCGCCAAGTTTTCATTGGGTCCAACCTGTGCCGTATTTACTGAAGACGGACGACGTGTTGAGCCAGGAAGTGGCGAGCGCGGACTTGTTGCTGTCGGTGGCAATATCCCAATGGGCTATTACAAAGACGAAGCAAAATCGGCCCTGACTTTCCGCACGTTTGAAGGCTCGCGATGGTCTGTGCCAGGAGACTGGGCTGAAATTTTGGCGGATGGAACGTTGGTGTTGCTTGGGCGGGGCTCTGTCTGCATCAATACCGGTGGAGAAAAGGTATTCCCAGAAGAAGTTGAAGAAGTTCTCAAGCGACATGCCAGTGTGCGAGATGCAGTAGCTGTCGGCATTCCTGACACTCGCTTTGGCGAAACGATTTGCGGAGTGGTTGAAGCCGAACACGATTACGTGCCGACTCTGTCTGAACTGAATGAGCACGTGAAGAAATCACTTGCTGCATATAAAGCGCCTCGCCATATTGTTGTCATTGACACCATTGGTCGTGCTCCTAACGGAAAAGTTGACTACAAGAGGCTCAAGGCTTACGCCATGAAGGAACTAGGAGTAGCGACATGAGTGGTGCGCAGCGATCAGTGGATCTGAAAAACCGATTAGCGGCTGGCGATTCAGTGTTGATGCCTGGAGTTTGGGATCCGCTGTCCGCGCTTATCGTGCAAAATGCTGGATTCTCCACAGCCTTTATTTCTGGTTTTGCGGTTTCGGGCACATTGCTCGGTCGACCTGATGTTGGCTATCTCACGCAAACTGAAATGGCCGAAGTGGCGCAGCGCGTGTGTGCGTCGGTTCCAAATCTGAATTTGGTTGTCGACGCTGACACGGGTTACGGCGATCCGATGACGGTGCGACGAACAGTCGAACTATGGGAACAAGCTGGAGCTGCGGGACTTTTTTTGGAAGATCAGGTGTGGCCAAAACGTTGCGGTCACATGGATGGGAAACAAGTTGTTGAGCGTGAGGACTGGTTGGCAAAACTGCGAGCCGCATGCGATCATCGCGAGTACCTGCACGTCACCGCTCGGACCGACGCTCGCGCCGCAGTCTCATTGAATGAGGCAATTGAACGCGCCAAGATGGCGCGAGACACCGGTGTAGATGCGCTGTTCGTCGAAGCACCTGAAAGTGCAGCAGATATGGAAGCAATTGCCAAGGCATTGCCCGACATCACGCTCGTTGCAAACATGGTTGAGAAGGGCAAGACACCGTTGCTCAACCCTGCAGAACTCGCAGAACTTGGCTTTCGCCTAGTGGTCTCGCCGCTGTCGCTCTTGCTGGCATCAACACACGCGATGACCCGAGCTGCTCAACAGCTCCGCGAATCTGGAACCTTACGAGATCATTTGACAGAGATCGCTCCGTTTGATGTGTTTACCGATGTGGTCGGCCTTCCCGAACATATCGCCAATGAAAAGCAGTACCGCCAATCGTAAATAGCGTGGCTCTCGGTTGAGGATTGGGTAGCCTGTCGTTGTTCATCAGGAGAGGTCTGAGCAATCAGACCCGGCAACCTGGGCGGAAGCCCCAAGGTGCCTCCCGATTAGACCTTCGGGTCTGAAAGGGGATGTGGTCAGCAATAGCTGGCAACGAAACTTCCATGATGAGCGTTAGTACTCGATATCAACGCGAACGAAAGGGCTCATCATGGCATCACGCACACCATTACCGGTGACTGGCGCATGGCGTGTCGGCGACCCCGTCGGTCACCGAGAGTTCTTTACCTATCCGGCCGATCGTCGACTCGCGCTCGATAACGGCAGCGTGATGTCCGGAATCGTGGCGGCCTACGAGACTTGGGGCCAACTGAACTCAGACGCATCGAATGCGATTTTGTTGTGTCATGCGTGGACTGGTGACAGTCATGCCGCAGGCCGAGCTGAAGACGGCCATGTTGGTCCAGGATGGTGGGAGAGTGCGGTTGGTCCAGGACGGGCTATTGACACCAACCAGTGGTTCGTTGTGTGTGCCAATGTGCTCGGAGGTTGCCAAGGTTCAACAGGGCCTGCTTCGTTACATCCTGAAGATGGCAAACCATACGGTTCACGTTTTCCAGTCATCACAATTCGCGACATGGTGAGAGTTCAGGCGCGATTAGCCGATCATCTTGGAGTCGCAGTTTGGCATTCGGTCATTGGCGGCTCAATGGGCGGCATGCAAGTTCTTGAATGGGCCGTGACGTTTCCCGAGCGGGTGCGTTCACTCATCCCGATTGCCACGTGTGCACAAGCATCTGCTCAACAAATCGCTTGGGGATCGATAGGTCGACGCGCGATTATCAATGACCCGAAATGGCGTGGCGGTGATTATTACGAGGCAGCACCTGGTGATGGTCCTCATGAAGGTCTCTCGACCGCGCGCATGGTTGCTCAAGTGACGTTCAGAAGTGACAATGTCTTCACCGATCGTTTCGGTCGTGAGATGACGGGTGGTAGTTCATCGTCAAAGTCACTCGATGGAAAATTCGAGGTTGAGCGTTATCTCGAATATCACGGCGACAAATTAGTGAGTCGTTTTGATGCGAATAGCTACATGACAATTGGTAAGGCCATGGATCTACATGACATTGCTCGGGGTCGAAATACTCTTGAGTCAGCGGTAGCCCGCATTAATTCGCCAGTACTCACAATGGGTATTTGGAGCGATTTCTTGTACCCGGAGTATCAGCAAAAACAAATTCGCGACATGGTTGCGGCAAATGGAATACGTGCCGAATACGTTGAAGTTGATTCGCCACATGGTCACGATGCCTTCTTGATCGAACTCGATCAAGTTGGTCCAGCGGTGCAACGATTTATTGAATCAATTGACTAATCAAGGCCCGTGAGTAGTTCTTCAAAAGTTTTGATGGCTCGGCTATTTCGTGGTATTCGAATAAATACTTCGTTGTCTCCACGAAGCACATAGATCTCCTGCTTCTTTGGGGGCGCTGGACTCTTGCTCACGACTCGATATTCGCCACGTAGTTCAGTAGCTCGAAGTGCACGCGTACGCAAGATGACGGTCGTTTCATCCACAAAGACTCTGACTTCATTCCATCGAGGCACAGGTTGATGAGGTTGGGGAAGGCGTTGCGCTCGTGCAATCATTCGACGTCCATCTTTACTGCACCAATGGGGTTCAATGCGAAAGGCCGCCCAGGCTAAAAGCCCGCAAAATGCAACCACGATGACCCCTAGCAACATTTCCACAAGTGAAGTCTTGCATCTCGTTGAACCAATATCGCCCTATGAGCCGAGATCCGCCAAACTATGGGTGTGCCCGAGATCCTTGAAGTTGAGATGTACCGTCGGGCAGCAGAGTTAGTAGTCGGCCGTCGGGCGCGGTCTTTCCAGACCAATGATGTAATCGTTGTGAAGGATGGATTACAGATTCAGTCACTGGTCGGTTCGCGAGTGCACGAGGTCAGTCGTTTGGGCAAGTTGATGACAATTCACTTTGATGATGGGTCGATTGATCTTCATTTCGGAATGGCTGGGCGAATCATTGTTGACGGTCGATCACCGATTGATGAGCTTGTATATGGCGCATCATCTAACGACCGGTGGATTCGTTTTAGCATCGAATTTGAGGACGGATTTTTGGCGATCACCGACCCCCGAAGGTTTTCCCGGGTTGGAATGTTTCAGAATGCGAACGCTCTTGGACCTGATGCCCTGGGCACGGACCTGTTGAAACGCGTGCGACCGAGACTTCCTGTGAGAGGCACCATCAAGGGAGTTTTGTTGAATCAATATGTTGTTGCGGGCTTGGGCAATATGTTGGTCGACGAGATTTTGAGTCGAAGCGCGATTGACCCTCGTCGTGATATCTCGACTTTGTCGGCGCCAAGCATTCGCAAAGTTTTTCAAGAAATTGAGGCGGTTCTTCCCGAACTGCTCAAAAGAGGGGGTAGCCACATGGGCGATTTGGCTGCTGAATTGCGGGTACCTGGCTCTCGCTGCCCATACGACGGTCACGAGTTGTCTCGAGGCACGATTGCTGGCCGAACGACTTATTGGTGTCCGCGCCACCAAAAGTGATCTTTGCCAAGAATCGAGATCTTGCTGGAGATGCCGTGGGTTCGGGTGCTTTTTCAGACAGACTGTGAGGGATGTTCGTTATCCGTCTTGTTTCATCACTAGGTCTTGATACCACCACGGTGAACGATGCTGGCAACACGCGAATTGTCGTGATTGTGACTTTCTTGCTGATCGCCATCGGAATTGCTTTAGGAGTGCTGAATGTTTGGTTTTGGAAAAAGACCAAACCCGATCCAGAGGCACTTGGACCACTCGTTGAAATGAGTTCGCGTAAGTTCGCAGAACTTGAATTAATTGAACAACGTCACCGACTTGATCAACTGCGGCCATCGCTTGTTTCGTCGCCAAAGGTTGAAGCACTTCCAATCATGCAACCTCCGATCGTCCTTGAAGACGAACCACAAGAAGTCGTGACGGAATTGGTTCAAGAAGTCGCGAATGAAGACATTGATTGGGACGACGATGAGTGGCCCGATGTGGACGATTGGTCGTTACCAGAAGAGAAAATTCATCAACAAGAAATTTTCGATCAAGATCTTGAAGACGAATTTGAAGTCGATCAAGAGGTTCCGAACGAGCAACCGAATAAGGGTCCGACGTCGATTGACCCTTTGCTTGGTTTTTAAGTTGCCATGTTCACTCTTGAGTGAACAACACGACTAAATTTGTCGTTATGGCTGAACTCAACCTTGAAGAAATGATTGCCCGATTCGGTGCGCGTGCCGCTGCCGTCAAGCAGCGGCCATTGCCCCCGGTCGCAGGTGAAGAGCGGCAACGCTTCATTGAACAGGCCAACAACGACTTTCAAGATTTTGCGTTAATCGCTGGTTCGACTCCCAGCCTTGTTGATGGAATTTTGACTTTCACAGTTGATCTTCGCCCGGCGAATCCATCCTCGTGAATTCGCCAAGTGGCGATGACAATCGTGCCGAGATTGCGGTCCCCGCAGTTCTATTAGCCGTTTTCGCTTGGGGCATCGGGCCGCTCATGGTTCGCAGCATGAGCGTGGGTGGATATACAACAGCGTTGTTCCGCATGTGGTTAGGCGCTCCAGCAATGTATTTGGCGAGTCGCTGGTGGGGTAATGGCGTCACGTGGAAATCGTTGAAGGCTTGTTTCGTTCCAGGATGCTTCTTTGGCGCGTCAATGGTGATGGGTTTCATGGCTGTGCGTGCCACGTCGATTGCCAATGCAACTTTGATTGGTGCTCTGACACCGGCGTTGATTTTGCTTGGACTCAATCGTCTGGTGGGTGAACGCAGCGACCTCAAGCGATTGCCTTTCGCACTTGTTGCTTTTGCCGGTTTAGCCATGGTGATTTTGGCTGGATCAAGTACGGATGGAGCATCACTTCATGGTGATCTCTGGGCAGCGATCAACGTCACGAGTTTCACGGTGTACTTCATGATCTTGAAACGGCGTCGCAACGAGGGGATCGATGGGTGGTCGTTCTTGGCTGGTGTTTTTATGGTGGGTGCTGTTTTGATTACACCCGTGTGCCTGATCTTGGGCGATGACACGTGGAAAGTGAATGGACGAGATTGGGTCCTTCTCGTGGCCATGGTGGTCGGACCAGGTTGGGTCGGTCATGGTCTCATTTCGTGGGCGAGTCGGCATTTGCCAGTGACCACGACCTCATTGTTGACACTCGGTAGTCCCGTGGTGTCAGTTTTGGGCGGCTGGCTGATCTATGACCAGCATCTGGGCCTCGTGCAGATCATTGGGGCCTTCATGGTCATCGCCGGGTTGGCGGGGAGCGTGTGGGATCGTCGCGGTTCTGTGCAAGCTCCCGAACCTGTTTCCTAACGGGTTGTCGGTGGCGAAACGGCAGGTAAACTTCATGCACCCTGCGGATGTGGCTCAGTTGGTAGAGCATCACCTTGCCAAGGTGAGGGTCGCGAGTTCGAATCTCGTCATCCGCTCCAGTACAAAAGGTCCGACCCTACGGTCGGGCCTTTTGCGTTTCTCAGGCCACTAAACCTTGGGGGCGCGCACGTAAAAGCCTCGATTCCAATCTTGGCGATGTTCGCCGTCAACTGAAATGCGCCATTCGTAACTGCGCCCTGGGGCAAGCGCGATCGGCGGAATCTGAACTGCCAGGTTCTGGTCAATATCGCTGCCAGGTCGCAAACCGTCAGGTCGACCGACGCTAAAACCGATATCGAGCGCTAACGGGGCTTGATTGACCAGTACTGGTCGGCCATCTTCATCAACAAGTTCGGCGTGAATGGCAATCTGCTGGTTGGCCATATCCCACGGAACCTTGACGATGAAAGCCAAAGCGCTCGCAAATGGTCCAGATCCCACTTGACTCCAGCCGGCACCTGCCATCATGACCTTGCCGTCGTGGGTCACCGCGTAATCGGCGAGAACTACTTGCATTTGAATTGTCACAACAGGCTCCGAAAATGCTCAAACTGATCACGTCAAGTTGAGGTTAATCGGCGTTACCGTCAGCGCCGTGTTACGTGGAGATTCAGAGAACCGACTCGTTCGGACATTTCGTCCACGTCGACGCAAACTCGGTCCAGAGCTGTCGAAAGTGTACGAACGTCTCAAGGATGACTGGAGCATCGCAGAACATGGCCCAACACTTGATCTGCTTGAAGTATTCGGTAACAACAACTCGGTCTGTTTAGAAATTGGATGTGGTCGGGGAGACCTGGCGGTGTCATTTGGGCCAACGCATCTTGATCACAATCTCATTGCGATTGATATTCATACACGCGGTATCGCCAATATTTTGCAAGGTATAGAAAGTCATTCATTAGAGAACACTCGTGTCGTTGAGGGTGATGTTTTGGTTTTGCTGAAACGATTCGCAGACGCGTCATTGACTGAAATTTGGGTCTTCTTCCCAGACCCGTGGCCGAAGCCCCGAGAGCAACGTCGCCGCTTGTTGCGACCCGATGTTGTTCGTGAATGCGCTCGCGTCCTCAAAGTGGGAGGAGTCTTACGATTGGCGACTGACATCGAGGATTATTGGCGTAAGTCTGTTTCTGTTGTCGCAGCAAATGAGTCATTTGATGAGCCAGAGTTTTCGCGTCCCGATTGGCGTATTGAAACAGTCTTTGAACGGCGAGGGATTAAAGAAGGCCGTCAACCCGTGGATGTTTCGTGGATTCGCCAGGTTTAGCGAAACGTCAAGCCTCAAATTCCGAGGCGTATACCGGCGTCTAGATCATCGGCTGCCGAGAAAGCTCGGCGGACCAGCGAGTCCATCAATGCCGCGCCGCGTTCATTGGCGGTGTCAAGCGAAAGAATGCTGGCAGCAAATGATGTGCAATAGAACAACACACCTTCGGCATAGCCCTGCATGATGGTGTCGTAATCGGCCCATTGATCGGGCACACCACCAGCTCGCATCTTGTCGCAATAACGGTGGATGAGTTCATCCTGCATTGAGCGGCGCATCTCAGTCGTCATGTTTGTGCCCAAGAAGTAAACGAGATCAGTGGTGCTCGGCGAGCGCATCGACAACTGCCAGTCGATGAGAGTCATCGTGCCATCGTCATGGAAGAACATGTTGTCTAGGCGAAAGTCTCCATGAGTAAGCGTGCATGGCCAATCGAAATACTTCTGCATCCATGTTTCGATCATCGGCGCAAATGTTTCACACCATTTGAGTACACGCGGTGGCAACGAATCTTGATATCGCTCAAGAAACATCGGCCAACCAATTGGGAAGAGCGTTCCAACTGTCGCAGTCATCGGGTCACTGATGCTGGGCATCCAATCAAGAGTTTGCAGTTCGGGCTTATCGAACCATGCACTATGTAATGTGGCAGCGACATCAATTGCCGTGCGAGCCTGATCGGCAGTGGGTCCAGCAACTTGATCACCCGAGTGTGCCGGACTGAGGTCTTCAAGCACGAGGGCGTAAGGATCAACCGAACTGTGCAGGCAACGCGCCAGTTTGATTCCTTGAATCTGAGAAGCGACTTCGGTGTAAAAGCGATGTTCACGATTCCAGACACCCATCATTTCGCCCATCACTTGACCACCAGGGTCGGACGTCGGGAATTTGACGATGACGCTTGCTGGGACGTTGTCGCCAACAAGTGACACACGGGCAAGTTGGCCCATGAATCCTTCACCAGCTCCGATGACTTGAAGAGTGAATCCGGTGACTCGAGTTTTGAGAACCTCGCTCAACCATTCAGCGGAAATGTCACTTAAAACTGTCGGTGTGCCCCCCATGGCGTCACCTCCCCTTGGGTGAGCATAGGTCGTTGCGATTGGCTTGGAAAGAGGTAATTCGCGGTACCTTGATGACGTGATTGGTCATGAGAAGGTTCTGAGCGCAGACTTCGTCAATTCTCTTCAACAAGTAGTTGGCACTCCACATGTTCTTTCCACCGATCTTGCGGGCTACGGCACAGATTGGACAGGTCGCTTCATTGGGAGTCCTGCTTTGGTCGTGCGCCCAGCGAGCACGAGTGAAGTCAGCAAAATATTGCTCTTGTGTTCGCAACACAATGTGGCAGTGGTTCCTCAAGGTGGCAACACGGGTTTAGTGGGTGGAACATTGGCTCATGAGGGTCACATCATTGTTTCGAGCCGCCGGCTGACTTCGATCGGAGCAGTCGATACGGCGAGCCAGCAGATTTCTGTGGGTGCCGGTGTCCTGATTGAACAGGTGCAAGAAGCCGCTAAAAGTCACGGATTGCGATACGCCGTTGATTTTGGTGCTCGCGGTTCGGCGACGGTCGGCGGAACGATTGCCACGAATGCTGGAGGCATCAATGTTTTGCGATTTGGTTCAACACGGCATCAGATCGTCGGCATTGAAGCAGTGCTGCCAAATGGTGATGTGATTGAACACATGGCTGGTTTGTTAAAAGACAACACTGGCTACGACATCGCATCTTTATTGTGTGGCAGTGAAGGAACTCTCGGAATTGTGACCGCAGCTCGTCTGCGATTGGTTGCATCGCACAATCTGCGAACCACAGTTTTGCTGGGATGTGACTCGGCCCAAGAGGTAGTTGAAGTTGTGGGTGGAATTCGCCAACAGTTTGATTGTCTTGACGCCGCTGAAATGTTTTTTCTCGACGGTGCCAACCTTGTTGCTTCAGCGTTTGACGTTTCGATTCCCTTTGTGGCACCCGCTTATTTGCTCTTGGAGTTTTCGTCAGATATTGATCTCAGTAGCGATATTGAACAATTTCTGACAAGATCACAATTTCGAGGTCACTGCGCCGTCGCTGACAACGAATCAAGTCGCACGAGGTTGTGGCGTTTGCGCGAGGAACATACGGCAGCAATTTCAACAATTGGAGTGCCACACAAATTTGATGTGACAGTCGCAGTATCTGATTTGCCTCTGTTCATTAATGCAGTTCGCCGGCGTGTCTCAGACGCGAATGCTGAATGGTCGGTTTATATCTTTGGGCATGCCGCTGATGGAAATATGCACATCAATGTTTTAGGCCCAACCGCCAACGATGTATCTGTGGATGAAATCGTCCTTCAGGTTGTCGCAGAATTCAAGGGCAGCATTAGCGCTGAACATGGCGTCGGCAGCGCCAAGAAAAAGTGGTTATCGCTCAGTCGGTCTCAAACCGAGATTGACATGATGAAAGCGATCAAGAGTGCGATTGACCCACAGGGGTTAATGAACCCGAATACTTTGTTTGTGTAGTCAACGGTTTACGAGGTCATTCCGCCGAGACCGACGAGGCCTCGAGCCAATTCAATTTCACCCATATGACGTAAGCCGTGTTGATAGAGCCAACATTCAACTCCGTCTAACACGGTGACACCTTGTTCGCCGGCTACTCGAGCACTGAAAGTCGTCGCGATTTGCGGAGGGAAGGGGCGGGGAATGACGACACGTTCGAGTTCGGCAGGGTCAAGTTGATCGAGCCAGGCCGAGGTGCGGGCATACACCGCACGCATGTACTCAGCGAATGCGTCAAGGTCGCCAATTCGTTGGTGGACCATTTCGTCCACAGTGCGATGCTTGCCATGATCGTTGATTGTTAGGCCAACGCGTGCTTGCCACTCGTCGTTCCAAAGTGGCGGTTGACCCGAGAGCAGCATGAAGGACGCATCATGCACATTGGCGTAGTGGAAGAGGCAAAATGCGATGGGAACGACGCCTTCGCGTTCAAAGTGGTTGACATGGTCAAGGTCCATTGAGTCAATGGCATCGTCGTACAAGCTGAAGAGGGCTTTCATCCGGCGCTGTAGTGAGTCAAGAATAAGTTGATTTGACATTGATCCTCCGAAATACGAACTTGTGCCACCGTAGCACCCAATTTTATGTTGTGTCATTCCCAATGCCACTTGATGATGATGGAGTTGCTAAGTTGGCGTGATGCGCTACGGAAAAATCGACTTTGATTACGCCCTCGACCTTGCTGGTCGCACACCTGAGAACGACGGTCCGATCTACATGGTGAACTTCATGAAGTATCGCGAGGTCGCGGGATATGAAGGAGTCAAAGGCGCCGAGAAGTCTGCCAAGCCTGGAATCTCGGGGATCGAAGCCGACAATCTGTACAACCCGTCAGATGTTCTGACCAAGATTGGCGCTCAAGTTGTCTTCATGGGCGAGATTGTTGCTCAAGGTACTGATGGCGAGTGGGACCGTATGGCCATCGTGAAGTACGCCAGTCGAGTGTCGTTTATGGAAATGCAAAATCGTCCCGACTTCAAAGAAAAGCATGTGCACAAAGAAGCCGGCATGTTGTACACGATTGTGATGGGCACGTTGCCCCGTGGTGATCATCAAGCCATTAATCGTTCGATGTATTGCACATTTGAATTGACTGCTTCGCCGCAAAAGGGCGATGCATCGAGTCATCGGGCTCGTCTCGCCGTTGAAGGAACCATTGTCGGCGATGGACGCAAGTGGGATGACCTCACCATGACTTGGTCAGACGACATTCCGATTGTGGTACCACGTGAAGCTGGTGGCGAAGTGATGACCGTCGTGACGAAGATTCAGGTCGACCGTATGGGTAAGTCATTCATCGCTTAAGGCCGAAGCCAATTATTTGGCAGTAAAAGTCACCGGTACCTCGTTGAGGCCCAAGACAAAATTTCCTCGACGCCATGGCAATGGTCCGTCGGTAGCCAGTTGCATCGTGTCGAATCGACGCAGTATCTCTTCAAAAAGAACGCGTAGTTCTAGCCGAGCCAGGGGAGCGCCAAGGCAATGATGCCGTCCGTACGCACCGAATGCGACATGGTCGTTCGGCGTGCGGGTGATGTCAAATTTGAATGGATCGTTGAATACTTTCTCATCGCGATTGGCCGATGGGTATAACAAGAGAATGCGGTCTCCCTTGTGAATCGTGTAACCGTTGACCTCAATATCTTGCGTAGCAGTGCGATTCATGTTTCGAACTGGTGTAGCCCAACGCAACATCTCTTCAATCGCATTGGGTAATAGCGAGAGATCATTCTTTAACATCTCTAGTTGATCTTGATTCTGTAGCAAGGCAGCGATTCCTGCAGAGATGACATGTCGAGTTGTCTCATCGCCACCGACAAGTACCAGCATGGTCTCAAACATGATGTCGATATCAGAGAGTTTTTCGCCTTCCCATTCGGCATTAGTGATCAAGCTGACTAAGTCGTCGCCATCTCCACCACGTCGCTCATGCACCTTGGCCATGATGTATTCGTTCCAGGCGAAAACAGCGTGTTCGACTTCAGCTCGTATCTCTTCACCGCCAGTTGCAAATAGATCGGACCAGTGCAAGAGCTTTTCGTAATCAGAATCGGGGAGGCCCATCAGTTCGCCAATCATGAGCATGGGCAACGGTGTTGCAATATCGGCAACGACATCACATGAACCTTGGTCAATGACCGAATCAATGAGCGAATTGACTCGGTCGCGTAAAAACGGTTCGTGATTAGCGACGCGACGAGGAGTGAATCCGTTACCAACCAACCGACGACGCTTGGTGTGTTCGGGCGCATCAAAATTGATCATTGACGGCACCGAACTTTCGGGGCGGGAACCTTGGCCAGAAGAAAAAGTGTGCCATTCGCGGCTCATCATTGAAACAAGTTCGTGGCTTGCCGCACCCCAAATACCGGTTTTGTCATCCCAATACAAAGGTGCTTCTCTGCGCATCCACTGTGTGAGTTCGTCAAAGTTTGCGTAGAAATCGGGCGATAACAAACTGATGTCATCGCGGGTTGGATGACCAGCAGGTCCACGACCGCCACCGAGCGTGATGGTGAAGTCGAGTTCTGGATCGAGAGAGAAGTCTGGATCGTTGTTGCCCATCGCTAGAAACTAGCGAGTAGGGCGACCGCCCACGATGCTGGCGCGCTCCATAATTCGGATCTCTGGCCAGTAATCGCTGCTTGCGTAATGCTGGCAGGCACGATTGTCCCAAAACGCGATGGAATCGGGTTCCCAGTGGAAGCGGCATTGATATTCAACGTTGTCGCTTTCACGCCATAGTTCGGTAAGCCAGCGATCGCTCTCGGCCTCGTCGACTCCGATAATGCGGCTTAAGAAAACAGGATTGCAATACAGGTACTTGCGACCGGTCGCCGCGTGGGTTGGTGCGAGGGGGTGGACGACGACGGGATACTTGGCCCGCATCGCATCCATTTGGTCGGGGGCAACTTGTTTACCAAATGACTGTACAAAATCATGTTCGGCATCGTGTGAGTCAACGAATTCACGTTGCTCATCGGTGAGTCCTTCATATGCCGCATACATATCGCAGAACAAAGTGTCTCCACCAGATTCTGGAACGTGAATCGCATGAAGCACTGCACCAAGGCTTGGGCATTCTCTCCAGGTGACATCTTGGTGCCATGTATTTTCGTATCCCTTGACATCAAAGGATTTTTCAAATCGAACAAGTTCAGGTTGACCGGTGTTTGACGGAATGAACGGGTGAATTTCAAGTTCGCCGAAGCGGGCCGCAAAGTCAACGTGTTGTTGTGTCGTCACCGGTTGATTGCGAAAGAAAATGACCTTGTATTCATGGAGTGCTTGTCGAATGTCATCGATGACGGGTTGGGGGAGATTGGTGGTCAGATCGACTCCACTGATCTCGGCGCCTATCGTCGCTCCGAGTCGCTTGATGTCAAAGTGATTCCAGGTCAATTGGGCTAGGCGGGCCCGCTCGTCAGCGAGGTGCAGAATTGGGCCGACTCTTTTGCCACGAAGGGTTTGGCGATCTTTGGTGATGTACGCACTCGGGTCTTTGACGGCGATGATGTCGGAGTGAGCAGTAGTCGGTTGCATAAATCCCCCCTAGGATCCGAGTTTCTGACGGGTCGTCAGAAACTCTACCCGAAAAGAGTCCCAGGGTTTGCAGGCTTAGGTCCCTGCCGTTTTGGCGAGCCTGATGAGGCACAATAGGGACAGATAGTTCACTCAGGGGGCAGTTATGTCAGATCGTCAGCCAGCCAATATCGAAGAAGCCGGATACGCTTTTGTGATCCCCGACTCGTATGCCGACGAGGACTTCTTTTACCGAGCCTGCGCCATGTTGCGTGAACAAGACCCTGTCCACTGGGTTAATGGTGAGGGACTTGGCTTCAATTCATTTTGGGCGATTACGAAATCGGCAGACATCTTTGACATCGAAGCCCGTAACAAGATTTTTCTTAATGAACCACGCCCGGTTTTGAGTGATGCCGAATCAGATCGTCAACGTGCCGAAAATGGCGACATGTTGCGCACCCTCATTCACGTGGATGACCCCGAGCATCGCGATCTTCGTGGCGTGACATCAGAGTGGTTCTTGCCAAAGAACTTGGCAAAGTTAGAAGGCATGCTCGATATGTATGCGAATCGCTATGTCGACAAAATGTATTCATTAGGTGGTCAATGCGATTTCGCTAAAGACATCGCCATGATGTTCCCACTCAATGTGATCCTGTCGATCTTGGGATTGCCCGAAAGCGATTACGGTCGCATGCTGAAGTTGACTCAAGAATTGTTCGGCTCACAAGACGAAGATATGCAGCGTGGCTCTGATCCAATTGATCTGGTCGCTGTTGTTCAAGACTTCTTTGCCTACTTCACGAAACTCACGGAAGATCGACGCGCAAACCCAACCGATGACATGGCTTCGGTTGTCGCTAATGCGCGAATGAACGGCGAAGAACTCACGATGATTCAAACAATTTCGTACTACGTCATTGCAGCAACTGCTGGGCACGACACCACTGCGTCGGCGATTGCCGGTGGAATGCATGCTCTGATCGAGAATCCAGATCAGTTGGCTCGCTTGAAGAATGATTTGAGTTTGCTTAATACTGCGGCTGATGAAATCATTCGATGGGTGACTCCTGTGAAGCACTTCATGCGCACAGCGACTGAAGATTTCCCGTTGGGTGGCAAAGTCATCAAGGCCGGAGATTCGGTTCTGTTGTCGTATCCATCGGGCAACCGCGACACCGAAGCCTTTGTTGATCCAGACAAGTTTGATATCGGCCGTTCGCCTAACAAGCATTTATCGTTCGGTTTCGGGGTGCACTATTGCCTCGGTGCAATGTTGGCTCGTATGGAGATCAAAGCATTCTTGAAGGCTTTACTTCCACGACTTGAAAGTGTCGAACTTGCGGGCGAGCCAAAGTGGATGAAGACCATCTTTGTTGGCGGTCTGAAGACCCTGCCCATCAAGTACACAATGACCGCATAGACCCTTGTGATTCTGGTGAGGATTTTTACTCAAAATGAGTAAAAATCCTCACCAGAAAATCAACGGGGGCTTGGTTTGACGAGGCGTCCTGGCAAGGAATCAAGCGCTGGTTGCAACAACTTGCCGTCGCGCTGAACTTCGACACCGTTCACGAACAAGTGATGCATGCCAGTTGGTTGATCGGCAGTAAGTCGCTCGCCATTGGCAGGAAAATCAACAACGCGTCGGACGGGTCCAGGCGATACGGTCGCAGCATCAAAGACCACGATGTCGGCCACCGCTCCCACTCGTAAAACTCCACGATCGGTGAAGCCAAACAAATCGGCTTGCACCTGCGTGAGTTTGTGGACTGCATTCTCTAACGTCAGAACCTTCTTGTCCCGCACCCAAGATCCGAGGAGGTCAGTTGACAAAACGGCGTCACACAGTTGACCCACATGAGCTCCTGCATCGGACAAACCAAGCGTGCAACCGTCGGTGTTCAACAACATCGCAACACCCTCGGCATCATCGTTAGCCAACATGGCTTTGACACGGAGTTTAAGGTCGGGTTCAAGTAAGGCGAGTTCAAGTAAGAGGTCAAAAGGATCAGTGCCGGTTTCGTCGGCGATGTCGGTGAGGCGACGTCCAACTAAATCGGGCGATGACGGTGCATCCATGATTTCGTAACTGTCCCAACGAGGAATGAGACCTTGCTTGTTTTCCCAGCCAACGCGGACTCGATTGCGCCATTCGTGATTAGCAAACGCTTCACGACGTTCGTCAATTGACTTCGGCATCAACTCAGCGAATATAGGGCTGGTATTCAAGGTGAAAGGTTCAACCATGGTCATTGAAAAAGAGAGTGGTCGACACGAAACTTGTGGCCAGACATCGATTCCCCGAGCGAGACCTTCTTGATGAACCTCAACAGCCTTGAGATGCGTTCCCTGTGATGTTGTGAGCAGTGCCGTATACGTGATTGGCGCTCCAACTTTGGGTTGCAGTTCATAACAGTCAGCGAAACTTAAGTTGTCGCCACCATTGACACCAATCACACCTCGACCAGAGTCACCAACTGCTTTGCACAATGCTTCGATTTCCTCAGCATCAGCCCAGCGACTGGGAATTGGTTTTCCGTCTGCGCCCCGATGAGTCACCGCGAAACTTGTTGCGAATCCGGCAGCACCGGCCTCCATCGCTTCGGTGACCAATTTGGCCATCTGTGTCACTTCATCAGGGGTGGCAGTGCGACCAACTGATTGATCACCCATCACAAAGATGCGTAGGGGCGTGTGGCCTACGTATGCCGCGAAGTTCAACAAAGTGCCGTGTTGTTCGATTGACGCAAGGTATTCAGGGAAAGATTCAAAATCCCATGGAATACCAGCGTTGAGGGTCGCTGGATCCATGTCTTCAACTTTTTCCATAGTGTTCGCGATCAATGCACGATCCTGCGGTTTCGTGGGTGCAATGGAAAAGCCACAGTTACCAGCAACCACGGTGGTGACTCCGTGATAACACGATGGTGTGAGAGCAGGATCCCAAAATGCTTGTGCGTCGTAGTGAGTATGAATATCAATGAATCCTGGGGCGACGACCCTCTCAGAAGCATCAATGACATCATCGCCGTGCAAGTCGGGACCGATTGCGATGACGCGGTCATTTTCAATCAGGACATCGGCGAGGTAGCCAGGGGTGCCAGTTCCGTCGACAACTAAACCGTTCTTGATGACCGTTGTTTTACTCATGTGCACAGTGTTTCACATTGGAAACAACCGACAGTTGTTGAGTGCTCAGTCTTTCGAATCAATCGTGACTACAAGGTCGTATTGATCGGCGACGGAAGAATCAAGTCCAACTGGAGTTTCATCGTCGCCAAACCAATAGCGCAATTGGGCAGTCACAGCGTGCTTGATGATGGGGAAGCCAAGGTCTACTGGTTGCGCGGGTGCAATGCATCCATCTTGGCCCAAGGTCTTCAATTGCGGCTGAGCATCTAACAATGGCCCTAGGCCCGATGCGAGGGCCACGCCGATAATGCCAGACCCGTTTCCGAAGGTGCAGAAATCGTCGAAGCCATTGTGTCCGACTCCGTCAATGACCCACAGACGACTCGGACCGGGTACTGCGTCGAATGATGGACGAGTGACCGTGTCGACGGGGACGACGGCATCGACTGAACCAGCAATAAAGAACGATGGTTTGTTGACGAATGTGGGCGGAGCAGTGGTGGTCGCGTTTGCTCCACCCATACCGATGACACCTGATGCCATCGAGATGTAACCGTCAACGCGATCGTCTTTGGCGGCACTCACAATGGTGCCGCCACCAGCCGAGTGACCAAGCGCAATAACACGGGAAACATCAACGTGACCTTGAAGCAACGACGCAGGATCATCGTTGCCAGATGTCACCAAATCTAAGGCACCCAGAAGTTCGCCGGTTGCCGAATCGCGGTCTCCAACCGGAGCGCTCAGTACGTGAAAGAGGTCGCGTGACCAATGGTCGGGAGCGGCAACGACCATTCCCCAGCTTGCAAGATGGGCCGTCAGGAATGTGCTTTGCAGACGGATGCCGCTGTAGCCATGGCTAAATAAAACAACCGGGAACATGCCATCAGCAACAGCAGCATCGCGACCAGCTGTGTAGTCATAGCGAGCTGGCACATCGGCGGTCAGTAATGCTTTGATCGCCGGAGGAACAAAGTCACGGGTGTCATAGAACTCGGCGCCGGTGGTTCCTTCGATGGCCGGGTACCAGACTTCG
>CAIQJP010000098.1 GCA_903872155.1 uncultured Actinomycetes bacterium | reverse complement strand
TGTTTGCCTGATGAGGGTTATTTGCAAGATGTACGCGAGATCACCTCACGCTACGGAACCTTGTTGATTTTTGATGAAGTGAAAACCGGTATCACCGCCGGTTGGGGAGGCGCGACAGGTGCACTTGGCGTCACACCAGACCTTGTTGCTCTCGCCAAATCAATCGGCGGAGGTTTGCCGCTTGGCGCTTTTGGGGGCAAGCGCGAATACATGGATCAGATCACCATGGGCCGCGTGATTCACCTTGGTACCTACAACGGAAACCCGTTGTGTATGGCGGCGGCAAAAGCAGTGTTGTCAGAGGTTTGTACTCCGCAAGCAACCGCCGCAGCTATAGGACGAAACAAGATTTTGGTTGATGCGTGTAACGACATCATCGAAGACGCCGGATTGCCAGCGCACACTGTGCAGTTTGGCGCGAAGGGTTGTGTCACGTGGACCCCAGAGCCCATTCGCAACTATCGCGATTACAAGAAGACCGATCTCGATATTGCATTTGCGCAATGGATTCACGGAATCAACCGTGGCATTTTGTTGCCTCCGGGCTTAGATGAGCAGTGGTTGATTTCAATCATGCATACCAATGAAGAAGCTTTGCGATACGCCAATGTTTTCGGCGAATTTGTTCGCGAACTCACTCAATGAGTTTTCAACAACATACGCCGCCATCAAACGGCAAAATGATTGTTCGTTCACTACTACGTCGTTGCCCCAACTGCGGAAACCACCAAGCGTGGTTCGTTAGTTGGTTTAAACAAGGCGAGCGATGTGTCGGTTGCGGTGTGAAACGCACTCGCGATACCGACGGTCACGAACTCGGGTCAATGACGATTGCTTCAGTGGTCAACATCGTCCTCATCATGATTGCAATAGGCATCGCGATTGCCATCACCGCACCCGATGTTCCGGTGCTCACGTTGTATATCGTGCTCGCTTCGGCCGCTCTCGTCTTCCCGGTATTGACATGGCCGATGACCCACACTTTGTGGATGGCCATCGACCTGATTTTGCGGCCGATGGGCATCGATGAAGTGGCTGAGGCTCAGGCCTGGCTGGCAGATCAGTCCTAATCGGGCGGTTTTACACCCCTGCTGAGCAGGTCAAACACCTGTTCGTATCGGAAATGCTTGACCGAACACTCGTTCGTAGTTACGCTCTTGTTATTCGCCGTACACGGGTGCCCGCACAACTACTGTGCAACACCCACTTCGTACGGTCCAAGTTATGGCAAACAAACCAACATCCACAGCAACCAACACCACAACAGCGAAAGGCAATGCAATGAGCAACGATCGTGAAAAAGCCCTTGAAATGGCTCTAGCCCAAATCGACAAGCAATACGGCAAAGGCTCCATCATGCGGATGGGCGACAAGACCGATATGGCCATTGAAGCCATCCCGACGGGTGCGTTGGCCCTTGACGTCGCTCTCGGAATTGGCGGCCTGCCCCGTGGTCGTGTTGTCGAGATCTACGGTCCAGAATCCTCAGGTAAGTCAACGCTCGCCATGCACGTCGTGGCCGAGGCTCAGCGCAACGGTGGCATCTGTGCATACATCGACGCCGAACACGCGATGGACCCCATTTATGCCCGAGCCATCGGTGTCGACATCGATGCACTCTTGATCTCGCAGCCTGACACCGGCGAACAAGCTCTTGAAATTGTCGACATGCTCATCCGTTCAGGTGCTCTTGATGTCGTCGTCATTGACTCGGTGGCCGCATTGACACCCAAGGCCGAAATTGAAGGCGATATGGGCGACAGCCACATGGGTCTGCAAGCCCGTTTGATGAGCCAGGCCTTGCGTAAGTTGACCGCCAACCTCAACAAGTCGAACACCATCGCAATTTTCATTAACCAGTTGCGTGAAAAGATTGGTGTGATGTTCGGTTCACCCGAAACCACTCCTGGTGGACGTGCACTCAAGTTCTACTCATCGGTTCGTCTCGACATTCGTCGTATTGAGTCGATCAAAGACGGTGCCGAAGTTGTCGGTAACCGCACCCGCGTCAAGGTTGTGAAGAACAAGGTGTCGCCGCCGTTCCGTCAGGCCGAATTCGACATCATGTACGGCAAGGGCATCAGCCGCGAAGGTTCAGTGCTCGACATGGCGGTCGATCTGAACATCATCAAGAAGTCCGGTGCTTGGTTTACCTACGACGGCGAGCAAATGGGCCAGGGTCGTGAGAACGCCAAGAACTTCCTCATGGAGAACACCGAGATCATGGTTGAGGTCGCCGAAAAGGTGCGTATCGCTGCTGGTCTGGGTGATGCCCCAGAAGTTGAATTCACCGCAGCAGACGAAGAGCCGATCAATCTCGATTGAGACCGGTCTGATCGGTATCTGACCATTGGGCATTGACCCCTCGGCTGATATCCTCGGATTCGCCTTCCGAGATAGCTCAGCTGGCAGAGCAGCTGACTGTTAATCAGCGGGTCGCAGGTTCGAGCCCTGCTCTCGGAGCACATAAAGCAGGGTCCGCCATTGGCGGGCCCTGTGCCTTTTGGGGCGGTAGCTCAGTTGGTTAGAGCAGGGGACTCATAATCCCTTGGTCGCGGGTTCAAGTCCTGCCCGCCCCACCAACATGGCTCTAGATAATGCGCCTTAAATAAAGCTGAAGAAATGAAGTGGCCCCGATCGTTCTGTTGAACAATCGGGGCCACATCTCTATTTCTTTCGCCGGCTGAGCCGACATGATCATTCGCGACTACGCGATCTTGACCATCATGGCTCGTCGCATTGATGAGATATCAACGTACTTGCGGCCCTCCATGAAGACACCGAGGTATTCCGCACTTGCCAAGCTCTTTGCCACACCTGCGTCTAACGCTGCTGCATCTGGATACAACTGGCTGAAGACGTAAGCGCCCCAGTCAGGTCCGAATCCACACTGTGATAATCCAGCTGATCCGCCTGAAACCCGACCTGTTACTTCGGCCATCTTGGTAGCCCACTGCAACATTTCCATCGGATCGGCGCTTTGATTAGCTCGAACGATTGATTGCATAACGCGTGAGCCGAGTGGTACGCCTTTGCCTTGACCATCTGGCGCAACAATGATTTGTGAGATTTGATCAACGCCCCATTCGGTCGCAACGTTTGCGGCTTTGTCTTCGAGTTTGCCCCACTTAGCGCTGGCGATCATTAGACCATTACGGGTCGCTAATTGGTCAAGGGTTTCAACCCAAGATGTCCAACCGAATGTTCCTGCTGGCAATCCTGCTGCGGCAATCCACGCTGCAAGCGGAGCACCGGTGATTTCTTCATGTAATTTGCTGGCTTCGATAGCCAAGGCAATGTTTGAGGCCATACTTCCTTTGAAGCAGCCTGACCTTTGTACCTGATACATATTTTCCCCCATTGGTCATTTATCCTTATGAAAGCCTCAACCTAAGTTCATTCATGACCTATGTCAATGGGCAATTGCGTCAATTTCCCTTTGATTGACTTCACGTTTTTGCTGGGCTTTTATGTGAGAGAGTAGGGCTATGGATAGGCACACTATTGCTCTAGTTGCTCACGACCATAAGAAAGACCTGCTCATTGAGTGGGCGAAGAACAACAAAGAGGTCCTAGGTCGGCACTCGTTAGTCGCAACTGGCACGACCGGAAGAATGTTGACCGAATTCGTAGGCCTGGACGTGAAGTGTTTAAAGAGCGGTCCGCTTGGCGGCGATCAGCAACTGGGAGCAATGATCTGTGAACAACAAGTTGACATGTTGATCTTCTTTTGGGACCCGCTTGAGCCCCAGCCTCATGACCCAGATGTTCGTGCCCTCTTGCGTATTGCGGTGGTGTACGACATTCCGACTGCGAGCAATTTGTCAACGGCCGACTGTTTGATGTCCTCGCCGTTGTTCGCTGACTAGTTGTGATTAGCGTTTACGGCTCGACAACGATCCAGCCGCGCCGTTGAAGTTCAGCGGCTAAAACAGAATCAGGTAAATCGCGCACAGTTTTTTCAGAACTGGTGACTCTCGGAGTCGGTTTGATTGATCGTGCGACGACAACTTCGGGTGGCGTTTCAATATTGAGTTCGGCCTCAGCCTCAAGTTGCGCAATGAAGTCTTCGGCTTCTTGACGCGTAAATTTTCCGCCGGCTTGACGTTGATTGAATTGCATTGGCCCACGCGCATCACGAAAATCGGTGTGCCCGGCCGCATTGAGAAGCTCGAGCAATTGCTTCATTTGCGAATGTGATGCTGGGGGACCAGCAGGTTGACCAAATGCCATGATTCATTCTCGCCGATGGGTATGGCGCAGTGTGGTCATTGCCTCGGCTTGATTACTGAGAGGGCTCAGACTCCGAATATGGCTTTGCGGGCCTCGGCGCCACGCTCGATCTCAATCACGTCGGCGTATTCGCCTGTTTGCACGTTGTCACCAGCGCCTTCGATGGCATCAACGAATTCGTCAACATCGTGTGCTTCACCACCGATTAACCAAACAACAGATTCGCCATCGTGATCGGCGGGGTCGCGAGGCAGCACGCCTTCCACTTCATACTGATCAACAGTGATGTCTTCGGAGTGATCAGTGACTGGGGCAACGATGGCCATCTCAACGATGGTTTCGGGGTCGAGGTCGCGCAAGATGTCGATGAGTTCGGCAACATTCATGGTGTCAGTATTTCATGCCCGACTGTGCGAGACGCGTAATTACCCAAAACTTCATGACTCGGGCATCCATGACGGAGCGATTTCGAGCAAGAACAAACTGACCTCGCTACATTTTTCGAGGACTCCACAAAAAACTGAATCATCATTGGCGTATACATCGGCCAGCGAAACGCTCAGTCGCGCCACGATTGACAATCGATGTTCGGGGGCATCAATGACCGACGCCGTTGAGTCAATCGCAGAAACCTCAAGTGGTAAATCGGTTCCGCCTACCCCCGCAAGATCGGTGGCGAGCACCAGCAGGTCGGGTCGGCTTGTGAGCGGGGGAAGAGTCCACGTGAAAAGCAACGGAAACTCAAAACCTTGAGGCGGCTCGTCCGATGGGTCTTCGAGTTTGCTCATCTCATCTTCGAAACCCAAAAGTGCTCGCGGGTCGACCTCAAGTGAGAGATGTAAATCAATCGGCCCGTCGCAGGCTTCTTCGGGATGAAGGTCAACTTCCCATAACTGGCGGAGCGAATAGGTCTCGACGAAGTGCCGCTCATCGTGAACATGGAAACCATGGTCAATGGCGTGACTCTTCATGTCGGAGACAAATCCTGCAACATCGATGAAAGCCATAACCCGTCCTTTGAAACAGGGTTCAGGATAATGGGCAATGAGCGCACTACCCTCGTTGAGATGGACGCTAGCCAAACACTCCAGTTGCTGAATGCTGTGGCAGATGCAATCGGGACCGCCTTAAAAGGCATCGCAGATTGGGGTCCATCTGGTCTGCGTGACACCCAATACGCCGCCGACGTAGTGGTTGATCAAGTTGCCTTAGAGATGTTGCGTGCTGCCGGCGTGGGAATACTTTCGGAGGAAAGTGGCTCAGAGAATCTCGACCGGAACATCGTCGTGATTATTGATCCGCTCGATGGTTCGACGAATGCGAGTCGGGGAGTGCCGCATTACGCGACGTCGTTGTGTGCTGTCGACGCGGCTGGTCCATGTGTGGCGTTGGTCGTTGACCAGGCTGTCGGAACGCGTTGGTGGGCAATACGCGGTCAAGGCGCTTGGCGAAATGGTGAATCTCTCTCACGCAGAAACATGACTGAATGGAATACTGCACTCGTTGCGGTGTCGGGTCGTCCGCCCGAAGAAGCAGGATGGGCGCAGTTCAGATCGTTTGGTGCTTCGGCCATCGACATTTGTTATGTCGCTGATTCAACAGTGGATGCATTTATCGATATGAGTCCAAGTGCTCACGGCGTATGGGATTACGCGGCTGCGTATTTGATCTGTCATGAAGTTGGTGTGTCCGTCGAAGATGCTCAGGGTCGCGAACTGATTGTTCTTGATCACGCGGCTCGACGAACACCTGTTGCAGCACCAAATGGAATCTTTGATCAGGCTTTGGCGACGCGCCACAAGTTGCCGTTGTAAAACTGTTGTAGCAAGTGATCAGACTGCGTCGGCTGAGCGTTGGCCTTCATGCCACACTCGCGAAACGCTTGGGTGACGCAACTTGCCAAGAGCACGAGATTCAATCTGGCGAACTCGCTCACGCGTGATTCCGAGCTTCTCGCCGATTTCGGAAAGTGTCATCGGATGATCGTCAATACCAAAGCGAGCACGCAACACTTCTTCTTCACGTTCTTCAAGGCGACGAAGTTGTTCAATCAACGCCCGCTTCTCAAGAGCGGCAGCGGCTGACTCAAATGGCGAGATCGCTCCTTCGTCAGCGATGAGATCACCTAGCTCTGAATCGCCATCGTTATCAAGCGGAGTGGATAACGAGACCAAGGGGCGGCGGTGCTGATGAACAAGCGCAACGCGCTCGGCGCTCACACCCGACAATTCAGCGATCTCTTCAACTGTTGGTTGACGATCAAGTTCGGCAGCGAGTTTTTCGGTGCTCTGATCAATGAGCGAATAGACCTCGCGCACATGTGAAGGAACCCGAATGGTTCGTGATGAATCGGCCAAGGCCCGACCGATTGACTGGCGAATCCACCATGTTGCGTAGGTTGAGAACTTGAAACCTTTTTCGTGGTCAAAGCCTTCGACGGCTCGCATGAGCCCAAGGTTGCCCTCTTGAATGAGATCTAAAAGTCCGAGGCCAGCGCCTTCGTATCGGCGGGCCACGCTGACCACTAAACGCAGGTTGCACTGGATGAATTGGGCACGGGCATCGTCGCCGGCGTGCAGGGTTCGCATCAGTTCGGTGCGCTCACGACCCTTGGGCGCGGGGTCAAAATCTAGGCGTTCCTGGGCAAATCGCGAGGCCAAAATGAGGGCAGCGAGACGACGTTCATCATCAGCGTTGAGCAACGGGTAGGTCCCGATGTCATCTAAATATTGTCGAAGGAGTTCGCTTTCAGCGTCACCAGGGCGGGTTGCCACGAGAAAAACCGTAGTAGCGCGAGTCGCGTACATCGTGGATACTCGCTATTTATTAGTTTTGATCGCTCAGGTGGGCGGTATGATTTCAACTCTTACACGGGCGCTTAGCTCAGTTGGTTAGAGCTCCTCGCTTACACCGAGGAGGTCGGGGGTTCGAGTCCCTCAGCGCCCACCCGTTGTTGACACGCCAGTTCATATCGTTATTAGTATCCCTGAATAGCGTTCTTTAAATCTTTATAGTTTGCGCATGGCGGAAAATTACCTCAAAAAGTCCCTGTCGGTTTCAACGCATGCATTGCGCATCAGATGGGCGGCGATCGGTGCAGCGATCGCGGTATCTCTTGGCGGTGGAGTGACCCTGTTTGCTCAAGCCGGAACTGCGCCCGCAAGTAGTTCAACCTTTGTTGCGGTGTCACCGGTTCGCGTTCTTGACACGCGCGATTCGGTTGTTTTGTGGGCTGGTCCATTCGTCACGGGAGTGCCACACGATGTCAAAGTGACTGGTTCGATTCCAACAGCTGCTGGCGCGCAGTCAGTGATGCCCGCAGGTTCAACTGGCGTCGTCTTGAACGTCACGGTTCTTAACTCAACTGCAGATGGATTCGTGTCCGTTCGGCCAGCCGATGCAACCGGTGCGCCGCAGACATCAAATATCAACTTTGAGGCTCGTAAAACTGTCGCGAACTCAATCACTGTCAACTTGCCGACTTCGGGTGCCGATGCCGGAACTTTCGAAGTGTGGTTCGACTCGATGGGAGTTGCTGGCGCGACTGCCGACATTTTGGTGGACGTGACTGGTTATTACTCGGCTAGTGCCCTTGATCTGAAGAGCGATGCGATTGCGATCATCGGATCAGGTGGCGAAGACTTCGGCGATATTCAGTTGACTGGCGAATCATCCGGGGTTGTTTGGGATAACGGTCATTGGGTGGCTGTTGGTTCAACTTGGATTAGTGCTGAAGGCTTGTATTTTGAATCATCGAACTGTTCTGGTACTCCATGGAAGTTGGACTGGTCTCAAGACATTTCTCCAATGTTCAATAATAACGTTGGTACTTACTACGAAACCCTCTATACCGATTCGGTTACTGCCGATGTCAATAACTTTCATTCAGTTCTGTATGGTTCCTGCGACAAGGATTTACTACCCTCTGAGTTTAAAGTTGGAGGGGATTATTGGAATACCAACTCAGGTCGCACCGAAAGCGAAGTCACGTATTACAAGGCAAATCCGATTGGTCCAACGTCGGCTGTATTAAACGCCATGTGGGCGCACCTGAGTGGTACAAATGCAGGTATTAATTCATTATCGTTCGTGCCGCGAAGCTCATTGAACGCAGCGGGCTGAATTAATCCTCGACATCTGGTTGTACCGAAGTTCGATAACGGCTGGCGTTGCTCACACTTGGATGAGCAACGCCAGCTGGA
>CAIQJP010000097.1 GCA_903872155.1 uncultured Actinomycetes bacterium | reverse complement strand
GTGCAACGTAAGCGCTATCGTCACCGACTCGAGCGCATGGCCGACATCTTGACGAAATGGTCGGGCATCAATATTTCGTTGCCCGAAGGTGGTTTTTATCTGTGGTTTAAAGTTGACGATGCTTGGGGTTTTACGGAGCGTTTAGCTCGCGAAGCCGGCGCGTTAGTCAGCCCTGGCGATTTGTATGGTGAACAAGGCCAAGGGTTTATCCGCGTGGCCGTTGTGCAAAGTGACGAGACAATCGAGCGTGTTGCTCAGCGACTTGGAGTTTCATGATGTCTGATGACATGCCAAAAGTCCGCTCAGTTAAATGGTGGTGGATTTCGGCCGTTGTCGTTTTTGCCGTTGGTATGACTCTGGCGTTGATTGGTGTTCAACGCGATCAACAACTCATTCATGATTTAGTACGAACTCCAAGCGGTTGTGTATCGACGATTGATATTTCGGCAACTGGTCGCTATTACATATACGTTGAGACCAAGGGAACGATTTCCGATCTTGGTCCGTGCAATAACGATGCTCGTGATTACGCTTTTGATACGGCCCCTGAGGTAACGGTGTCGTTGCAAACAAGCGATGGCAGAGATGTCGACTTGCGATCTGATGATTCAATTGAATATGACGCTCCCGATTTTGTCGGTCAGTCAGTGTCAACTTTCGTGATTTCCGAACCGGGAACATTCACCTTGGTGATGCAATCAAATGAATCCAATGCGGTCATTGCGGTCGGCCGAAATGCATCAATGTTGGATGGGGCAATCTTGATCAGCGGAGCATCGCTCATTCTCGTTGCCCTCGCATTATTGATTTTGGCAATCATTGCGACTCGAGTCAGTCGTCGCGCTCGTCGCAAAATTGCGATGACCGCTCGTCCCGAGGTGTACGTCACCTATCAACCAACAAGTGACGTCACCGTGAGTGCCCTAGTTGGATCAACTGATCCGTGGGATCCGCCCCGACCCGAAGATCGAGCCGGTCAGTAACAGAATTTTCAGAGTCGACGGAGAACCGTGACGACCTTGCCGAAGATTCGCACATCATCAGATGCAAAATGCATGGGCGACAGGCGTGGGTTGGCTGGTAGCAAGATAATTTCACGGCCCTTGCGGGTGTAGGTCTTGACTGTTGCCTCATCGCCAGGAATTCCGGCAATCACGATGTCACCATTATTGGCAGTGAGTTGCTGACGAGCGACGACATAGTCACCATCAAGAATGCCGGCTTCGATCATCGAATCGCCACGGACGCGCAACATGAAGAGATCGCCTTCGCCCGTGAAGTCGGCGGGGAGGGGCAGAAGCTCTTCAACATTTTCTTGGGCCAAAACATCGGTTCCGGCGGCAACATCGCCGATGAGTGGAACGTGGTGCACGCGACTACGGGCGATGATTGCGCCGCTGTTGCGGTCCCAGTTGACTTTGATGGCTCGGGGCAAATTGGGATCTCGTTCAAGAAAGCCCAAGCGTTGCAACGTATTGAGGTGGTTGTGCACTGTTGATGGGGAGGTGAGGCCGACGGTGTCGCCGATTTCGCGCACTGATGGCGGGAAGCCTCGATCTTCCATACTGGCTTCAATGCACTCAAGAATGCCACGTTGACGGTCGGTGAGAATGTGTTCGCTCATGCCTGCATCGTACGGGTGTTCGGGGCTTGAGTCAAACACCTGTTCGTAAAAATCTCATTTGTGCTGGTAGGAGAGTTTTTTATAATCAGTGGTTGACACCGAACACGCGTTCGCATAGCCTACGAACAAGCGTTCGTGAGGAGTTTGGCCACTGTGCCATACCCCTCACGCACACTGTCAACAACAGCGATTCAACAGAGCTCGCACCCCAGCCCAGAAAGATTCAACATGGCCCTCGCACTTAACCCCCGATACATCGTCGAGATTCAGCCCAACCGATCCGGCGCCCGTTCGTCACATTCTTATTCTATTTCTGGTTCTTCTATTTCTGGTTCTTCTATGGCCCCTACTCGCCACCTGTCCCACGACGTGTACTTGCGTCGTCGGCTGGTGGTGGGTTTGGCCGTATGTGCTGTTGTGGTAGCCGCCTGCCTCGGCTTCCGCACTTTGGCGAGCCGTGGGGATGTGACTGCCTCCGTCCCCGCGGTGACGCCCTTATCTGCGAATGCTCAGCCCATCAGTACCACGGTAAATGGTGTCGATGTGTCTTTGGCTTTCGTACAAGGCGAAGGCTTTTATGTCGTGCAACCAGGTGACACGTTGTGGTCAATCGCTTCGTCGTTGACCAGTGGAAACATTCGTAATTACGTGCATTCATTGATCGAATTGAACGGCGGCGCGTCCATCGATGTGGGTCAACGCCTCATTGTTCCCGCCTGATTGTTCGGTTATCTACTACGATGGTGCTATGCGTTGCGTCATCTGTCGACACGAAGACACCAAAGTGGTCGATTCACGTACGGCTGAAGAAGGCGCAGCAATTCGCCGTCGTCGTGAATGCCCGCAATGCTTGCACCGCTTTACGACGTTTGAACGTATGGACGAAGTGCCGCTCATGGTCACCAAGACCCATGGGGGACGCGAGCCATTTGATCGCGGCAAGTTGATTTCAGGAGTGAAGGCGGCAGCCAAGGGTCGACCCGTTGATGATGATGCCATTAACTCGCTGGCCGATTCGGTTGAAGAAGAATTGCGTACGACCGGTGGTGGCGATGTGCCAAGCACCAAAGTCGGATTGGCAGTCCTCGAGCGTTTGCGTGCGCTTGACGAAGTTGCGTACATGCGCTTCGCGAGTGTGTACAAGAATTTTGATGCGGCAGAAGACTTCCAGCGTGAAGCAGCCTTACTTGATAAATCCCCGGTGTCCTGACGCTCATTGAAGTTTTCGCTGTGCGCAGCGTTCTAGGGTGAAGGAATGAGTGACGAACGCATTGCCTATCGAACCTGCCCGTTGTGTGAGGCTGGCTGTGGTTTAGAAATCACTGTCAAGGGATCAACAATCGGACGAATTCGCGGCGACATGGACGATGTGTTCTCACACGGATTTATCTGTCCAAAGGGTTCAACCCTCAAACAACTTCACGAAGACCCCGATCGTTTACGCAAGCCGCACATTAAACGCAATGGCGTTCACGTTGAAGTCGAATGGGATGAAGCTTGGGCTGAGATCGCTGGTCGCCTGCAAGACGTGATTGAACGCCACGGTCGCGATGCCGTTGGTGTGTATCTCGGCAATCCAGGGGCCCACAGTTTGTCGGCGATGTTGTACAACCGAACTTTATTGCAAGGTCTTGGTACGCATAATCGGTTCAGCGCATCAACCGTTGATCAATTGCCGAAACAAGTTGCGGCGGGATACATGTTTGGAACCGGTGTTTCGGTTGCAGTACCCGACCTTGATCGCACCGATTATCTGATGATTTTGGGGGCAAATCCGTATGCATCAAACGGAAGCGTGTGTACGGCTCCTGATTTTCCCGGACGTATCGAAGCGATTCGTGCCCGCGGTGGCAAGGTAGTTGTCGTCGACCCGCGTCGCACGCGAACGGCCGAAGAAGCCGATCAATGGATTGCTATTCGTCCCGCCACCGACGCTTTGTTCTTGATGGCGATCGTGAATGTGTTGTTCGCTGAGAACTTGGTCAAGATCCAAGATCACATTGCTCCACTTCTGAATGGTCTTGAAGACGTACGTGAAGCATCAACTGAATTCACACCTGAACGAGTTGCGCAAGCAACCGGACTCGAGCCTTCTGTTATCCGCCAAGTCGCTCGTGAATTGAGCGCGGCAAAAACTGCGGCGTTGTATGGGCGTATCGGTACCACAACAACTGAGTTCGGCACCACTGCTTCTTGGCTGATTGATGTTGTGAACACATTGACGGGAAATCTTGATTCAGTCGGTGGAGTGATGTTCACGAAGCCCGCTTTAGGTGGACCGACGACTCGCGGGACATCTGGAAAAGGTGGCGGATTTCGAATTGGTCGTGGTGGTGGAAAAACCAAAGTGAAGGGTTATCCAGAAGTGATGGGCGAGTACCCAGCTGCGGCGATGGCTGAAGAAATTACTGATGCTGGTGAAGTCGGAATTAAGGCGCTTGTTACTGTTGCCGGCAATCCGATTTTGTCGACGCCTCACTCGCGTCAACTCTCTGATGCTTTTGAAAAACTCGAGTTGATGATCAGTGTTGATTTGTATCTCAACGAAACGACGCGTCACGCCGATGTGATTTTGCCAGTGCCGTCGCAATTGCAACGCGATCATTACGACGTGCTGTTGTTGCAATTCGCCATTCGTAATGTTGCTAACTACAGCACTCCGGTGTTGCCGCTCGATGAAGGTCAACCCGATGAGTGGGAGATTCTTGCCAAGCTCGGAATGATTGCGCAAGGTCTTGGGCCCGATGCCGATCCACATCTTGCTGACGATCTTGCGATTGAAGGTTTAGTGCGAAATAGCATTGGCGATCCTTCATCGCCCATCCATGGTCGACATGCTGAAGAGATCATTGATGTTTTGAATGCTGAAGGTCGTCGCGGCCCGGCGCGAATGTTGGACTTCATGTTGCAAACTGGTCCATACGGCGCAGGGTTCGGAAGCAACGTCGGGGGAGCATC
>CAIQJP010000096.1 GCA_903872155.1 uncultured Actinomycetes bacterium | reverse complement strand
GCAGCATCGCGACCAGCTGTGTAGTCATAGCGAGCTGGCACATCGGCGGTCAGTAATGCTTTGATCGCCGGAGGAACAAAGTCACGGGTGTCATAGAACTCGGCGCCGGTGGTTCCTTCGATGGCCGGGTACCAGACTTCGACCTTGTTGCCGGCGGCAAGTTCTAAGGTGGTGACTCCGACGGGGTAGGGGCCGGCTTCGGTGTACATCATTGCTTCAGTAGCGGGATCAATGGTTGTGGTGGAAGCCTCGGTCGCTGGAGTTTCCGTGCTTGGAGTCTCGGTTGTGGGCATAGACGTATCTGCGACTGAGGTCGAAGAATCGTCGCCTCCGCACGCTGAGAGCGAAATAGCGGCGACAAGGCTGGTGATCTTCAAAGTACGGCGAATCGACATGCTGATGAGTCTCTCACGGGCAGTCCATCGTCTTGAAGTTGGGATGGAGAGATTTGGACACGGCGAGAACTGAGTATCGCAGGTAGGCTTGCCATTCCGATTTAGTCCGCTAGATCGGTTGGCGACGTGGCCGAGTGGTTTAGGCAAGGGCCTGCAAAGCCCTCCACCTGGGTTCGATTCCCAGCGTCGCCTCTCTTTAAGGGTTTCTTAGCTGGATTATTGGTACATCGTGCCGTCAGGCATGATTGCTTGAGTTAAGACCGCACCAGTGATATCACAACCAGAAAAGTTCGCGCCCGTCATAATCGCTGCAGTGAGGTTCGCACCGCGTAAATCGGCACCAGTCAGATTTGCGTTGCGCAAATCAGCTCCGGTTAAGTTCGCTCCGCGCAAATCGGCGTTCGTCAGGTTTGTCTGAGTCAAATTTGCACCGTTCATCGTTGCTGATCCGAGAGCTGCTCCAGTGAGATCTGCGCCGACTAAAGAAGCGTTCGTCAGGTCGGCACCAAAGAAAGACACCATCATCATTTTCGCGTTCACAAGATTCGCTTGAACCATCTTCATGGTTGGGTTCGCAGATGCACCAGCCAATACAGCATCACTTAAATTGGCGCCTGTGAAATCTGAGGTACCCAAAAAGGAAATGCTGAGGTCGGCTCGGACCATCGAGGCATTCGTGAAATTAGTTCCGAGAAGTGATGCACTCTTCAAAATCGCGTCGACCAGATTGGTGTCGCTGAGATTGAGGTTCTGCTTGCTATTGGCACCTTCGAGGTTGGCTGAAGTTAAGACGGCACCGGTCATGATGACATCATCAAGACTTGCTCCTGAAAGGACAGCACCGCGCAGATTTGCCTGAGTGAAATTTGATCCAGCCAATTTCGCTCCGGTCAAATTAGCCCCACTCAGTGAAGCACCAGTGAAATCGGAACCGAGCATGCTGGCGGTCGTTAACGTTGCAGAATCAAAGTTTGCACGCTTCAGAATCGTGTCTTTATTCGCGGTCACTCGCGTCAGATCGGCGCTAGTGAGTAATGCACCAGAGAAATCAACTGAGTTGATATTTGCGTCAGTCAAGTTGGCACTGGTCAGATCTTTGTTTGAGAAGACCTTTTTGCCAAAAATGATTCCGTGAAGATCGGCCTTTGGCGCAATTGTGTATTTCGTGGAGTTGCCCTTGCAGGCTGCCAAAGTAAATACCAAGGGCACACAAATCAGAAAACGCTTGCTCATTTTTAGGGTGTGGTTGATCCGCCGTGTGCTCACTGCAGAAACATTACTTCAATCTCTGAAGGTCATAGGAGACAATCGTGGCAAAAGACTTCTTGGGCCTGTGCACTGCAAGCGGGGCAGATCAAGGTTCGTCGGCGGCAGGTGAGATTTGAACAATTGTGGTATTCGCTTGTTGGCGAGTCGCACATATGACAGGTGCTCAAAACCTTGGTCTCTTTGCTGTAATCCAATTTGAAGCGACGGTCAAAGACGTACAGTGAGCCCTCCCACAGGCCAGAGTCCTTGTATTTTTCGGCGTAGCGAACGATTCCACCGTCAATTTGGTACACCTCTTTAAACCCGCGATTTTTCATCATGAGAGAAAGAACTTCACAGCGAATTCCGCCCGTGCAGTAAGTAACAATTGGCTTGTCCTTGAGATGGTCATATGCGCCGCTTTCAAGCACCTTGACAAATTCGGGGGTTGTTTCAATTGGCGGAACAACGGCATTCTTGAATTTGCCGATTGCGGCCTCGTATTCATTGCGACCATCAAAGAAAATCACTTCATCACCACGTGTCGCTACAAGATCATTGACTTCGGCAGGAGAGAGGTGGACGCCGCCGCCGACAATGCCATTTTCATCAACCACAATTTCTTCGGGGACTCCAAACGTCACGATTTCATCGCGTACTCGAACCTGTAGTCGAGGAAATTCGTCACCATTACCTTCGGACCATTTGTATTGAATATCTTTGAAGGGAGCGAAATCCTTCATGACTCGGATGTAGCGCTTGACTTGATTGAGTGAGCCGCCAACGGTTCCGTTGATGCCGTCCTTTGAGATCAAGATTCGACCGTGAAGGTCGTTGGCCTCGCACAGTGTGCGCTGCCACAGGCGGATCGCTTCAGGATCAGCAAGTGGGGTGAATTTGTAAAAGAGGATGATCTTTTGCGGGCCGATAAAACCGAATTTATCGGGCTAATGGTGGGTCTTGTCCTGATCTTTGCAATCTCCAACTCCGATGACTTTGGGTCTGCTTATTACACTTGGTTTCGACATCTCGTATGTTGACGTTCTGAGGGGGACAGATGTTGTCAGACAAGTGGATTATCGATCGCACGCCGACGAAAAGATTTCCTTTTTACACACGTGGAAACGCCGCCGACGTGCTTGCTGACCCAGTCAGTCCATTGGGGTGGACGTTTTGCTGGGAGTCCGGAATCGTTCTCGGTTGTCGAGATGGTTTCGTGACCTTTGGCGTTTTTGATGAAGACGACTACGGAACTCCACCGGAAACCTTTGGCTGCTTTGGCGGATATTTCTACAATTCTTTGATGCAAGCCCGTTTGATGGGTGTGCGTATGCCAGGTGCGAGCCCAGAAGCAATTGACGCGGCCTATTTCGACGATCGACCAGACGTGCCTCCATACGTTGCCGAACCTTGGCACGAGTCTCCTCGACACGCAGAGAAACTGGCTGAAACTCAGGCCTACATCATGAGTGCAGTGACGCACCAGCCGGTTGAAGATCAACATGCGATTGCTCTAGAGATT
>CAIQJP010000095.1 GCA_903872155.1 uncultured Actinomycetes bacterium | reverse complement strand
GCAGTCCAAGTAGTTCCATCAGTACTTGTCATGACTCGATTAGTTCCGCCTTGAGCCACTGCAACAAAGGTTCCGTTGCCGAAAGTAATACCGCGCCATGAGTTGGCTTCAGCTGCCGTGGGGGAGGTCACCACAATGCCGTCGGTGGCATCAGCGTGAACCGCAGTAGCCGACGCGATGCTGGCACCAGTAAGAAGTAAGCCGATTGCGGCACTGCGCAAAACTGAGCGTGAGAGAGAAATTTTCATGATGATCCTTATCCGCCAATGTCAAAGCATTTAGCGAACGAATCCTACCGAGTGGGTAGGCGATATGTCAGTAAAGTCGGGATGTAGGAGGTGCAGGTGACAGATAATCGAGTTTTTCGAGTCACGGTTCGTGGACAATTCATCAATCTTTCTGATGCGGCACGCGGGTACCTGGTGAAGGCTCAAGCCGAGCACGATCTTTTCGTGTCGGCCTATACACCCGAGGGAACTTTGTCGTATGACGAGCGCATTTTGTTTTTCAATATGCGATATGAGGTTCATGCAGATTCAGAGGAAAAGGCTCTGGCATCATCCCTTCTTGAGGCTGAAACCTTTTTGCAAACAATGGGTTTCGCACATAAACAACTGAAGGCCAACGCAGTTGATGCGAGTCAAATTTGGAATTCGCCAAATGAGGTTGCCCATGACAATTGATCCGCGAGTCGACGCACACATTGCGAAATTTTCAGGAGAGCATCGCGACGCGCTCATTCACATCAGGGCCCAGTTGAGCGAGATACTGCCTGACGCCGACGAAGCCATCAAATACAACATGCCTTGTTTCGTGGTGAACGGTGTGGGGATCGCTGGTTTTGATGCCTTCAAAAATCACTGGTCGTATTTTCCGATGAGTGGTTCTGTATTGAATCAAATTGATGACTTGCCAGCGTGGACCGAAACTGCGCGTGGCACATTACGAGTTCCTTTAGATCGACGCCTCACGAAAAAACTAGTGAAGCAACTGGTCAAGATTCGGTTGTCATTAGTTAACTAGCTAGAGCGCCAGCAAAGACTTGCCACGCAAGTAGTGACTTGGCAACGAAACTCAAGACGATGTACGTGCGCTCGCCGTACAGATAATTCGCCCACTTGCCGCGAGCCTTGTATTGCTTCCATTGCACGATCGCAAAGCAGTTGAACAAAACGAATAGAGAAATAATGATTCCGTATACGAAGCCCGGAGTTGTTGATTCGGTTGGGCCTTTGGGTGACCATACGTTGATCGCGGTAGCGACCCACGGAATGATCCCAGCAATGCAACCAAACCAGAACGGAAGCATGTCGCCGTCACCTGGAGTCGTGTAGCGCTCTTGCAACCAGCCAAACAGAATCATGCAGACGTTGACCGCGAAAATACTGAGAAGCGCGATGTAATCGGCAGTGCCATTGAGCTGCATGATCACGATGATCATGATTGACGACGACAACGAGTATTCAATCCAGCGGTATTTGTTGATGTGTGTCTTGAGTCCATCGGCATATCGATTGACCACTCGTGGAGATGCAACAAAGAAATGAAAGAAGGCCGACAATGCCATAAACGCAGCAACCATGTAGCCAGTGTTGATATTGAACAAATTGATGGATCCGGTGAACTTGCCACGGCCAGGTGCGTCAGTGAGGTATGTCGCTTGCACTGGCAACGAGAAATTATTTGAAAGAAAAAAAATCGCTAGAAATGACAAGCTGTGCAAAACACCTGCAGCCACATTGAGTCGACGTAATTGTGCGATTTCTTTGTCCATAGTGCTCAGTGTATGCCGACTAGATCGCCGGTGGTGATGAGCGAGGCAGAACGCCCGGGCAGTTGGTAGCCAGCACACGAGCGATTCTGGTCGTCAATGATGTCGGCTGCACGTAGTGTTCCATTATCCCAGTCGCCATCTGAAGTGGTATGAGCATCTTCAACAAGCGTGATGTCGTAACCGCGCTCGAGTGCGGCATGAATGGTGTGTCGAACGCAGTTGTTGGTCTGCGCCCCACAGATCACTAGATGACCGACATTGATGTCGGTCAAGACTTCTTCTAAATTGGTTACTTCAAATGAACTGCAATAGTTCTTGTGAATTGTCGTTTCGTTCTCAATTGGGCTGAGTTCGGGGACGATCGCCCAGTTATCGCTTCCGATGGCCATCCAATCATCTGAATGTTGGACCCAGATCACTGGGATATGTGTCGCGCGAGCATGCTCAACAACTTGGGCGATATTTGCTACGACCTCATCGCGATGCCATGCATCATGCACGACACCTACCTGAACATCAATCACAAGGAGTGCCGACAATGGGCGATCTACAAATTGAGACATGAATTCACTCTAATTGGGACGATCTGGTCTGCCGAAGTGGCAGAAAACCTCAGTTATTTCCGACCAGATCGCCTAGGTCAGTAGGCAGGGATGCGGATACTGGCGTTGTTGGCTTCGAGCGATGGACGAATCTCGCGGAACAAGCGGCGATATCTAAAGAACGGAACTCGCGGATACATGTGATGGATCAAGTGATGATCTTGTCCGAGCAACATGATGT
>CAIQJP010000094.1 GCA_903872155.1 uncultured Actinomycetes bacterium | reverse complement strand
TTTGATCCGGCTGATCTATTGAAGTTGCTGCCGTTCACGAGTGACGTTGATGTGGTGTTTGGTTCACGCACCGTGCAGACATTTATTTTGTCGGGCGCCAACATGGGCTGGTTCTTGCGGTGGGGTAACTGGGCTGTCGCCAAGATGACAGAAGTTTTGTACAACACGGTGTACTTGTCTGATGTGGGTTGCACATTCAGAGTGTTGAAGCGTTCAGCCATTGATGAGATGTCGCCATTATTTGTTGGCAATGCATCGTCATTTGGATTTGAAATGATGTTGCTGGCTGCACAAAAGAAAATGTCAATGGTGCAAGTGCCGGTGAAGTATCAAGAGCGCGTGGGCGAAAGTTCGGTGACTGGTTCGCAGAGCAAAGCCGTGAAGCTTGGTTTACAGATGATTGCCATGTGCCTCCGCATGCGCTTTGCCTCGCGATCTGGTCGGAGTTAACTGAGGAAATCTGCCACTTCGCCAGACCAGATCGCCCTGATATTTACGGGGCGATTGACTCGAGGAATGGATTGAGTTTCTGTCCGATGATTCCGGCGGCGTAATCCGAAGGATGATCGGTGTAGCTGTACATGAAATGATTCCAGCGCTCATGGCGACAGATGCGATCTACCGATCCGCAGAAAATCTCGGTGGCATCAAAGATCTCAACTTGACCAGGAAACTCTTGCTTTAACTGTTCAAACATCGCGTAGTACTTGGCGGTCTGATCAATGAAAGTTTGGATCGGCATCTCGCACAGCGGGTTGGGCTTCACTAGGAGACTGTTTAATACTCCGATTGTGGTCTTGCGCTGCAAGCAATCTTCGGGATTCGGTAACGGGGGATTGTCAATGTACAGAACGACTTTTTTACCGGCTTGAGTCAAAATCGTGATGCTGTTGCGAAAACCTTCAGTCACGATGTCGTAGTAGGGACTGTCGGGCAATTGCACAAAACTTGTTTCATCACCGATGCCAAACATCGCACGAATGGCTCCTTCGAGCACGACGACATCAATGTCGGGGTTATTCGCCACTGAATCAACCGCGATATTGGCAAGTTTTTGAAATCGCTCAAACTCGGGAGCATCAGAGATGAGAGGCACTGGGACTCCGCTGTCGGAGTTTCCTCCCATAAATAGCCAGCGCCCATTTTCAGTTGACGTACGAATGAAACCACCAATCAAGGCTTCGGCCTTGCTGTCACCGATGAGGGTGAAGCGTGGCGTCTCACGGTTGTCTTCTAGACAAGTAGCGAAAAGATCGGCAACCTTGGCATCGCTGATTCCACACGTGTCTTGAACCCAACCTTTTGCGCCGCCTTCTTCGCCAGAATTGATATCGGGGTTTATTTGAGCGACCTCACGACTTGAGATTCCATCATTTTCAAACGTCACATAGCCGACAATGCCAATGACGATCATTGATGCAACGAGTGCTGCAGTTACTGCCTTGACGCGGGGATGAAAGCGCAGTGGCTTTTCAATCAGTCGATACGTGGCCCACGACAACAGCACTGCCAAGACAACCGCACCGAAACGAATGCCAGCAGAAGGGGTAGTGCTGGCAATGATGCGGGCGAAGGTGAGTAACGGCCAGTGCCACAAATAGAGAGGGAAGCTAATCAGCCCGACCCATACAACTGGTCGCAATGAGAAAACACGCCGTGCGGTAAACGTGTGGGCGCCGGCACCAATCATGAGCGCCGCACCAATTGTTGGCGCGAGCGCATTCCAGCCCGGAAACTTGCTGGACTCATCAAGACCAAACATCGTGAAGAGCACGAGGGCGAGACCAAGAACCGCGAGCACATGTTGCAGTTGTGAGGCCTTTTCGGTTGGCGTTCGACGCAACATGACGCTCGCCAAAATTGCACCGACAAGTAGTTCCCAAAAGCGATTGAACGGTGAGTAATACGCACCAACGACATCATGGTTGAGCGCGTACAAACCAAACCCGAATGACACGATGGCGAGAACAATTGTGGAGACAACTACATGCAGTCTGATTTTAAAGATGACCCACAACAGCAATGGCCACACAATGTAAAACTGCTCTTCAATTCCGAGTGACCATAAGTGGATGAGTGGCTTCACAGATGAAGACGTGTCAAAATAGCCGGACTCTTTCCAAAAAATGATGTTGGAGATAAACGAAGCACCCGAGCCAACATGTTTGCCAAGTTGTCGGTATTCGGAAGCCAGCAAGACAAACCAACCCAATGCATAAACGAATGCAAGCATGGTGACTAATGCAGGAAAGATTCGCCGAATTCGACGTTGGTAGAAGCCTTGAATGGTGAAGGTTGATTCGTTCAGCCCGTTCAAAATATTTGTGGTGATGAGATAGCCAGAGATGACGAAAAAAACGTCAACGCCGGCATAGCCACCAGGAACCATCCATGAGAATGCGTGGAAGATCACGACTGATACCACTGCGAGTGCCCGCAGACCATCGATATCTGATCGATAGTTGTGGGTCAATTGGGCTTGATGCATTCCCATGTGGCGTAGTGATATGCAGGCAAGAAACCAAAGACCTTTGCGATGTATTTATCAGCTACTGGTGATGAGTCCGATGGTCGACCCATGGCGACGAGGTCTTCAACGTTGAAGCCATCGCCATTTGAAGTCGGGCATTCGGTGACATGGTTGAGCATGTCGGCGAAATCTTGTGTCACTAGAACTGTCGTTGTGAATCCTGCCGCACGCAATTGATCGGTGAGGTCCCAGCCGAAGTTGAAAAACACTGGAGTGTTGTCGGCATGAAATTCGGGTGTGGATGGAACCTGGGTAGACCCGTAACACAACGGAACTTGCAGGTACATACGTCCGCCCGGAGCAAGCACCCGGTAAATCTCGCTGAGTGCCTTTGCGGTGTCGGGCACATGTTCAAGAACGTGAGGCGTGAGCAAAATATCGATTGATGAATCAGGCAAGGCCATGGCTTGAAGGTCGATCTGAATGTCACCCTCATGGGCTGACAAGTCGTAGTCGCTAGCGGTGTATTTGAAATAGCGCCGCATCATCGAGCGGTAGCCCGCGCCCATTCGCGGACTCGTTTCGAGAACTCGTAGGTTTTTGACATAACCGCGACGCGACAAGAAGCAGAACAACAAGAAGCGATCGCGAGCCACGCTGCCGCATCGCGGACAGGTCGCCATTTCGGTGTGATACGGCCCAATGAACTCGTCGCCAGACCAATGGCAGATATTGCACACTGCGACGGCAGTTGTGATTGTCTTGGGGTTGACCCATGGCTTGAAGCCGAGTTCCCACCAAGCACCTTCAGAAGCTGCCAAGCCCACCCGTCGAGCGATCGGCCGCAAAACCTGGCGGACTCGCTGAGACGGTGATTGCTGCGAGCCAGAGGACATTGAACTTCACGCTAATAGGTGGCGACACTCAGTGGGGGTAACTCCTGATCTCGCAGGTGTCACAGGGTTAGGATTGCCGTGTGCGAATTCTTCGAGCCTTAGTTGGACGCTTGACCGGCCGGGATATGCGGGCCCTACGAGCCGAAGTGGCCGAGATGCGCAACCAGATTCAGGTGATGAACGATATTTTGCAGTCGCTCAACCATGACATTCGTTCTGGTTCTGAGCGATCGCTTCCGTTGTTTATGGGCTATGCCGAGCGTCTTCGCCTTGACGCTGACACCGCAGTCGGGGCCACACAAGTCATTGACCGGCAGATTGCCCAATTGCAACAGCGTCTTGACCAATTGTCTGTCCCGAACCAGGGCTGACCAATGACGGCCCGGCCGAAGGTGCTCGTTGATGGGCGAGTGATTTCGCATCCAACTGCCGGTGGGCGAGGAGTCGGGCGCTACACGATTGCCCTCGTGCGTGCAATGCAAGAATCTGGCGCTTCAGTGACAGTGATGAACTCATCGGTTCACGATGAGCAGTTATGGCTTGATGCGATACCAGAGTTGACGGTCGCTCCCTTTGAACCGAGCACGGTGCGGGCTGCATCGGCCGACACCTGGTTCATGTGCACGCAAATGATGTTGCACCCAATACCGCTCGATGTTGTACCACGCATGATTACCGAAGCTGGATTGCGAGTTGTTGGTGTTCTGCACGACGTCATTCCATATCGGTATCCAGAACAGTATTTGACCGATCCGAGCGCGTTACGGCAGTCGCAATTGCGCGCCATGCTCGTGCGCACATTCGACGCGATGGTTGCAAACTCAACTTTCTCCGCTGATACCAGTGCGTCGGTGTTGAGTTTTGATCGATCTCGGATTCGCGTGGTGGGTGCGGCTGTTGAACCGCAGTTTTGTGCGGGATCAGTTACGACTACGCGCTTGCAACGCCTAGTTGGCAAAGGCGTTGATGTATCGCGAGGACTGGTTGTCGCTGTTACTGGTGGAGATGATCGTAAAAATACGCCTGGTTTAATTCGGGCTTGGGGCTCGATTGCCAGTGAACTTCGCACATCGCACCAATTAGTCATTGCTTGCGCGGCTGTGCCAGTTGTTCAATCTCGTTGGCGCGATGTTGCCAATTCGGTAGGGCTGACTGAAAGCGACGTGATTTTTACTGACACCGTGACTGATGACGAAATGGTCGCGTTGTATCAATCGGCCCGGTTGTCGGTCATGCCGTCGCTTGAAGAAGGCTTTGGTTTGCCAGTTGCTGAAGCAGCGGCTTGTGGTTGCGTCACCATCTGTTCAAACAATTCATCACTTCCCGAAGTGATCGATTGCGACGAAGCGCTCTTCAACGCCAATGATGTCGGTGATATCGCGCGAGCAATTGAATGGGCACTCACCGATGATGAGCATCGTGAGCGATTAAAAATCGCCGCAGGGCGAGCCGCACAACGTTGGACGTGGGAAAACGTTGGACGTGATGCGGTTGTGGCATTG
>CAIQJP010000093.1 GCA_903872155.1 uncultured Actinomycetes bacterium | reverse complement strand
GAAGAAACGTGTTGCGCCCGGCCGATAGGCAATTAATGATTGATCAGATGGCAACACAGACGCCATAGGCGTTGATGGTTCTTGAACGAACGTGCTTGTTGGGTTGATTGAAGTCGTAGTTGTATCTGAGCCATCGCCTCGAATGAACCATCCGATGAGCAAACCAACTACAACTGCGACAAAGGCCATGATCCACCATTTTGAATCCGACTTCGTCTTCGCATTCAACTCCGTCTCTTCCGAATCTTCTCCAAGTGATTGACGCAAGGAGTTTGCTTTTTCTCTGACGGTTGCTGCTTCAGAACTCTTCCCGCTTCTTTGAAGGTCAGCCGCAAACGCCTCAAGTCGAGCCGCACGACGCCTCACCCGATAACGCGATGAACCAATAACATCAGTCGGCGAATCAGTCACATCGACGTACAGTTCTCCCAATTCTCCGCGGTGGGGAACGATTGAAGACGAAACCGCCGATCCATCGGGCTGAACACGTGCTCGATCAACCGCTAATAGATCGCCTGATTCACCCAACGCCACTCGGACCCAGATGCGACCCTCACCGGGGACGACACCAGCTAAACGAACTTTAAGTTCGCTTGTCGTGGGGTTCCAAACAACGCGAACCTGAGATGGCTCTGATATTCGAGATGAAATGTTTGACTCAGGTAAATGAACAACGGCAGTGCGTAATCCTTCTGGAGTGCCGTCAATGACAACCTCGATCGGAACGCCGTCGCCAGACTTCAGCGAAAATTCAAATTCAAAGGTTGAAACAGCGGACGAAATAGATTCGACGGGAGCCAAAATATTTGACGGTTTCGTCATTCTTAAATGTTCTTCTAACTGTGAGTCTTCAATTTCGATATCGAAATACGTCTCTTCAGCTTCGATCAGGTTTGTACGCACCTGTTGAATGACCTGCTCTAAATGACTTCCTAAGAGGTTTGTGCCTACTGAAGTAAATCCCTCGTCGTCGGGTGACAGCACGGCGCAATCTATTTTCTCATCGTTGCCAATCCATAAATGAACACCGTTCAAAATGACATGGCGACTCTCAGCGCCTGTAGGTGACCTGAAGGTAACTTCGATAGAGCCGGTGAGACGGTGCGAAGAAATCTGAACAATCATCACAACACCCCAGCCGATTCTGCCGCATCACGCAAAAGGTTCAGAACGCAGCGAGAGCAACGACTCTTCCGTTGACGAGCGGCTTCGGACTTATCGGCTGGAAAGTCATCGTCAACTTCTTGTAGCACCTCATACATCAGATCAGAGATCGAGCCTTGATCACCAATCTGCAACATTGCGAGCAATTTTATGGCGGCTGCAAACACAACATCACTAGGACAACCTGAACAATTCATATCATGTCTCGCGTGGGCCACAACCGCACGACGCCAACGGTCAATCGTCAATGAGTCATCGACCTGCCTCATGTGTTCGAGAACTGAGTGATCGGCCTGTTGATCGTCGATCACTAGAGATTTGCTCTCAATCCGTCGGACGGTGCGAGCGATGTCAATGGCCGTTCTTTGCATCGAACGGGCTGCATATCGGTGTGCCGATACTTGATCGTGCAAAAGGGGAAATGCGACACTTCGACGTGAAAGGGCTGAGCGCACCTTGACCCAAGAATCCGAGTGCACATCGCCAGCCATGTCGGATGGTAGTCCCTGTCGCCGACAGCAAACCTCTGACCATTGAGCAGAATCGCTTGTTTCGAACCAGCTGAGAATCGCCGCGATCTGAGTTGACAGGATCCAACGTCCCGATTCTGTCGACGAGTCAGGCATTGAACTGAAAACCATCCACGATCAGTAACTACTACAGATTTTTGGTGTTGAACGAACTGTTCTTCAACAATGGACACAACTAGATAACGGGAAATCGCCAAATTCGTGACATTTCTGCGAGAATGAGTCATGGCCGTTGCGCAGCAAGCTCATCAAACGATCGTCACGCTTGATCTTGAAGGCGTTCTTATCCCAGAAATTTGGATAGCAGTGGCTGAAACCACTGGAATCCCCGAATTGCGACGGACCACCCGTGATGAACCCGATTACGACCTCCTCATGAGGCAGCGCTTAGCGATTCTCGACGAACACGGGCTGACCATGAGTGCTATCGAACAGGTCATTGCTACCTTGCGCCCGCTTCCTGGCGCTCTTGACTTTTTAAATGCGTTGCGAGAAATATCGCAAGTCATCATTCTTTCGGACACTTTTGAACAGTTCGGCCGGCCATTTATGCGCCAACTCGGTATGCCGACTCTGTTCAGTCACCGATTGATCGTTGAGAATGACCGGATTATCGACTTCGAACTTCGTCAGGTTGACCAAAAACGACATGCAGTTGAAGCCTTTAAAGCCCTGAACTACCGCATCATCGCTGCCGGAGACTCGTACAACGACACAGCAATGTTGGGAGCTGCCGATGCTGGATTTCTATTCCACGCACCCGACAATGTGATCAAAGAATTTCCTCAATTTCCAGCACTGAACGAATTCCCGCATCTACTTGAGGCCATCCAAAACAACCTGCACCAGTAGAAAAATGTGGTGTCGAAGGGGGGACTTGAACCCCCACGATCTTACGATCACTAGCCCCTCAAGCTAGCGCGTCTGCCTATTCCGCCACTTCGACGTGGTGTTGAAACTCTATCGGTCGACCTAAAGTCGCCCAACTGCGTGTGTCTGATCTCTTACTTGGTGAGAAGAAATCCGAGAGAAAGAATCGAGATGATCCAAACCAGCGCAATCACGAACGTGATTCGGTTGAGGTTCTTTTCAGCAGCAGCCGAACCGAGGCCAGCACCGCTGCCACCGCCGAACATATCGGACAGTCCCCCGCCCTTACCGCTGTGCATCAAAATCGTGGCAACCATGCCAAACATGGAAACCACATTGATGAAAACCATTATGTACATCACGATGTCACGCACGGTTGAACAGCCTAGTGGCTTCAGTCGGGGAAATGGCAGGCCACAGGGTGACCTTGTCCGCGATCAATCAACATTGGCTCGTCTACCGCGCAGATGTCCTGAACTTTGGGGCAACGGGTCCGGAAACGACAACCAGACGGAGGGTTGACCGGGCTTGGTACGTCGCCGGTCAGAATGATCCTCTTGCGCTTGGCTCCAGATTGAGGATTTGGCACTGGGACAGCAGACATCAAGGCCTTGGTATACGGGTGCGCTGGAGCCCCGTAGACGTCCTCTGGTGTCCCGATCTCCACAATCTTGCCGAGATACATCACAGCGACCTCGTCGGCGATGTGGCGCACGACAGAGAGGTCGTGGGCGATAAAGACGTACGACAATTCAAGATCGGCTTGCAGCTTTTCGAGCAGGTTCAAAATTTGAGCCTGAATCGACACGTCGAGGGCCGAAACGGGCTCGTCGGCCACAATCACCTTTGGCTTCAACGCGAGAGCTCGAGCAATTCCGGCTCGCTGTCGTTGACCGCCGGAGAACTCGTGAGGGAATCGGTTGTAATGCTCTGCACTCAGTCCCACAAGTTCCATCAATTCAAATACTCGATGGCGTTCATCGGCACGAGACATAGTCTTTTGAATCCGAATCGGTGTTCCAATACTTTGCCCAATGCTGTGGCGAGGATTGAGGCACGCATAAGGATCTTGAAAGACCACTTGAATTTCGCGTCGCATCTTCAACATTTCTCTTGATGTTGCTGCAGTGATGTCGACCCCATTGAGAACTACTGAACCCGACGTAGGTTCAATAAGTCGAGCCAACAAGCGCGCAAGCGTGGATTTTCCACATCCCGATTCGCCGACAACAGCCAATGTCGTGCCGCGCCGAAGAGAAAGAGATACTCCATCGACGGCTTGCACCAACTGAGTTGGTCGCTGAAGCAGTTTTGATGCGCCGGTCGGAAAATGCTTCTTCAGATCAAATGCTTGTAGGACGACGTCGTCACTCATCACGAATCCTTCAATCTCGCCGCGAGGACTTCAACTGGCAGATGACACGCTGACCAACTGTTTCCAACGGCTTTCAACTCAGGAACTTCCGAAGAACATTTGCCATGGAGCGATTCGGCGTAACGACAACGAGAGTGGAAAGGACAGCCAGAAGGAAGATCGATGAGAGAAGGCGGAGTACCAGGAATTGGTTCGAGACGACTATGACGATCAGAATCTAAACTCTTGACCGAGTTCAAAAGACCGCGTGTATAGGGATGCGCTGGAGCACCGAAGGCATCAATAACAGATGCAGACTCAACCAGTCGTCCCGCATACATGACGAGAACTCGCTCCGTAATTTCTGCAACGACACCGAGGTCATGAGTGATCAAAATGACTGCAGAGCCATGTTCCTCTTGCATCATGGCGATGAGGTCGAGAATTTGCGCTTGCACCGTAACGTCGAGAGCAGTTGTCGGTTCATCGGCGATGAGGAGTTTTGGACGATTGATCAAAGCCATCGCAATAACAATGCGCTGACGCATACCGCCTGAGAATTCATGTGGATATTGTTTGAATCTCTTGACGGGTTCGGGAATTCCCACTTTTGTAATTGCGTCGAGCGCAATGGCACGCAATTCCTTTTTAGAAGTCTCAGGGTGATGGACTGCGTAGGCCTCGGCAATTTGATGTCCGACGGTATAAAAAGGATTTAGTGCAGTGAGGGGATCTTGAAAAATCATCGCAATATCACGTCCGCGCAATGAACGAATTTCATCCTCTGTCATCGTCAAAATTTCTTGACCGTCAAAATTGGCCGATCCAGAAACGCGAACATCTGCCCCGAAATTGAGTCGCATAATTGCGCTTGCTGTGACTGATTTTCCAGAGCCACTTTCCCCGACTATTGCCAGGGTTTCACCTTTATGAATATCAAAGGACACCCCGCGAACTGCTTGGACTTCGCCTTCGCTGGTACCGAAACCCACATGTAAATCACGAACAGATAACAGAGGCTCGTTCATTTTGACCGCACTCTCGGATCAAGAAATCCGTACATGATGTCAACAACAGCATTGGCAACAACGATAAACACTGCTGCGACCAAAGTAGTTGCTACCAAAATCGGCAAGTCTGAGTTAATAACTGCTGCGAGAGTGAGTTTTCCGAGACCCGGAAGATTGAAGACACTCTCGGTCACGAGAGCTCCCCCTAACAGAAACGCCAAGTCAATTCCGGCGATGGTGGCAATCGGAGTGAGCGCTGCTCGAAGAACATACTTCACAATCAAGGTTCGTCTCGGGAGTCCTTTAGCGATTCCTAAACGAACAAATTCTTCATTCATGACTTCCAATATTCCATTACGAGTCATTCGTATATACGTCGACGCCGAAAGAACAGCGAGCACAGTCCAAGGAAGGATGAGCGCCGTGAACCATTTGAAAGGATTCTCGGTGATTCCGACATATTGCGGAAAGGGCAAAATATTTGTCCAAATAACAAAAATCAAAATCGAGAGCAAACCAAGAAAAAATGACGGAAAACTAATTCCAACAACACTAAAAACTGTGGCGAAATGGTCCGGCCACTTTCCGCGCCGTAGTGCCGCCATCGTTCCGAGTGCAATGCCGAAAAACATCCATAGGACGAAGGCTCCAATAGCGATCGACGCAGTCACCGGAAGAGTTTTGGCAACGAGACTGGTGACGCACTCGTGACGATCGTACGAATAACCAAGCGAAGGGGCTGAGCAATGAACACCCGACTCATCTTCGCCATAGGTGCGACCGGCGAAGATTCCCTTCATATACGAGCCGTATTGTTCGATGAAAGGCTTGTCGTATCCAAGCCGGGCTCGATTGGCCTCAATGACTTCGGGTCGACAGTTCTTGCCACAAGTGAGCGCCGCTGGATCAGCTGGGAGAGCAGAAAAAATCCAAAAAGTAAAAATGCTGACAACAAATAGCAAGATGACAGCGAAAAACGATCGGCGGGCGACGAAGAAAAACATAAGTCAAACTGATTGGTTGGTGGTGATCAACAGCTTTCGATGTTGATCACCACCAACTCATTTCACTTCTCAGCCAGCTAGGCCAATGGCGCCGAGGTTGTACCAACCGAATGGCAACCACTGGTAACCAAGACGGACATTTGAGCCCACCAAGTTTTGCGACTTGGTAGCCGAACCTGGAATCGCCCAAACATTGTCAATGATGGTTTGGTTGAGTTCTTTCCACAAAGTTGCCTGCTTAGCGCGATCGGTTTCGGCCTTGGCCGATTGGACCTTCTCGTCAAAGGCGGCGAAATTAGGATCGCTCTCGTTGTTGGTGTAGTTAAAGCCACCACCCTTGCCAAAGAGTTCGGGAATAACCGTTGAAGCATTCGCCCAGTCGGCAGCCCAACCGGAACGCATAATGTCTCCACGATCTCCGTTAATGGTGGCGTAGTACTTGGACGGCTCAATCGGGTTGTCAATGATGGTGACACCGACTGCCTTCATTGAGTCAATCCAAATCGCAATGTTCTTCTTCCACGCGTCGGAGTCGGGGTGATCAAAGCGAAGTCCGTCTCCCGTTGCTTTTGCGTATACGTCTGGGCAAGAGGTTTTTGCCTTCTCGAGTGCTGCCTTAGCGGCTTCAAGATTTGGAGTTCCATCTTCATTGAGGCCATCAACCAATTTTGCGGGTGCGTAGTCGGTCGCCAACAAAGGAGCCACAAAGCTCTTGGCAAATTCGCCAGTGAAAGGTCCACCGGCAGCTGTACGAAGGGCTTCACGATCGAGACCCAACCAAATTGCCTGACGGACTTCGATGCAATTGACTGTTTCGTTGTTGAACATGGTGTACGAAACGAAACCATCAAAGCCGTCGGTGCGGCGGTCCTTCAACGAGTCATCGCCGAAAACGGTTTGAAGATTTTCTGCTTGAATTCCGCCGTAAACAATCGCATTCTTGTCGTCACCCGAATCGGCGAGCATGCGCTCGTCAATTACAGCTTCATCAAGTCCGTACTGCCAAATGATCTTGTCGACGTGCGGCTTGCGCACCGGGTCTGATTCTGGGTTCCAGTTCTCGTTACGAACCATCACCATTTCCTTACCAGGTTCGTACGATTCAATCTTGAAGGGTCCATTGGAGAAAGGCTTCAATGCGTACTGATCAGCGGTGTCTTGAGCCTTCGGAACTGGTCCGAAAGCAAGCAACGACACGGTGTATGCAAAGTCAGCAACCGGAACCTTCAAAGAGAAGGTGATCGTCTTGCCATCGCAAGCGACGGCCTTGTCAAACAATGCTTGTTGATCAGCAGTCGCCAACCAAGGTCCTGGGTAGGCACTACCGAAATCCGAATCACCTTCAGGGATATCGAGGTATGTCGTTGCATACATCGGGCCTTCACCGGCAGTCACTTCAGCAGCAAACGTACGAGAAATTCCGTAGGCGATGTCGCCACAGGTGACGTCAGTTCCATCTTCCCATGTCACACCATCACGCAAAGTAAACGACCAAGTTTTCAAGTCGTCTGAGTGTGTTCCGAGGTCGGTTGCCATATCTGGTTCAACGCCAGCTCCGTCTTTACCAGCAGCAGGAACGTACGAGGTCAACGTACGAGCGTAGGTTGAACCGTAGGCTCCTAGTTCTGCTCCGGTGTACACACGTTGCGGATCTAGGTTTGATGCTCCTTCTTGGAAAGTCAGAACATACAACGTTCCTCCGTCCTTAATGCCGTCAGCAGTTGCTGAACGACCGCCACTTTCTTCACCACTTGTCGTTCCGTTTCCAGAACCGCCGCAAGCGGATATAAGAATTGCTGCGGTAGCGATGGCAGCAATGATTCGATTACGTTTCATAACTTCCCCCTTTTCACCGTTTTCAGACGGTTTGCTTATTTACTAAGAATTTACCTTAGTCCGATATTGCTTCAGTTAAGAAAATGACATGAGAAATGACATTTCACCTATAACTGTTGACGGTCGCTTCGTGGGTCAAAGGCGTCACGAAGTCCGTCGGCAAGCAAGTTAAAGCCCAAAACCAAGAGAAGCAAGGCTCCTCCTGGAATGAAAAGGTACGCAGTGTCTGTTCGGTAATACCGAACAGAATCGCCAAGCATGATCCCCCACGAGGCGGTGGGAGCCTGAAGTCCGACTCCTAGGAATGACAAAGTGGCCTCAAGGGCGACGTAGCCGGGCAGGCTCATCGCAACAAAAATAATGATCTGTGGCCACAGGTTTGGCAACAACTGTTTAAAGACCAAATGACAAGTTCCCGCTCCAAAAGATCGGGCCGCCTCCACGAAATCTCTTTCTCGGAGCGACAGCACCTGTCCGCGTACGAGACGAGCCATATACACCCACCCGAAAATGGTCAAAATGGCGAGAATATAGGTCAACTTGGCGGTGTTGCCTCTCGGAACGCCCCAACTCTCAAGCCGTTGAGTCATGGGATTGGCCAAAGCAATAATGAGCAAGAGCGACGGGAACGCCAGGGCAACATCACCGATACGACTAATGAATGAATCAATCCAGCCTCGGCGCAAACCGGCGACCATACCCAAAATGACTCCGACTCCGGTGCTCAACAACGTGCCTACTGCACCAATCAACAGCGAGATCCGAGTTCCGTAGATCAAGCGACCCAAAATATCTCGACCTGTTCCTGGTTCGACCCCTAAAGGATGATTCCAGGACATACTTCCGAGGGGTCCTTTTGGAAGACCGAAATCATTAATTGAGTTGCGATCAAGTGCGTACGGATCAACATTGAGCAATCGAACGATTATCGGAGCGAAAATTGCCACGAACACAAAGAAAAACACGACCCAAAAAGCGATAACACCCAGACGACCCTTCCGAAATCGTCGCATCCCAAGTTGCCACGGGGACAATCCAGCAGAATCCATACTGTCGTCTCGAGTGTCAACCGGTTCCATTAACTGAGTATCCATTCCGGCCACATTTCAAGCATAGAACACTTGAATCGGTTCGTCGTACGCCGAACTTTTAGACCGATTTAAATTGCACGATCCGTGCGAATTCATCGGGGTCAATACTTGCCCCTCCGACCAAGGCACCATCAATATCTGGCTGTGCCATCAATTCAGCGACATTGCCAGCCTTGACTGAACCGCCATATTGGATGCGAACTTTCTCGGCCGCTTCACTACCCCACTCGGTCCGAACCACTGACCGAATGTGATGACACACTTCCTGGGCATCTTGGGCTGTTGCGGTGAGGCCGGTTCCGATGGCCCAAATCGGTTCGTAAGCAATCACGAGCGTCGTGAAATCGTCGGCCTTGCGTCCTTTGAGCGATCCCCTGAGCTGGGATTCAACTCGCACCAGGGTCTGTTGGGCTTCGCGCTCTTCTTGAGTTTCTCCAACACACACGATGGGGATCATCTGAAACTTGACCACTGCACCAACTTTGGCGGCAACGAGTTCATCGGTTTCACCGAAGTACTGACGACGTTCACTGTGCCCGCAGATCACATACTTCACTCCTAATTTGCTTAAAAAGGCTGGCGACACTTCGCCCGTGTAGGCGCCCTTCTCTTCGGTGTGGCAATTCTGAGCTCCAAGCATCATCGCCAACTTGTCACTTTCAAGAACGGTCTGAATGCTGCGGATATCGGTGAATGGTGGATGCACGGATACATCAACTTTTTCAAAGTCTTCTTTAGTCAACAAATACGACAACTTCTGAACAAGATGAATCGCTTCATAGTGATTCATGTTCATCTTCCAGTTGCCACTCATTAAAGGTCGACGTGAATTAGCGGGCATTGGGGGCCTCCCTTAAGGCAGCAAGACCGGGCAAGTCGCCAAGTTCAAGAAGTTCAAGTGACGCTCCGCCACCTGTTGAGACATGGTCAACCTGATCGTCAAAACCAAATTGTGCAAGCGCCGCGGCCGAGTCGCCTCCACCAACAACTGTGAAGGCTTTCGTGTCGGCCATCGCTTGAGCCACGGTACGAGTGCCGCCGGCAAAACGTTCGTCTTCAAACATGCCCATCGGGCCGTTCCAAAAAACCGTTCGAGATTCCATGATGATGTCACTAAATGCGGCAGCCGAACCTGGTCCGATATCAAAGCCTTTGGCTCCCGACGGCAAGCGACGTCCGTACGTGGCATATTTTCCATCGGCATCTAATCCGATGATGTCATCAGGTAGGTGAATCGCTTTACCGAGAGCCAACAAACGCTTGCAAGTGTCAACTTGATCGGGTTCGAAAAGTGAATCGCCAATTGAATAACCCTGAGCTGCCAAAAATGTGAAGCACATTGCTCCACCAATGATGAGCGAATCAACAACATTTAAGAGTGATTCAACAACTCCAAGTTTGTCGGAGATCTTTGAACCACCCAATACGGCGACAAATGGATGCTTTGGATTTTCACGCAGTGCCAACAACACTTCAACTTCTTTTTGAAGTAAACGGCCCATCGCCGATGGGAGCGTTTTTGGCGGGCCAACGATCGAGGCATGAGCACGGTGTGCGGCGCCGAAGGCGTCATCGACGTACATGTCAATACCTTCAACAAGTGTTGCCACAAATGTTGCGTCATTCTTTTCTTCGCCAGCATTAAAACGAAGGTTTTCAAGTAACTCAACACCTGGAGCAAGTTCTGACAAGCGCTTCGCCACAGGGTCCATTGAATATTTTGATTCAACGGCGCCTTTGGGACGACCAAGATGACTTGCGCAGACGACATTCGCGCCTCGTTCTGTCAACCAATTGATCGTGGGTAATGCCGCACGAATACGAAAATCATCGGTGATTAATTGAGTTCCATCCGCGGATGCTTCCATCGGAACGTTGAAATCGGTGCGAACCAGAACTCGCTTACCGGTGACATCGCCGAGGTCTTCAAGAGTGGGAATACTTTTAGCCATTGTTAACGCTGATTAGCGACGAGCCTTCTTCGGCACTTTGGAACCAGCAAACAACGTTGTCTGAACGAGACGATTGCTATAACCCCACTCGTTGTCATACCAAGACAGAACCTTGACCATCTTGCCCATGCTCATGGTGAGACCCGCATCAAAAATGCTGCTGTGCGGATCGCCGACAATGTCACTCGAGACAATCGGGTCTTCGGTGTAGCGCAAAACGCCCTTCAACGGACCAGAGGCCGCAGCCTTCTTGAACGCAGCATTAATTTCTTCAACCGTCGCCGCCTTTTTCAAGTTGGCGGTGAAGTCAACGATTGAACCGGTCGGAACAGGAACTCGCAATGACGTTCCGTCAAGCTTGCCCTTCATGCTTTCAAGAACCAAACTCGTTGCGCGTGCTGCACCGGTGCTCGTCGGAACAATGTTGATGGCAGCACCTCGAGCACGACGTAGATCACTATGGGGACCATCGACTAGTGACTGATCGCCGGTGTAGGCATGCACCGTTTGCATGAGTCCTTGTTCGACACCGAAAGCATCATCAAGAACCTTCACAATTGGCACGAAACAGTTCGTGGTGCAGGACGCATTTGAAATGACCTTTTGCGTCTTGAAGTCAAAATCTTTGTGATTGACGCCATACACGAATGTTGCATCGGCGCCGTCACACGGGGCCGAAACGATGACGAGTGGCGCTCCGCCTTCAAGGTGGGCAGCCGCAGCATCGCGTTTCGTAAAGAAACCGGTGCTTTCAATCACCACGTCAACACCAAGTTCCCCCCATGGAAGATTCTTAGGATCGCGCTCACTCAATACCTTGATCTCGACACCATCGACACTGATGCCATTCTTGGAAACCTTGATGTCATTGGGCAACTGACGCATCACGGAGTCGTACTTCAAAAGGTGCGCCATCGTCTTCACTGAACCGAGGTCATTCACCGCCACAATTTCAATGTCAGCGCCTTGAGCCTGAACCGCTCGGAAGAAATTACGACCGATTCGGCCAAATCCATTAATACCAACTCGCACTGTCATGGCGATCCTTTCGATATACGACGTCTTTTACTTGCAAATGTCTACGAGACGTCTAAAACCTAGTCTGCGGGCTACCCGCGCAAAGGATTTCTCGCCATTTCAGGGCACGAGACATGACAAAAGACCCCAAGCTCGGTCATGTATTAGCGGGCAATGTCTCGATGAGATATCCGGACTGGTTGGCCGGCCGAACGTAGGCGTCGCCCAATTTCTTCGGCCACGGCGACCGAACGATGGTGGCCGCCGGTGCACCCAATGGCGATCGTCAGGTAACTCTTGCCCTCAGCGGCGTAGTGAGGCAACACCGTCTCCAGCAGACCGACGAGACCCTGAATAAAGTCGGAGCATTCGACACGATCTAAGACGAAATCCCTCACCGCAACATCAAGACCAGTCAAGGATCGCAAACCCTCTTCCCAATGGGGATTAGGTAGAAAACGCACATCCATCACAATGTCGGCATCGAGTGGCAAACCATGTTTGAAACCAAACGACTCCACCGACACCTGCAACCGTTCTAGAGCTGACACCTCAAAAGCGCCAACCAACTTCGTTTTCAATTGGTGAACATTGAGGTCAGTCGTATCGATCACTAGATCACAGTCACCCTTCATAGGTTCAAGTAAGTGACGTTCTAATCGAATTGCTTCCAGTAAACCATCGGTTTCAGAGTCAAGTGGATGCCGTCGTCGTGATGACTCGTATCGCTTGATCAGTTCAGCATCTGTCGCGTCCAAGTAGACCACGCGTACTTGGTGTCCACTGGCGCGCATTGCCGCTACTTTGGGCATCAGTTCAAGGTGTTGACGACCAGCGACGAGCGCTAAGCGATCGATCTCAGATCCAGGAACACTGGCCAAATCTACGATGGTGTCAACCAACGAAGTTGGCAAATTGTCGACAACGTACCACCCAAGGTCTTCGAGGACAGCTGCAGTTGCAGAACGTCCCGCCCCAGAAAGTCCAGTGATCACCAAGATGTCGGCCACGTCTACAAACTACCGATCAACTGTGCTCTCTCAGAGAGCATTCCCGATATTGGCTCCAGGTCAAAACAAAAATCCTGGTTTGGTCGAAGACTTCGAATCACGTGATGGGCTCCTGCGTCGGAATAGTTCTGCAAATCATTGTTCGGATCTTTCGAAGTGAGGAGAACGCTGACCTCATGATCGGTCCCTAAGAAGCGACTTGCCTTATTGATGAATTCCGAAGGTGGCCCAAAGCCACTCCAACCATCGGCATATTTGATCGCGAGAGGAATTGTTACCTTCTCTCCTGACCCACCGACCCAAATCAAAACTTTGGTTCCTAACGAGGCGTTGATTCTTGATACCTCTTCGCGAAGAAATCGCAGCCGTCGAGCAAACAAAATCATTCGTGTCTGTACATCTTGTGGAGCGTCGGTCAGATTGTCGTCGTGAACAAAGCCGCCAGAACCAACACCGAGAATAAAAGTTCCGTTTCCGAGTTGAGCAACCGTTGCTGCCGACCGCGCTAACGCTGCTGGTTCACGAATTGATAAAGGCGAAACCAAGACGCCAAGTTGCTGATTGCGGGCGACGAACAATTCTGCTAACGAACCGAGCAGAGTCCAGGTGTCCCACGCTACATCTCCTTGGTCTCCGGTGAAAGGTACAAGATGGTCCCACAGAAAAACTGAATCGACTCCAAGTTGCAACGCACTTTCAACAACGCCTCGATACGCCAAAGGTGAAACAACATGGGTCTGGAGTTGAACTCCGATTTTCAATGATTGTGAATCAGACATCTAATTTCACTGCACGTAGGTACAGCAAACGAGGAATCGTGGACGCATCTTCGTATTCAGCTGCTCGGGCGAGAAATCCAGGCGGTGGAGCAGGTTCAAGCATGCGCTGAACATAGAGACCGTTTGCGATCAGCGCATTGATGTACCTACTCAATGGTCGATGGATGAAGGGAATGAAAATGTCTTTCTCCACTTCTTCATTTGATTCCTGCTCGATCAGGTATGGCCCAATTCGCCAATACTGCTCCGGAGGATCAAGTATCTGATCGTCGATCCAACCGCTTCCTGGCGTTTGTAAAAGCGGGTGATTCAAGAAGAAACAGAAGCGTCCACCTGGTTTCAAGACTCGAGATACCTCTGCAATAGCCGTATCCACATCTTGAATATGTTCAAAAACCAAGCACGCAACGACAGCATCAAAAGTCTCGTCAAAATATGGAAGTCCGTCTGCGCCGGCCTTGCTGACATGGAGACCTCCGCCTCGTTGAGCAGCAACCGTGACTTGGTTCCAAGTCGGGTCGATTCCAGCCACAAAACTGGCTCCAAGTTTCTTGACCAGCCGAGATACTTGTCCATCCCCACACCCAACATCAAGGACTTGATTCATACCCTGAAGTTCTTCGGCTGCTAACGGAAGAATTTGCTCTTCGTATTCAGCATCGGCGCCATCAGTAAAACCGTCGATCCACCACTGAGCGTTGTCTTCCCACAAGGTATTTTCACTAGAAGTTGAAGACAATTCGTTGTTCACATTGCGAGGTTACGGCACGACTACCCTGTGCTTGTGACCACCAATCAAAAAACATCAATCAAATTCTCGGTATGGCCGTCTCCTGAGCGGTCTTGGAGCGACGTCCGCGACCTTGCAACATATGCCGACATCCATGGTTGGTATTCGTTGTGGTACGCCGACCATTTCATGCCCAACGATGAAGGAAGTACTACTAAAGATGGCGACGTCTTTGAATGCTGGAGCATGATCTCAGCAATCGCTGCAATCACTAGTGATCTCCGTATTGGATCACTAGTGTCCCCGACCACTTTTCGTCACCCGACGGTGCTTGCCAATATCGCTGCCACCATCGACCAAATTTCACATGGTCGACTCACCCTCGGTATCGGTGCCGGTTGGCAGGTCAATGAACATCTTGCATATGGAGTCGATCTACTTGAAGGAAAAGACCGTGTTGACCGTTTTGAAGAAGCAATTCAAATCATCACGTCAATGTTGCGCAACGATCGAACGACCTTTGAGGGTCAACACTTTTCAATTACTGATGCACCATGCCAGCCCAGAACCATTCAAAGTCCATTGCCACTCATGGTCGGTACAGGTGGACCAAGAATGTCAAAAATTACCGCCAAATATGCCAACGAATGGAACACCTGGGGAAATGTTCCGACTGCGACCGAACGGGTTGAAACTTTCGCACGAGCATGCGAGGTAGTAAATCGCGACTGGAACGATATTCACAAATCCGTTCAAGCGATGTTTTTCTTGGTCGATGATCAGGAGACCATTGAAAAGATTCGCAAGGTGGCCCCGAGCGACCGCTCAATTATTGGATCAAACGAATACATCATTGATCAGATTGGTCAGCTCATAGCGCTCGGTTTTCATGAGATCATCGTCCCCGACTTCACCTTAGGCAAAGACTCGCGATCTCGAATCGACGCATATGAAAAAGTACGAACTGAAATATTGGTGCGCTTCTAATTCAAGAACCATGAAATTTGTTGTAGATCGCTTGGGCAACTTCTTCTGGCAGCCACGACTGAGCCTGCAGTTCTTCAAGAGTTGCCCTCTTGACCGCGTTAACTCCCCCGAAAGACTTAATAACTTTCTTTTTTCTTGCCTCACCTAAACCTGGTATCCCATCTAAGGCACTCGAGACCATACGTTTATCGCGCAGCTCTCGATGGAAAGAGTTTGCAAAACGGTGAGCTTCGTCACGAATGCGTTGAAGCATAAATAGGGCGTCGCTCCCTCGAGGCACTTCAACAGGCTCAGAGCGACCAGGTATGAAGACTTCTTCAAATCGTTTGGCTAATGAAGCGACAGGGATTTCGTGCTCAAGTCCTAATTTTTTTAGAACCCGTTCAGCAACAGCCAATTGGCCTTTACCTCCATCAACCAAAAGTAGTTGAGGTGGATAGACAAACTTTTTTGACCGAGGCTTATGTTGCCCAGACAACTCGTCGGTCTCGATCGGCTGCTCGCGCTCGTCGATATAAGCAGAAAAACGCCTGGTTAAAACTTCCTCCATGGCCGCATAATCATCATTGCCTGGAACTTCCTTCACTTTAAAGCGACGGTATTCTCGCTTAGCCGGCAACCCATCTTCGAGGACGACCATTGAACCGACATAATCGGTGCCCTGCAAATGCGCCATGTCGTAACACTCAATACGCAAGGGTGCTTCTGGTAGACCCAATAAGTCTTGAAGTTCTGTCAGCGCTCGGCTTCGAGCATTGTGATCGGCGGACCTCTTCATGCGGTGCCGCACAAATTCTTCAGTTGCGTTTCGCGTCACTAATTCATGAAGCTCGCGTTTATCTCCACGTTGGGGAATTCGAATTTCAACTTTGGAGCCACGCTGAAAACTCAGCCATTCCTCGTAGGTTGCCATTGCCAAAGGCAAGTCTGGAACAAGCACCATTTTCGGTACACCAAGAACAGGTTCATCACCGTAGAGGGCTTCAATGATGCGATCGATCAGACCCGAGTGAGTTAAGTCTTCAACCTTGTCCAGGATGAATCCTTTGCGACCCACGACGCGACCCTTGCGCACATAGAAGATTTGAATTGCAGCTTCAAGTTCGTCTTGAGCAATGCCTATCAAATCAATGTCTTCACTCTTTTCGCCGACGATCTGCTGCTTTTCAATCGCCTTGGCGACCGATTGCAAGCGATCACGAAGACGAGCTGCCTTTTCGTATTCAAGCGCCTGAGCGGCTTGAGACATGTCCTGTTGAAGTTTTGCAACTATCTCATCGGTGTCGCCGTCGAGAAAATCGCAAAATTCCTTGACCAACTCTGCGTAAGCCTCAGCTGAAACTTCGCCGACACACGGACCACTACATTTTTCAATATGGAACAACAAACACGGGCGCCCCAACTTATTGTGTTGATTGAACTTTCCTGGACTACAGGTTCTGAGCGGGAAGGTTCGAAGTAAAAGGTCGAGCGTGTCGCGAATCGCATATGCATGTGGATACGGTCCAAAATATCGAGTGCCTTTTCGAGTGCGACCTCTCATAACGACAGCACGAGGCCATTCTTCATCTGTCGTTACCGCCAAGAATGGATAACTCTTATCGTCACGCAACCGAACATTGAACCGTGGATGATGCTGCTTGATCAAACTGAATTCAAGGATGAGTGCTTCAACTTCGTTGCGAACAGTCACCCATTCAACGGATTCAGCAGTTGCCACCATCTGTGCAGTGCGGGGATGTAGTTGTGCAGGGTCTTGAAAATAGTTAGATAAACGTTGGCGAAGGTTTGACGCTTTTCCGACATAGATCACACGGCCGTGAATATCTTTGAACTGGTAGGAACCTGGAAGCTCGGGGATGGTTCCGGTAGGCGGGCGAGTAACCATGATCGGCTGAGTTGCGAAACTCGTTCAGAGACCCAACATTGGTTTGAGGTAATGACCGGTGTAACTGCCCTTTGTCTTCGCAACTACCTCAGGCGGACCTTCAGCCACGATGAGTCCTCCACCGCTGCCTCCCTCAGGTCCGAGATCAATCAGCCAATCCGCGGTTTTAATGACATCCAGGCTGTGCTCAATCACCAAAACCGTATTGCCCTGATCGACGAGACGCGAGAGAACTGTCAACAGGCGGCGCACGTCTTCGAAATGCAAACCGGTTGTTGGTTCATCTAAAAGATAAATCGTGTGTCCAGTGCTGCGCTTTGCGAGTTCAGAAGCAAGTTTGACACGTTGGGCCTCTCCACCTGACAGCGTTGGTGCAGACTGTCCAAGCCTCACGTAACCCAACCCAACGTCAACCAAAGTTTGCATATGTCGCGCGATGACTGGCTGATTGGAGAAGAAATCAACTGCTTCAGCGACTGGCATATTCAGAACATCCGCAATCGTTTTGCCTTTAAACGTGATGTCGAGTGTGTCTCGGTTATAACGAGCGCCCTTACACACTTCACACGGAACATAAACGTCTGGCAAGAAATGCATTTCAATTTTGATTGTTCCATCACCTGAACAAGCTTCACAGCGCCCGCCTTGCACATTGAATGAGAAACGTCCAGGCATGTATCCACGAACCTTTGCCTCTGCAGTCGTTGCGAAAAGTTTTCGGATGTTGTCGAAAACTCCGGTGTACGTGGCCGGGTTGGAACGCGGTGTGCGGCCAATGGGTGATTGATCCATATCAATCACTTTGTCCAGGTGTTCAATTCCGCTAATTCTTTTGTGTTTTCCGGGAGCATCTTTCGATTTGTAAATTTTCTGCATCAAAACTGGCAACAGGATGTCGCGAATCAACGTGCTCTTACCGCTCCCCGAAACGCCAGTTACTGCAACAAAGCAACCTAAGGGAATCTTCACCGTGACGTCTTGCAAATTGTGTTCTTTGGCTCCCACTACCTCAAGCCAATGCGCTTTGGGTTTGCGGCGAGTTTCGGGAACCGGAATTGAACGCTTCCCTGACAAGTACTGACCAGTGACGGATTCTTTTACCTTAAGAATTCCTTTGACCGGTCCGCTATACACGACTTCTCCGCCGTGTTCACCAGCACCCGGACCAATGTCGACAATCCAGTCACTTTCACGGATCGTTTCTTCATCGTGTTCAACCACCAGGACCGAGTTACCCAGATCGCGCAAACGCAACAAAGTTTCAATCAGTCGTCGATTATCGCGCTGATGAAGACCGATTGAAGGCTCGTCGAGCACGTAAAGCGTTCCCACCAAACCAGAACCAATCTGGCTGGCAAGTCGAATTCGTTGTGCCTCTCCACCGGCAAGCGTTCCTGCAGTGCGGGAAAGACTGAGATAATCAAGACCCACATCAAGGAGGAAACCCAGTCGGGCGTTGATTTCTTTCACGACTCTTTCGGCAATCGTTCGATCTCGATCGGACAACGTCAATTCACCTAAGAACTTCGCTGAATCGCCAATGGACATTTCACACACTTCAGAAATGTGTTTGCCGTTGATTGTGATCGCCAATGTTGAGGGCTTTAGTCGAGCACCTTCACAGGCCAAACAAGGAACGAGTCGCATATAGCCCTCGTACTGTTCGCGACTCCAGTCACTTTCGGCCTGCTCGTGACGGCGCTTAATCCACGGAATAACGCCTTCAAAAGTTGTATTGAACTGACGGGCCTTGCCGTATCGATTCTTGAATTTGACGACGATATTTCCCGGAAGACCATTCAGAACGATCTTTTGAGATTTAGCCGGAAGTTTGTCCCATGGCTTATTGAGATCAATTTTGTGGTCCTCAGCAACCGATTCGAGGATCCGTAGGAAGAAACCAGTCGTTGCGCTCTTCCAAGGAGCAATCGCACCCGCACTGAGGGCGAGGTCTCCATCGGGAATCACGAGTTCAGGGTCAACTTCAAAGGTTGTGCCTAAGCCATCACACGTAACGCACGCACCATATGGCGAGTTGAATGAAAAGTTCTTCGGTTCAGGTTTTTCAAAAGACTCACCGCATTTTGAACAAGCTAAGAACTGACTAAAAGTCAAAATGTCATCTGACTCGGTCACCAATATTTGGGCGACTCCTTCGCCAAACTTCAGTGCAGTTTCCATACTGTCGGTGAGTCGGCGGCGATTGTCTCCCTTGGCAACTAAACGGTCAATCACAATTTCAATGGTGTGTTGATCGTAACGACCGAGTTTTTGGTCGGTTTTTAAGAACTCCGTAATGTCAACAATCTCGCCATCGATACGAGCGCGTACGAAACCTTGACCCGCGAAATCATTGAGAAGCGCTTCGTACTCCCCTTTTCGGCCTTTGACGACCGGTGCCAAGACCATGAAACGTGTTCCCTCTTCGAGGGTCAATACTCGATCAACAATCTCCTCTGGAGTCTGAAGAGCAAGTTTTGTTCCATCATTCGGGCAATGTTGAACTCCGATTCGCGCATACAGCAAACGCAGATAGTCGTAAACCTCGGTCATGGTCCCAACGGTTGATCTTGGATTGCTGCTCGCGGACTTCTGATCAATCGAGATAGCAGGTGACAAACCCTCTATGAAGTCAACATCGGGCGGATCCTTTTGACCCAAGAATTGACGGGCATACGCACTCAACGATTCGACGTAACGGCGTTGGCCCTCAGCGTAAATGGTGTCAAAAGCCAAAGATGATTTACCTGATCCTGAAAGACCAGTGAAAACGACCATCTTGTCACGAGGAATATCAATACTGATGTTCTTCAGATTGTGTTGGCGTGCGCCACGTACGATGAGCCGATCAGACATGAACGAAGGCTAGTGAATCAGAGGAGGTCACGGCTTAACCTGCATCTTTTATTTGACGTCGAAGTTCGTTGATTTCGTCACGCAACCGCGCTGCATACTCGAACTTTAAGTCAGCGGCGGCTTCGTGCATTTCCTGTTCGAGGGTGATCACTAGACGCGAAAGCTCTTGTTGAGGCAACGTTCGCAATTCACTCTTCACCTTGTCGCGCTCTTTCTGACGACGTCGATCTTTGCCAGGCACTGGTGCCGAATCGTCGCCACCAATATGCAAAAGAGCCAAGATGTCGCTCACCGCTTTGCGGATGGTTTGCGGATTAATTCCGTGCTCTAGGTTGTAGGCAACCTGCAACTTACGACGTCGATTGGTTTCAGATATTGCCTTTTCCATCGACGGTGTCACGCGATCTGCATACATCACAACTTGCCCATCGACATTTCGGGCGGCGCGTCCGATCATTTGAATGAGTGAAGTTTCACTGCGGAGGAAACCCTCTTTATCGGCATCAAGAATTGCCACCAAACTGACTTCTGGCAAGTCCAAACCTTCACGCAAAAGATTGATACCCACCAACACATCGAATTCACCGAGACGTAATGCCCGCAGAATTTCGATTCGTTGAATCGTGTCGATATTTGAGTGCAGATACCTGACGCGCATTCCCTGTTCAAGCAAGTACTCAGTGAGGTCTTCAGCCATCTTTTTGGTGAGGGTCGTTACCAAAACTCGATCACCCATCGTGACTCGGTTGTTCACTTGGTCCATCAGATCGTCAATTTGACCTTTGGTTGGCTTGATAATTACTTCCGGATCGACGAGACCGGTCGGCCGAACGATTTGCTCGACTACTTGAGATGAAATACCGATTTCATATGGACTGGGCGTAGCCGACAAGAAAACGCATTGATTCACGCGTTCTACGACCTCTTCGAAATGTAAAGGTCGATTGTCACGAGCACTTGGCAACCGAAATCCATGATCCACCAAAATGTTCTTTCGACTACGGTCGCCCGCAAACTGACCATGTAACTGCGGAACCGCAACGTGGCTTTCGTCGACGACCAACAAGAAGTCTTTGGGAAAGTAGTCAAGCAGTGTGAATGGTGGTTCGCCGGGTTGACGACCGTCAATGTGCATTGAGTAGTTCTCAATTCCATTGCAGTATCCAACTTCTTGCATCATCTCAAGGTCGTATTGCGTACGCATGCGTAACCGTTGGGCTTCGAGGAGCTTTCCTTCAGATTCAAAGAAAGCGAGTCGTTCCTGCAATTCACTTTCGATACCTAACACGGCACGACGCATCCGTTCATCGCCAGCCACATAGTGAGTTGCTGGAAAAACGAGTGTTTGATTCAATTCACGAAGCGTCTCGCCCGTCAAAGGATCGATCATGGTCAGTCTTTCGACAGTGTCACCAAACATCTCCACTCGGAGAACCGACTCCTCATAAGCGGGATGGATCTCGATGGTGTCACCGCGTACTCGAAACTTACCTCGACCGAGACTCATGTCATTACGGTCGTATTGCAGATCAACGAGACGCCGCAAAATACTTCGCATGTCGTAGTCAACGTTGATATGAAGTTCTAAGAGTTGACCGCGGTACTCATCGGGGTCGCCCATTCCGTAGATACACGACACCGAAGCAACGACAATCGTGTCACGTCGGGTCAACAAGGCTGCAGTGGCTGAATGTCGCAGTCGATCGATGTCATCATTGATTGACGAATCCTTTTCAATAAAGGTGTCAGATGATGCAATGTAAGCCTCTGGTTGGTAGTAGTCGTAATAACTGACAAAGTACTCAACTCGATTATCGGGAAAGAACTCCATCATCTCTTGAGCCAACTGAGCAGCGAGACTCTTATTGGGCGCAAGAATCAACGTGGGTCGTTGAGTTTTTTCGATTGTCCAAGCAATCGTCGCGCTTTTACCCGAACCAGTAATACCCAACAGAGTTTGGAACCTCAGACCCGATTCAATTCCTGCTGACAATTCAGCTATCGCCTTGGGCTGGTCTCCTGCCGGTGAATAATCGGAGACGACTCGAAAAGGGATAGTGGCTATCTCGCTCATGAATTAGTCACGAATCAGTTGGCGGAACTTTAGGACCACCGTTTGGCGTTGGAGTAATCGGTTCGTAATCGGAAGGTAGTTGCGGGAGTGATCTCAACCACAGCCACAATTTTTCAATCTGGGGTTCGAGCTCCGGAAGTCCACCACTGTTATCAATGACGAAGTCGGCAGTTGCGAGTCGTTGTTCGCGGGTCGCCTGTCGACTCATACGGGCTCGCGCATCGGCTTCATCGAAACCACGAAATCTAACCAGTCGTTCTACTTGGACTTCAACAGGAACATCGACAACAATCTTTCCTTGTAATCCCTCTCTCGGATTTTCGGTCAAGAGAGGAATGTCAAGTATGACCACATGGTCAGTCGTGCGTTGCTCGATCAAGCGTCGATTCATTTCTTTACCGACTGCCGGATGAACAATGGCGTTGAGTGACTTCAAAGCATCAGGGTCGGTAAATACGATATTTGCCACAGCCTGACGATCGAGAGAACCGTCAGACGCCAGAACTTCTGGCCCAAATTTCGCGGCCAATTCTGACAACACCGGCGAACCCGGTAGTTGCACCTCGCGCACGATTGCATCAGCGTCAATAATGACGGCTCCTTTACCTTCGAGCAAAGAAGAAACTGTCGATTTTCCTGACCCGATACCACCGGTTAGTCCTACAAGAATCACAACATCACGCTACGGCATTCGTTGGCGGGTACTCTAACTATTCGTGGACGAACGCAAGATTGCTCGAGGTCGTAAACGGCCCGCAGCAAATCATCCGTCCATGCGAGCAGTGACGGGCCAAGATCAGACCGGTGAACTGTCGTGGCCTTTGGTCGATCGACGCCACACACAGGCGCAACCGCCGACTGGAGTTGAACGGCGCCATCTTGCCGATGGCGATGATCTTGATCGACTGACTACTGCCAATCAGATTCTTCTTTCGCTACAAAAAATCGCAATCACCTTGCCGTCTTCATTTGATCTCGAGAAGGTATTAGATCAAGCGGTCGCACAGGTTCAAGACCTGATCGACGCCGACATCGTCACGGTATTGCTGGCAAAACCAGGCACAGCATCATTTTTGATCGTGCGTGGACGTGGCTCAGCTCAAAAAACTCTGGTGAATACTGATTCGCTTCCTCGGCACATCTCTCAGGCTATTGAATTTAACCACAGCGTCTCGACAGATTTGTCTCGTGCGGTTCGTGGTTTCGCCGATGAGGCAAGCGTTGGCGCCTACTGCGCGTTGCGATCACGAGGATTTATTGTTGGCATCATTGCTGCTGAATGGCGTGAGGATAGAGATGTCTCCCAGCAAACACAGATTCTGACTGGAATCGCTGATGCCTTGGGTGTCGCAGTCGATAACGCTCGATTATTTCGCGACATCCGCCAGCAAAGCGCTTCCGAAGAAAGAATGCGGATCGCCCGCGATTTGCATGATCGCACTGGCAGCACATTGGCCTTCGTTGGTCTTGAACTAGATCGCCTCATTCGAAATGAAGATGAAACTGATAAGAAACTTGAACTTTCTGAGATTCGTGAACAGGTCACCAACACAATCAATGAAGTTCGCGAAATGTTGTACGACCTCCGAACTGGGCAAGATGGTGATAATTCTTTAACCCAAACAGTTTTCGAATTTGCTGAACGAGTCAGCTCTAGAGCACACATCCAAGTTGCGTGTGATTTTTCAATTCCGATCATTGGTAGTGCTTTCCTCACCAATGAGATTTGGGAAATGATGAAAGAAGCAATTCTCAACGCAGAACGTCACTCCAAAGGCTCCAAGCTTTTCATCAAGTCTTTTATCGAAAACGATGAGTGGAATATTTCAATTGCTGACAACGGTGTAGGCATCAATTCAGAAAACAAACGTCAAGACTCGTATGGTTTAGCTGGAATGTTCGAACGTGCCGAGAATATCGGGGCTGAGATCTCCATCATTTCCCCATTGACTGAGGAGAATATCGGCACCGAAATTCTCCTCAGCGTCCCTCTTCACAACATTGTTGCTTCACGATTGGAAGAGTCACAATGAGAATCATGTTGGTAGACGATCATCATTTGTTACGGCAATCCCTCAAACGCCAATTTGAAGAAACCGGACACGAAGTAGTCGCCGATGTGGCCGATGGTACGAGTGCTGTTGCTTCTGCTCTGAGCACTCGTCCCGACGTTATTTTGATGGACATTTCTATGGGTGAAGGCGATGGCATTACGGCATGTCGTGCCATCATGGAAGCCGACGCCCGTCAACGGATTTTGATGTTGACCATGCACGCCGAGATTGACTTAATTCGCAAGTCATTAAAAGCAGGAGCAATTGGATATCTCACCAAAGATGCAACGTTCGATGAAGTGGTGAACGCTCTGCATTTAGCCTGCAATGGCGACGTCATCATCTCTCCGGAATTCGCTCACGCCTTGTTGGAGGAAGCAGAGGTTCAGCAGAAAGTCGAAACCGCGTTATTAAGCGAGCGCGAAATGGAAGTTTTGCAACTTCTTGCTGATGGCCTTTCGACTCCTGAGATCGCCAATCATTTGTTCATTAGCCAAAAGACCGTCAAGAACCATCTTGCGTCGATCTATGAAAAAATTGACGCCCGGGACCGCACTCATGCAGTCATCCGGGCGGTCAAAATGGGAATCATCAAGATCGGGCCGTAAGCCCGAACGATCAGGCCTCTGGTGCGGCTTCAGCAGCTTCAGCGGCGGCCGCAGCAGCTGCTGCACCTTCTCCACCTTCGCCGTAGTATTCGGCCCATGTCGCTTCACGTGAAGCGTCATCGGCGCCCGCTGACCAGTTACCGTGCTCATCAACTTCGAAGTGCTTGCGGTATTCCTCGGCGAGTTCTCCGCCTTCGGCAGCCTGCTTGATACTGAGGCTGATACGACGACGAGCAAGATCGAGATCGATGATCTTGACCCACAACTCTTCTCCGGGAGTGACAACTTGCTCGGGAGCTTCGACGTGCTGGGTGCTCATTTCGGAAATGTGCACGAGACCTTCGATACCTTCGCCAACTTGAACGAATCCACCGAATGGAACCAACTTGGTGACACGGCCGTACACAAGCTGTCCAACTTCGTGACCCGATGCGAATACTTCCCACGGATCTTTTTCGGTCTGCTTGCGTGACAAGCTGATGCGCTCACGCTCGTAATCGATGTCAAGAACCTTGACGGTGACCTTGTCGCCGATGGCAACAACTGAACCTGGGTGATCAACATGGTTCCACGACAATTCACTGACGTGAATGAGTCCGTCCATGCCACCGAGATCGACGAATGCACCGAAAGCAACAACACTTGAAACGACGCCATCGCGGACATCGCCAACCTTGAGGTTGGTCAAGAAGCCATCGCGGGCTTCTTTCTGTGTCTCTTCGAGGAAGGCACGACGTGACAACACAACGTTGTTGCGGTTCTTGTCGAGTTCAATGATCTTGGCCTGCAACACTTTGCCGACATACGGCAACAAGTCGCGAACACGGCGCAATTCAACAAGCGAAGCGGGCAAGAAGCCGCGCAAGCCGATGTCAACGATGAGTCCACCCTTGACGACCTCGATGACGAGGCCTTCGACCATTTCTTCGTTTTCTTTCTTCTTCTCAATCGTTCCCCACGCACGCTCGTACTGAGCACGCTTCTTGGAGAGGATCAAACGACCTTCTTTGTCTTCTTTAGTGAGAACTAAAGCTTCGACCTGCTCGCCGAGTTTGACGATTTCACCGGGATCAACATCGTTACGAATGCTGAGTTCACGTGAGGGAATAACACCTTCACTCTTGTAGCCAATATCGAGAAGAACTTCGTCTTTGTCGATCTTTACAACGATTCCGAAAACGACTTGACCGTCTTCGACTTCAACCATGGTGCCTTCAATCGCATCAGCGAATGAACCAACAAGGTCGTTTTCAGTAATTTGGCGGGGAACGTAATTTCCTTCAGCATCAAATGTTCCCATTGCAGAGGAAACAGACGTGGAGGGGCTCAGAGTGTCGGACAAGGGATATTCACTTTCATAAGAACTTCACAACCAATATTTGGAGGTGAAGTTGATTGGACAGGGACAGCTCTACCGAACGGCAGAACCCTGCAAAGTTACCAGCCCAGGGGCACTATTCCCCCGCCCGCCCAGTTTTCCGTCGACGTTTAGTTCTTCACCGCTTTGACTAAAAACTCGGGAGATTCAACTGTCGGAGGAGCCACCTCATAAGCCCCCGGCTCAACGGAAGATATTGACATGACGGTCATCCCACAAGCAGAGAGCAAGAGTCGTAACTCTCGGGGCGTGTAACAGCCAGTCCAGAGGTCGACTTGGCGAACCTCACCGGCGATATTTCGGATCTCGGTGACTTCGTGAGACACCCCGCTCGATGCATCAAAAGAGGCCTCTACGTGGTATTTCACCGCGAAATAACCGTTGAATGCTGACAACGCGAGCAAGCCACCTGGACGCAGGCAGTGCGCCATTCCCTGCACCACGGTTTCGTCATCACCTTGGGCGGTCATCAGTCCGAAAGCGCCCTGACACAGACAGATCACGGCGTCAAAATCACGAAGGTGCCCAGCCGATATGAGTAGTCGAGCGTCGAGGCGTTCAAAAGTTGAACCGTCAACGGCATCGGCAGTGGCGATGTCGATGAACTCTTGGCTGATGTCGAGTCCATGAACCACAACTCCCCGACGGGCAAGTTCATGGGCATGGCGACCAGGCCCACAACCCACATCAAGAACCCGCTGACCCGGCTGCAAACCGAGGTGTTCCATCAAGAAGTTGACCTCTTGAACAGTCCCCTTGGTGAATGAGTACCGCAAGTAGGCGCGCCCCATGTGGCTTGCCATTGGTTCAAACCAGTGATCAGGCATCAAGAATCACCGATATTTATGACTTCGCTTCGGCCCACGTTGTGCCCCAAGCCGAGTTGACCGCTAGAGGTACGTCGAGAGCCGTCGCGTTTTGCATGATCTCAAGAACCAACGACTCAACGATTGACTTTTCTCCACTTGGAACCTCAACGATGACTTCGTCATGCACTTGCAAGACCAGGCGGCTCATCAAGTCGGCTTCACTGAGCGCAGCGTCAATTCGGATGAGCGCAATCTTGAAGATGTCAGCTGCCAGACCCTGAATCGCCGCATTCATCGCTTGACGTTCGCCAGCTTGTCGAATTCGAAAGTTGGCGTTTTCAAGTTCGGGTATTCGACGACGCCTACCAAAAAGTGTTTCGGTATAACCACGAGTCTTCGCTTCTGCGACCGTGCGATCCATGTATGCCTGAACATTTGGAAAGGCAACAAAGTATGCATCAAGAATCTCAGCTGCCTCGTCGGTACGGATTCCTAGTCGCTGACCAAGGCCGAAGGCTTCCATCCCGTAGGCGAGACCGTATGAAACCATCTTTGCTTTGGACCGCTGTTCGTACGTGACATCACTCTGTAGTACGCCAAAAACACGTGCCGCCGTAGCACTATGAACATCTTGCCCACTGGTGAATGCCTCAATTAGTCCTGGATCGTTTGCCAGGTGCGCGATACAACGCAATTCAATTTGGTTGTAATCAGCCACCATTAATTCGCAACCTGGCGATGCCACAAATGCGGTTCGAAATACCCGACCTTCCTCGGTGCGCGTCGGAATGTTGTGAAGGTTCGGCTGGTCACTTGACAGCCGACCAGTGCGCGCCACAGTTTGATTAAACGTGGCGTGGATGCGACCATCGGCGGCGACTTCAGCCAACAAGCCTTCTCCGTAGGTGCCGCGAAGCTTTTCAATCTCGCGATAACGCATTAAAGGATCAATAAATTCGGGCCAATCATCGCGCAACTTTTCAAGTGTTGCTGCATCTGTTGAATAGCCGGTCTTTGTCTTCTTCGGAGGCGTGAGACCCCGTTCATCGAAAAGAATTTTTCCTAGCTGGGCAGTTGAATTTGGATTGAACGGATATCCAGCGAGCGCCTGAATGTGTTCTGACAATTCTCGCGCCTCAGCAGTGAGCCGAGCCGCAATTGATTTCAATTGCTCGCGATCGACAGCAATACCCAGATACTCCATGCGAGCAAGCACTCGTACGAGTGGGTTTTCCATGTCGTCATACAGCGCACGCATACCTTGTGCATCGAGAGCCTTCAGCAACTCTTCACTGACATGGTGTGTCGCTAAAGCATCTCGACCGGCTCGCTGTGCTTCGTCAACTCCTGTCGCGTCTAAGTCAAGTTGGCCCGAACTCGCGGCATCATCATCGGGATAACGAACCCCTGAATATTTGACGACCAAATCGGAGAGTGAATACTTCGTCTGCGCCGGATCAATCAGGTAGGCGGCTATTGCAGTATCAAGAACGAGACCATGAAGGTCGATACCCAAATGCAACAAGCTACGCATCATTGGTTTTGCATCATGGGCTCTGAATGTGCACGACTCTAAAGCTTTTCGGACATCTGCGTCACCAAGTAGCGAAACAGGAATCCACATTGTTGAGGAATGTTCAATAACATCCGTGAATCCGAGCCCAATCAGGTCTGACCGTCCCGGCTCACCCATCCATTGTGCGGCAACATTCAAAATGCGATCATTCTTCAGTAACGCCACTACTTCTGATGATGACTGAGCATGTGTGACTTCAGCATGAAGTACTTGAGTTTCAACAACATCCGTATCGGCCACAAAGCTGTCAATTGCTGCACTATGACCTAAAAGTTGAAGCACATCACGAAACCGGTTGTGCATCGATTTGAATTCAAGAAAATCAAATAATCGGGCCACTTCTGGAGCGTTGGGTGTCACCGCTAAGTTTGTGAGATCAACGTCGATGGGTGCGTCATGACGAAGAGTCATGAGCTCTTCGTTCTTGCGCGCGAGTTGCTCGTTTTCTATCAACGATGCTTTCAATTTTGGTGTTTGTTCATCGGCGTGGGCAAAAATCCCATCCAGTCCGCCATAAGTAGCGATGAGTTTTGCAGCAGTCTTTTCACCGACTCCTGGAACTCCTGGCAAGTTGTCACTTGGATCACCACGTAAAGCGGCGTAAGCGATGTACTGCTTCGGTGTTACTCCGGTTCTTGCAAAAATGCCGGCCTCGTCATACAGCGCATAATCTGATACGCCACGCTTGTTATAAAGCACTCGTACATGAGGATCGCGAACAAGTTGGTAGCTATCTCGGTCGCCGGTCACGATGATGACCTTGTAACCAACGTCAACCGCTTGATCAGCAACGGTGGCAATCACGTCGTCAGCCTCGAACCCAGACAGTTCACAAATAGACACTCCCATGGCGGTCAAAAGTTCTTTCACGATCCCCATCTGTTGACGCAGGATGTCGGGGCTCGCTTCGCGTTGAGCCTTATACGAAGGTTCAGCAATATGGCGAAAGGTTGGTTCGGGACGATCAAACGCGACCACGATGCCACTTGGACGGTGATCCTTCAACAACGTCAAGAGCATTGACGTCATGCCATACACGGCGTTAGTGACCTGTCCACTTGCAGTCACCATGTCGGTAGGTATTCCGTAAAAAGCTCGGTAGGTCAGTGAGTTGCCATCGAGAACGAGCAAGGTCTTATCTACATCGCTCAAGGCTCAAGTTCTCCCGACAAGATCTTTTCAGCAACATCGCGCATTCGCGAACGATCTTTCATTGCAGTTCTTTGAATGAACGAAAATGCCTCTTGCTCTTTCAATCCAAATTGGTCAATGAGGCGACCTTTGGCCCGATCAATGATTTTGCGAGCCTCAAGTTGTTCCCCAAGAACTTCCATCTGGCCGTTGAGCGCCTGCAGTTCTCGAAAACGTCCAATGGCGACTTCAATCGCTGGAATGAGATCACTCTTTTGGAAAGGCTTGACGAGGTAGGCCAAAGCGCCAGCGTCACGCGCCTGCTCAATGATTTCACGTTGACTAAATGCGGTCAGAACCAATACGCCACAGATCTTTTCGTCACCGATCATGCGGGCAACTTCAAGCCCATCCATGCCGGGCATCTTCACATCAAGAATCGCAAGATCGGGTTTGAGTTCGCGGATCAGGTCAAGGGCGACGTCGCCACGGCCCGCTTCACCGATGACCTCGTATCCCTCTTCTTCAAGGGTTTCGCGCAGGTCAAGACGAATAATGGCCTCGTCTTCGGCAATGACCACTCGAATACTCATGTCTCTATTCTGCCACTTCACGAGAGACCAGACCGCAGTGATCAGGGCAATTCAGGGTCGATTCATTTGATCAAGCAACTGATCTTGTCTGGCCTCAAGTTCGAGAATGGAGTTTTGGACTTGTAGCCGATGTTTGCGCATCGCATCAGCGTGCAATTGAGCCTCTCGGTATTCAACTCCCGCTCCCGATGTCTCCGACACCAAGGACCGCAAGGCCTTGTCATCGGCCTCGTCGTCAAGATGACTCAACTGTTCTTCAACGATCGAAAGTTCTTCGCGCAAACGGCGCAAACGAACACCAGTCTCACGCAAACGACGTTCAATCAGGCGCTTCCCCACACGCCGAGCCTACTCATGAGCATTAAACGGCAAAAACAAAATTGGTGGCGTAAAAGGAACCAAATGTCCAAAAACGCCACCAATTACTGTCGTGCCCCGGGTGGGATTTGAACCCACACCGTACGGAGTTTGAGACCGCTGCCTCTGCCGTTGGGCTACCGGGGCGACCCGAATATGTTAGCCCCGATCGGCGAAAAGAGCGCATTTTCCCTCTCCGATTCCATTGTCGTTACTCGGCGGTAGCCCGTTTGGTCGTTCGCCAGCGTCTAACTTCTAATCGTGCTGGCATTTACCTTTCCCGGTCAGGGATCACAGCGCCCAGGCATGGGCCGACCTTGGACCGAGCATGAATCGTGGGACCTTGTTGAAGAAGCTTCCGATGTTTCTGGTCGAGATGTTGGTCGGCTACTTCTCGATGCTGACGCTGATGAACTGAAGGACACCCGTAACGCTCAGCTCACAACATTTGTTTCGAGTTTGATGGTGCTTGATGCAGTTGAACGTCTCGGAGTTGAACCGAGTTTTTGCGCCGGTCACAGTCTTGGCGAATACACCGCGTTGACCGCGACAGGTGCACTTGGGTTCGATGATGGCGTACGTCTTGTTGTTGAGCGAGCCGAAGCAATGCACGAGGCTGGTCAAAGCAATCCTGGAACAATGTCGGCGATTTTGGGACTTGACGATGAACTCGTTGAAGTTGCTTGCCGTCGAGCAGACAGCGATGTCTGGGTCGCCAATTTCAACGCTCCAGGCCAGATTGTGATTGCAGGTTCAGCCGAAGGTGTCGCACGTGCCGTTGAAATCGCCAAAGAACTCGGCGCCAAAAAGGCGATGCCATTACCAGTGTCTGGTGCTTTTCATACTCCGTTCATGACACCTGCGCGCGAGCGACTTCGCGAAGCAATTGCAGCAGCACAACCACGCGACACCGAAGTACCGATTGTTAGCAACGTTGATGCCATCGCTCACGATCACGGTGATGAATGGGCAAGTCTGTTGTCTGCTCAACTTTCAAGTCCGGTGCGTTGGAAACAATGTTTGTTAACACTCGCCGATTTAGGTGTCACTGGCTTCGCAGAACTGGGTCCCGGCGGCGTCCTCACCGGAATGGTGAAACGAACCATTGAAGGTTCGAGAACTATTTCAGTAGCCACGCCTGACGAACTTGACAAGTTCATTGAATGGGTCAATAACGCCGCTCCCACCGGACTTCAACAGCACGAAGGTGAGCACCTATTTGCTGTCGAAAGACTTGTGGTGAGCCCAGCCTCGGGCGTCTTTACTCCTTTCACCACAATTCAACAAGGTGATCGCATTTCCATCGGTCAAACGCTCGGAATGATCGGCGACACTCCAGTGGTCTCGGTATTCGAAGGAATACTTCAATCGTTTATTGCTGTCGATGGCGAGCGAGTCACACTTCGCCAACCGATTGCCTGGCTCAGGACGATATAACGTGCCTGTTACTCCCAAAGGAATTCGTGGCGCAGTCATTACAGGTTGGGCCAGCGCGTTGCCGCCGAACATCGTCACGAACGATGATCTGAGCAAAACCCTTGAAACATCAGATGAGTGGATTCGAGAACGCAGTGGTATCGGAGAACGCCATATCGGTGGAACAACCGCAGAGCTCAGCATTCAGTCAGCGTCCGCCGCTCTCAAAATGGCGGGCCTCGATCCGTTGCAAATTGACGCACTCGTGCTGTCCACAACTACCCCAGATCGCTGCGTACCCGCCACGTCGGCAACTGTTCAACACGCGCTTGGTTTGAAGTGTGGCGCATTCGACGTCAATGCTGCGTGTAGCGGATTCGTGTATTCACTCACCATCGCTCACGGCCTGATTGCTATGGGAGCCAACAAAGTGTTGGTCATCGGTACTGACACTCTTTCGCGAATCACCGATTGGACCGATCGCAATACCGCAGTTCTGTTCGCCGATGGGTCTGGAGCAGTCGTTCTAGAAGCCGTTGAAGGACCTGGTCAAATGCTCGCGTGGGATATTGACGCCGATGGATCAGCCGAAGAAGCGCTCTACGCCGAACTTGGTGGTTTTATCAAGATGGAAGGTAAAGAAGTTTTCCGTCGTGCTGTACGAATCATGGTTGATAGCGCTCAGAAATCACTGACTGCTGCAGGATTGACGTCGGAAGATATTGATGTGGTCATTCCGCATCAGGCCAATATCCGAATCATTCAGGCTGCTTGCGATCGACTCAACATCCCTATTGAAAAAGCAGCAACTGTTTTGCATTACACCGGCAACACATCATCGGCGTCAATTCCTCTTGCTTTGGTACACGCAGCCGATACTGGTTTACTCAAAAAGGGTGACACCGTATTACTTGTTGGTTTCGGTGCTGGCATGACTGCCGCCAGCGCAATCATCACATGGGAAGGACGATGATGTCAGAGACATCTGGCCGTGTTGTTCTGATCACTGGTGGCTCACGCGGTATCGGACTAGCGACTGCCCTCCGTTTCGCTGCGCTTGGTGATCGCGTGGCCGTCACGTACAACTCGAGTCCCCCGCCCGACGGATTCTTTGCCGTCAAATGCGATGTCACGAATACCGCCGATGTAGACGCTGCATTTACGGCAGTTGAACAACACTTCGGACCCGTAGAAATATTGGTTTCTAATGCCGGAATGACCAAAGACATGTTGCTCCTTCGGATGTCTGAAACCGATTTTTCAGATGTCATCGACGCCAATCTCACCGCGGCCTATCGAGTAGCCAAACGTGCCTCGCAAGGAATGCTCAAGGCTCGCCGAGGGCGCATGATTTTTGTGAGCAGTGTGGTCGGAATGCTTGGTTCTGCTGGTCAGGCGAACTACTCGGCAGCAAAGTCAGGACTCATTGGTCTCGCGCGTTCCATCGCTCGAGAATTGGGGAGTCGTTCAATTACGGCCAACGTTGTCGCCCCGGGTCCCGTCGCAACCGACATGTTGGCAGCTTTACCTGAAGATCGGGTCGCCTCGTTGACCTCTGCAGTCCCACTTGGACGTCTCGCGAGTCCAGAAGAAATCGCCGGAACGATCGCATTTTTGGCGTCACCAGACGCGGCATACATCACTGGTGCGATCATTCCGGTCGACGGTGGACTGGGTATGGGCCACTAGTCATAGTTCACTAGATAAATACCCAATCTGAACGCTCCAGCGTTTACAGTTAGAACCGTTGCCATTCTTGGCCAATAGAGGAGAACCACAATGAACGAAGAACTTTTTGCCCGCTTTCGTAAGTGCGCCGTCGATGTTTTGAGCGTTGACGCAGACAAAGTCACTCTTGAAGCGTCTTTTGGTGACGACCTTGATGCCGACAGCCTTGACCTCGTTGAACTCGTCATGGCCCTCGAAGAAGAATTCAATGTTGAAGTGCCCGAAGATGAAATCGAAGGCGTGAAGACCGTTGGTCAGGCCTACAACCTGATTGTTGGAAAGCTCTCCTGATGATTGGACGCCGAGTTGCCATTACCGGTCTCGGCGTCGTTGCCCCGTGTGGCATCGGTCAAGAGAACTTTTGGTCAGGTCTCCTCGGACCTGGAATCACAAGTGGCAAGTGGATCACGATCGCCGACTGGGATCCATTGCCGTGGTTTAACAACAATGCAAAAGAAGCTCGACGCGCCGACCGTGTCGAGCAATTTGCGGTCGCCGCAGCGGCTGAAGCCATGGCGCAAGCCGGAGATCTTGGAATAGATCCGACTCGTTTTGGTGTCATCATCGGAACGGGAATCGGCGGACTCGGAACCCTCGAAGAGCAAATTCAAATACGACTCGAAAAGGGCGAACGTCGCGTTTCACCATTCTTGGTTCCGATGATGATGGCTAATGCTTCTGGTGCCGCCATTTCGATGAAGTACGGACTTCAGGGTCCCAATGAAACCATCTGCACTGCTTGTGCCGCGTCAACTCATGCTTTGGGATACGCAGCCCGGCTGATCGCGATGGGTCGCTGTGACGCCATCGTGAGCGGAGGTTCAGAGGCTGCTGCCACCCCATCATCGCTTGCGGGCTTCAACAACATGACTGCGCTGTCATCGACGGGCCAAAGTCGACCTTTCGATCGCGATCGCGACGGTTTTGTAATGGGTGAAGGAGCCGGCATTTTTGTGCTGGAAGCATGGGACCATGCAGTGGCTCGTGGAGCCAATATCTTGGGAGAAATTTTGGGCTCAGCCAGCAATGCAGATGCCCATCACATCACCGCTCCATCACCAGGAGGCCGAGGCGCCATCAACTGTATGAGGCTCGCCCTTGATGAAGCCGAAATGAATCATGATGCCATTACGTACATCAATGCCCACGGAACTTCGACACCTCTCAATGACGCAGCCGAAGCCGCGGCAATGTCAACGGTGTTTCCGAATGGTCCGGCAGTCACCAGCATTAAGGGCGTTACCGGACATGCTCTTGGTGCCGCTGGGGCGCTTGAAGCCGCGTCAGTATTGTTGTCATTCCAACACAAATTGATCCCGGCCACGGCGGGCACAGTCACACTTGATGATGACGTCAACATCAATTTAGTAATGGGCACTCCCCGCGAGTGGAAGCCCGGTCCGACGATTTCGAATAATTTCGGATTTGGCGGTCACAATGGCTCAATCATTCTCATCCCCGCTTGAACTCGTCAGTTCCTGATTTTCGCACGCCCTAAGCGTCAACGAGAACGAACATCAAATCGCATTCACAGGCAGTTTCTCCGTTAAGGAGCGCTCGACCAGTCCCCTTACCCGCACGGGCCGACATCCGCCCGAGTTGAACGACAAGTTCGAGCGTGTCTCCCGGTTGAACTTGCCGACGAAAACGGGCACCATCAAGACCTCCAAAAAGAGGAATCTTCCCCGGGTGATTTCCGCTTACCAAGACAGCGATCGCGCCCACCTGAGCGATCGCTTCGCACATCAATACGCCAGGCAGTGTTGGACGACCGGGAAAATGCCCCGTAAAAAACCATTCGTCACCCGTCAAATGCCAGGTTCCTGCGGCCGATACTCCAGGTTCGACCGCAGTGATCTCGTCAACAAACAAAAAGGGCGGACGATGGGGCAATACATCTGCGGGTAACGGAAAAGAACTCATGACGTCACCTTAGAAGCAGTCTTGCGACGCATGGTTGATATTGCACAACCCTCTGTAGTGGTCTCACCACTCTCCGTAGTAATCAGGCCGAATAGTCCGAATGACCTATCGGTAAATCTCACTCACGGTGATTTGATGACTCCTGTTCCTCAACAGAAAGGTCGATCATGTCCGGTCGCCCCATCCGTCGCCCTTGCTGATCTCAGCAAAACAAATGTGTCAGCATTCGCGTCGTCGCGGAGTCTGCGCAAACCCCAATCCCCGACCTCGCGCATGAGCGTGATAGTGATCGGGGATATTTCGCATGTTGTCATCGATGTACGGCTCGTAGTCGAACACTGACGTTGCGACACTCAACAAGCGACTATGCAGTTTCGCTTTTGTCGATTCATCTGGATGTGGATCGTGCGTTTTCCAGACGATCATCGGGACGCAGCAGGCCTCGCACTCTGCCACCCAACATTCATCGTCTTCGTAGTACCACTCGGTGAATCGGGCCGCCTCGCACAGTTCACACGCCTTTATTGCTTCCATAACGACAATTCTGACACAACAAACTCACCAGTCGGAGAACGACTGAAGGCGGACCTAACGGTCCGCCTTCAGCACTAGCAACTATTTTGCGAGGAAATCTCAGAGCGCTGAGGGATCCACATCTGGTGGCAAGATCACGGCATCGATGACGTGAATCACGCCATTGCTTGCTTCGATATCGGTTGCAACGACATTTGCACCGTTGACCTGTACTCCACCTTCGGTCGTGACAGTAATGCTTTGACCTTCAACTGTCGGAACTTCACCGGCAGTAACGTCAGCGGCCATCACTTTTCCTGACACCACGTGGTAGGTCAAAATCTTGACGAGCAGATCTTTGTTTTCTGGCAACAAAAGCTTGTCAACAAGACCGGCCGGCAAAGCTGCGAAAGCTTCGTTGGTAGGAGCGAAAACTGTGAATGGTCCTTCACCTTGGAGGGTCTCAACCAGACCGGCAGCAGCTACTGCTGCGACGAGTGTCGAGAAATCTTCGTTGCCACTGGCGACCGCGACGATGTCGGTCGCTTCGTCCATAGGTGCGTCAGTCTCCATCGGAGCTTCTGAGGACATTGGCGCTTCAGTTGCGGGAACAGCATCTTTCTTGTCGCTGCCACAGGAAACAAGCAATCCGATAAGGGCTAGAGGGGCTAATAACTTACGCATAACTCTCCTTTGTTTGGGGGGTAAAGAGAGTATGGCTCAGAAATTCTGCTCATGTTTCATTTAACACTAAAATTAACGAAATCTGGACAGAAGTCACATTTAGCCGGCGTCAATGGCAGCACGAACTTCGGCCACATACGCGCCCACAGCGTCAGGTCCGCTTTCCATGAGTCGACGCACCACCGAGGCTCCTTGCACGATTCCGTCTGCCACCTTGCACGCCTCGACAGCCTGTGCACTATTCGAAACGCCGACGCCAATGATCACTGGTACATCAGTAACTTTTTTCAAACGTCCAGCCAATTGGCTCGCTGTTGCCGCCAGTTCTGTTCTTTCGCCAGTGACACCCAAAAGTCCTACCGAGTACACGAAACCTCGCGCTCGAGCACACACCCGAGGTAGACGATCATCGGGCGCAGTAGGCGCAGCCAACATGATTGTTGCCAAACCAACTGCATCTGCGGCCGCACACCATGGCCCCGATTCCTCGAGAGGAAGATCGGGAATAATTGCGCCAACAATTCCGGCTTGCACCAACTGCGAAGCGAATCGTTCGTGTCCAGCATGATGCACTGTGTTGTAGTAACACATCACGACGAGAGGGACATCGACATCGAGTGTGCGAACACCTTCCAGAATCGAAATGGGGGTTGCGCCGTCATCCAGTGCACGTTGCGAGGCTTCCTGAATGATTGGTCCATCCATCACCGGATCAGAGAACGGTAAACCAATTTCAATCACGTCGGCGCCATTGGCGGCAGCCGCACGAATGGCATCGGTCCAACCACTTAACCCGCCTGTCACGTACGGAACCAGCAACTTGCGACCAGCATCCCGTTTGGCGCGCAGTTCACGTTCGAAAGGCAAGAGGTTCGAGGTATTCATCCGAGGATTTCCATCATTTGGCCAACGTCTTTGTCGCCGCGACCCGACAAATTCATGAGGACCGTTTTCCCTTGCATTTTTGGAGCTTCACGAGTAATCCAAGCCAATGCGTGGGCACATTCCAAAGCCGGAATAATCCCTTCGGTTTTCGCCATCAATTGGAACGCTTCAATCACTTCTGCATCAGTGACAGTCGGATACTCAGCTCGTCCGATTGAAGCTAAATACGAATGCTCCGGTCCAACGCCTGGATAATCAAGACCTGCCGAAATTGAGTGAGCCTCTTGCACCTGTCCGTATTCGTCTTGCATGAGATAGCTGCGCATGCCGTGGACGACACCTGGCTGACCGCGTCCGACTGCTGCTCCACCTGCGGGCTCGACACCAATGAGACGAGCCTTGGTATCAACAAAACCCGAGAAGATTCCGATCGCGTTAGATCCTCCTCCGACACACGCAACCACGAAATCAGGATCGCTTCCATATCGCTCGAGACACTGTTCGCGCGCTTCTTTACCGATCACCCGATGGAATTCTCGGACCATCCACGGATACGGATGCGGTCCCATGACCGAACCTAAGCAATAGTGCGTTGATTCAACTGAGGCAACCCAATCACGCATTGCTTCGTTGACCGCGTCTTTGAGAGTGCGACTTCCACTATGCACCGCTTCGACTTCAGCACCGAGAAGTTTCATCCGGAAGACATTGAGTGCTTGGCGCTCGACATCGACTGCGCCCATGTAGACCTTGCAAGACATTCCCATCAGGGCAGCGGCGGTCGCCGACGCAACGCCGTGTTGTCCGGCCCCAGTTTCAGCGACGATCCGCTTCTTGCCCATTCGTTTGGCTAGTAGAACCTGGCCGAGAACGTTATTGATCTTGTGCGAACCAGTGTGATTGAGATCTTCTCGCTTCAAAACCAAACGAATACCCAACTTGGCTCCAAGTTGATAACACTCGGTAATGATGGACGGACGACCGGCGTATTCTTTCAGAACTTGATCAAGTTCGGCTCGAAAGAGGGGGTCTGCCCACGCCTCACGAAACGAAGCTTCCAATTCTTGGCATGCTGGGACCAAAGTCTCCGGAACAAAACGACCACCGAATTCGCCAAAGCGACCTGACTCGGATGGTTCAGACATGATGGATTGATCTGAAATCGACACTTCACTCCTCACAAACGACTCTCTATGTTCGCACCGACTTGAGCAAACTGCCTACTTCTTGAGCGAATTTGTCGTGTTACTTGTGTGACTATTCGTCAGCCCAGTCATAAGGGAACTCTCCGAGCCCAGACGTTGGGTCATCTGGCGGAGCGGCGGCACGAGCATTGGCAATGAATTTGCGAAGTTTGATCGCATCCTTTTTTCCAGGAGCCGATTCAACTCCCGATGAGACATCTACTCCCCAAGGACTGACGTATCCCACCGCGTCAGCCACGTTTTCTGGAGTCAATCCCCCGGCCAAAATCATTCTGATTCCCGATGGAATCTGATCCGTCAACGTCCAATCGAATACTTTGCCTGAACCTGGTTCTGGGGCATCAACAAGAATCAAATCAGTGCCAAATTGATTCGCCACTCGAGCTTCTCGCGAACCGGCGGCCACGGCCTTGATAATCCAGCGCACATTGTCCGCCAAGGCTGCGACCGTCGACACCGGCTCATGTCCGTGTAACTGAACTGCCTTCACACCAGATTTGGAAACGATGTCAAAGATTCGGTCGGGAAGATCATCCTTGAAGACGCCAACTGTCAGAATTTCGGGAGGCAAACGACGAGTGATGTCATACACAACTTGAGCCGACACCTGACGCGGTGACGGCGCGAAGACGAAACCGACGGCGTCGGCTCCCATAGCCACTGCAAGAAGCGCATCATCTTCATTCGTGATGCCACAAATTTTCACGAACACACTGTCACCGTACCGTCCAATGATGAAACGGCAGCGGATACTCGGCGACCAACTGCAGTCCTATCGTCCCGCAGTACGCAGCAATCGAACTGCAACAGACGGATCAGATGAGGTGACGAGGCTTTCACCCACCAAAATTGCGTGATAACCGGCTGAGTGCAATTCAGCAGCGTCCTCAGCATTGCGAACCCCGCTTTCGGCGACTCGTACGACTCCCTGAGGTATGAGATTCGCCATGCGCAAAGCCCGAGCATGATCGACCTGAAATGTCACTAAATCCCGTTGGTTGACACCAATCAATTTGGCCTGGGCGTCGACGGCATTTTCAAGTTCTTTCTCGTCGTGTATTTCAACAAGAACGTCAAGACCAATTGAATCTGCGAGTTCATGAAAACTTTGCAATTCGCTTTCTGTGAGTGCTGCGGCTATGAGCAACACACAATCGGCTCCCATTAAACGAGCGTCACACACATCGTGGCGCGAGACGGTGAAGTCTTTACGCAGAACTGGCAACGAACAAGCTGATGAGGCAAGTTGCAAATCCATTATTGAGCCACCAAAAAACTCTTCATCTGTCAGAACCGACAGACAAGAAGCTCCGCCAGACTCGTAAGCCAAAGCAATGGCTTCAGGATCTAACCCTTGCGCCAAATCGCCTTTAGATGGTGAGCGCCGTTTGATTTCGCTGATGACGCTGACGCCTGACTCGGCATCAGTCAACAGACGATTTCTAAACCCTCGCGCCGGCGCCATCGCCAGACAGCGATCGACAAGTTGGTCCACATCTCGCGCATCATTGGCTGCCACCTCACGGTGGCGAGCCAAAATACGATCAAGATAAGTGGCAGGACGATTCACGAGAGAATCAGGCGCCCTTTCCACCGATGGGCTCAACGAAATGTAATTCGGGTCGGCCGCCCAAGAATGGAGTGATTGCCGGTCCGAGGGCCTTGAAGGCTTCCGAACCCATATGCAAGTTCAGAGCATCTTGCGATTCGTACATTTCGTACATGAACAAAGCATCGGCGTCATTCGGGTCGTTATGCAAGATGTAGTACACGGTTCCAGCCTCGGCTTTGGCAGTTTCTAGTGCATTTCCGAGAGCGGCAGCTAAATCGTCGCGCTTACCTGGAGCAGCTGGAATTTTGGCCCATACGGCAACTTTTGACATGAGATTCCCCTTTTGATGGATGAGTGAATAAACGTAAGACGAACCGTAGACGCTGATCGAGCTCAATCAGAACCCGAGGCGAAGACGAACTTGACTTTCAAGATCGGCGATCGGTACTCGTACCTGATCGGTCGTGTCGCGGTCTCGAATTGTTACTGAACCGTCTTCAAGAGAATCAAAGTCGACCGTGATACATAACGGGGTTCCAATTTCATCTTGACGGCGATATCGCTTGCCGATTGATTGGGTGTCGTCGTAATCGACCATATAACGCTCACCAAGATTTTCAAAGATCTCGCGAGCTAAGGGGGTCAAGGTGTCCTTCTTGCTCAAAGGCAAAATTGCGACCTTGTACGGAGCCAAACGGGGATGCAAACGAAGCACCGTTCGAACTTCTCCTCCAATTTCGTCTTCCTCATACGCTGCCAACAAAAATGCAGCCATAGCCCGGTTAACACCAGCCGCGGGTTCAATCACAAACGGCACATAACGTTCATTAGTCGACTGATCAAAGTAATCAAGTTTCTGACCCGAATGTGTGGCGTGCTGATTGAGGTCAAAGTTTGTTCGCTGAGCGATTCCTTCGAGTTCGCCCCATCCCCATGGGTAGGCGAACTCAACATCGGCGGTTCCAGCTGAATAGTGACTCAGTTCATCGGCATCATGAGGACGCAAACGCAACATTTCAAGCGGAATACCTAAATCGACATACCACTGCAAGCGGACATTGCACCAATATTCGTACCATTTCGGACCTTCGGACGGCGGAACAAAAAATTCAAGTTCCATCTGTTCGAATTCGCGTGTACGGAAAATGAAGTTTCCAGGGGTGATTTCGTTACGGAAACTTTTACCAACTTGAGCGATACCGAACGGCGGCTTCTTGCGACTTGTTTGCAAAACGTTCGCAAAGTTCACGAACATACCTTGAGCGGTTTCGGGACGAAGGTACACCTCAGCACCAGAACCTTCAACAGGACCTGCAAAGGTTTTGAACATCAAATTAAATGCACGCGCATCCGTCAAACTGTCTTTGGCACCACAGTTTGGGCACACCGATTTATCTTCTAAGTGGTCTTCACGGAAACGTTGTTTACATGTCTTGCAGTCAACGAGTGGATCACTGAAATTAGCCAGGTGACCACTTGCTTCAAACACTTGTGGCGGTCCCAAAATCGCCGCGTCAATCAAAACAACATCATCCCGCTTTTGCACCATCGTACGAATCCATGATTCACGCACATTGCGAAGCATCAACGAACCCAAGGGGCCGTAGTCATAACTTGAACGGAAACCGCCATAAATCTCGGCCGAGGGATACACGAAACCACGGCGCTTGCACAGGTTGACGATTTGATCAAGATCTTTAGCCGGCATAGACCTCCAAGGTTACGGGGTATGACCAGCACATCAGCGCTTAAAGACGGGTTTCACCCGCAAGCAACAGCCTCTAGTGGCGCTCAAAAATTGAGACCGACCGAAGTCGGCGCTCAATGTGATGCTCAAATGCTCGGGTCGCCAACAGGGACACCTCATTGATCACCGGATCGTTTAACTGCTGACCTTCGGGGTTAAATGCCCGGTCGAGAGACTCACCTAGTTTTCCGCCCAAGACATCTCGCATCAATACCAAAGCCGAAGCAGAAATCGCCATTCCGCTACGACACGAACGACACACCACTCCTCCGAGTTCTAAATCAAAAGCCACGAATTCAATATCGGAGGATTCACCGCAAGAAACGCATTCGTCCAATTGAGGTCTCAAACCTTCAGATGACAATAACTTCCACAAAAAAGCTGGCACAACGAGAGGTGACGGTCGAGTCAGCAAAGTCTGTCGAGCCCCTACCAACATGCGATACATCTGCGGAACTGGTTCACGATCTGGCACCAATTGATCAACCGCTTCCAGAATCGAACTGGCTTCAGTCATCGAATCAAGATTTCCAAAGACTGGTGAAGTGGTATCAACGCTCTCCACTTGACTCACGATGTCAAGATCTTTGCCTCGATGTAATTGAACCTCGACATGAGATAACGGTTCCAGCCGACCACCGAACTTCGAGCGAGTTTTACGCACACCTTTGGCGACTGCGCGAACCTTTCCGTGATCTTGCGTGAGAAACACGATGATCCGATCAGCTTCACCAAGTTTGTACGTACGAAGCACGATTCCGACATCTCGGTACAGACGTGACGTCACGTATTCACTCCACCAAATCGCCGGTGCCGTAAAAAATATTCCTCAATCGCCGATTGAATTTTGTCAATTGACAACAGCATCCAACTCTGTTCCACAAAAACAATTTCGCTGTACGCAAGTTCCCATACCAGCGAACGAGGCAAACAGTTGGCTCGACCTAAAACCACTACCAAATCGGGATCGCCGGCATTCCCGAATAACTGTTGATCAAGAAAATTCTCATTGATGATTTCATATTCGTTCCGCTTTTCCAGGGCTGAGCAAATACGATCCCGACCGTCAGTGGACGAGTGGATCATCACTTCGATGCCGTTGACACTGAGTTTCCTATCGAACGTCTTGCCCTGCACTTTGTGATCTTCAGCATCTGGCCCATAGGGGTACAACGAGAGGAACTGAATACCCAACGGTCCCATCAACGAGGTCAATTCTTCGATTCGGGATTCCCACAACGACCCAAAGGTCTCCCATTCACTGAGCGAACCGCCAGCGATCGCAACGTGTAGCAACGAATCATCACTGTCAACCGCAGTCTCTGTCTCCCGCTTCTGTCGGTTGAAAAGCTTCCCCATCAACAACCATTGTTGCCGATCACGACCATGCAGCGGGGGTCATTCACTCCGGTCGACCACATCGCCAGATGATTACTCGCCCAGATGACGCTTGTTGCGCAGTTGTGACGACTACCGTGAAGCCCGTGCATGTGGCCTGCATCATGGATGGAAATGGAAGATGGGCTCAGCGTCGGGGTTTGCCCCGAACCGCTGGCCATACCGCAGGTGAGGAGAACCTCGCCGCCATTGTGCGCGCCAGCGTTGCCCGAGATATCGACTATTTGACTGTTTTTGGATTCTCCACCGAAAACTGGGTCCGACCGAGAGGCGAAGTTCGCCACATTTTGGGTCTCCACAAAAAACTCTTTGGGAGAATCAACGAACTCAATGACCTCAATGTGAAAGTTCAGTGGATTGGCCGTCCTTTTGATGAAGCTTCTGCCAAAACTCCCCGATATGTACAGCGGGCAATCCGTAAGGCGATTTCGGACACTTCTCGAAACACTGGCATGACGATGACTGTCGCTTTCGATTACGGAAGCCGGACCGAGATTGCCCATGCAGCACGAAAGCTCGCATCTACGCATCAAGAACCATCGGTACTCAACATGACGAATCAGATGTATCTGCCGAATATGCCGAAAGTCGACGTTTTGGTTCGAACATCCGGTGAGACCCGAATTTCTAATTTCTTGTTATGGCAAGCAGTCGGAGCACCGAGTTATTTCACCGACAACACCTGGCCCGAGTTTTCAGCAGAAGATCTTGATCTGGCTCTCCAGTTGGCCGAGACATTCAAGGATGCCGAAACGGTCGAAACGGTCACTAGACCTAACTGACACCTCACCCTGCGGTACGGTTGCACCTTGTGTCAGCGCCCCGTTCAAAGTTCAATGTCAGCGATGCATTAGAAATCGCAACATCGGCGCTTCCACATTCTGAGTCTCGTCCTGGTCAAAAAGAAATGGCTCACGCCGTTGATGAAGCATTGTCCGAGGGGAAACACCTCATTGTTCAGGCCGGTACCGGAACTGGCAAAACAATCGCCTACTTGGTTCCGGCGATCGTTGCGGGAAAGAAGACAGTCGTCACCACGGCTACAAAAGCCTTACAAGACCAGTTAGCCCAAAAGGACTTGCCGTTTTTAGTCGAACATCTCAGTTCTTACGTCAACCGTGATATCACGTTTGCCGTATTGAAGGGCCGTAGCAATTACGTGTGTCGTCAACGTCTCGCCGAACTCAATGGCGAAACAGAAAAGAAGAACCGCAAGGCCGATTCTCCGACCTTGCTTGAAGTCGACGAAATGTCTCAAACAGTTCGTCGTGAGATTGAACAGATTTCTGAATGGGTGAAAGGTACGAAAAGCGGAGATATGGCTGATATCACGTGGTCGCCCTCCGAACGAGCAATGAAAGCGGTGAGTGTCGGTAGCGACGAATGCCCAGGGGCTCGGCGCTGTCCAGTTGGCGGTACTTGCTTCTCAGAGATCGCCCGATTCAAAGCAAGCGAGGCCGACATTGTCGTCGTGAATACCCATCTTTACGGACTTCACGTGGCTTCCGGTGGACAACTTTTGCCCGAACATGAAGTTCTCATTGTCGACGAGGCCCACGGTTTAGAAGACATTATGAGCGACACTGTTGGTGTTTCGTTACACGCTGGCAACTTCAATTTTTTTGCCGGTGTTGTCAAGCGAATCATCGCTGATCCGAAGGTCATCAGCGACATCGTCAATATTGGGATGATGCTTGATGAGGTTCTTTCGCCACTCCACAACCAACGCATCGCAGCGCCTTTACCTTTGGAGATCACGGCTGTATTGGCTGAAGGGCGCCGTCTCGTGGCCCGCATCCTCGACATCTTGCGTGTCATTGATACCAAGGACGACGACAGCAACCAACGAAAACTACGGGCGCAAACATTGGCATCACGACTCGCTGACACCATCGATGTCGCTCTAAAAACCGACGACACGTATGTTCCATATGTCTCGGGCACAGTAGATCATCCGAAACTCGATATTGCTCCTCTCGATGTCGGACCTGTTCTTGATGCCGGTGTTTGGCAAAAGACCACTGCAATATTGACGAGCGCCACAGTTCCAAACAAGATGGCCGAACGAATTGGTTTGCCCGTTTCGAGAACTCAATCATGCAATGTCGAAAGCCCGTTTGATTACCAAGCGAATGCCGTTCTGTATTGTGCGAAGCATTTGCCGAACCCAAACTCTCCCGAGTTCACAAAACTGATGCACGATGAGTTGTTTCATCTCATAGCAGCTGCTGGTGGGCGAACATTGGCCCTTTTCACCAGTTACCGGGCTCTCGACTTAGCTGTCGAAGCGATGCGTAAAAAGTTGCCCAACACAATTTTGTCCCAACGTGAATATCAAAAAAATCAATTGGTAAAACTCTTTACCGAAGATGAATCCTCGTGTCTTTTCGCGACATCGGGTTTTTTTCAAGGCATCGATATTCCCGGTCGCACATTGTCGCTCGTCACTCTGGATCGCATTCCCTTCCCCCGCCCCGACGATCCACTATTGAGTGCTCGTCGCGATGCCATTGGCGACCGAGCTTTTCGAGAAATTGACTTACCACGAGCTGCGACTCTGCTTGCTCAAGCCACTGGGAGGCTCATCAGAAACGCGACTGATCGTGGCGTGGTTGCTGTCTTCGATCCGCGCCTTGGTAACGCTGGTTATCGACGCGACATTTTGGAATCCATGCCGCCAATGCGAAAATCGATCGACCGCACTGAAGTTGAAGAATTTCTCCGGCTCATTACTCGTTGACAAATGTTTTAGTTAACGGGCATCAGACGGTACCCGATGCCACGTACTGTCAGAATGAGTTTTGGATCATCTGGCTGGTCTTCAATTTTGACTCGCAAGCGACGAACGTGAGCGTCTACTAATCGACTATCACCCAAGTAGTCGTATCCCCAGACTCGTTCAAGTAGCTGATCACGAGAAAGAACGACGTTGGGATGATCAGCGAATTCACACAGCAAGTTGAACTCGGTTTTGGTCAACGAAAGTTCTTGGCCATTCTTGAAAACCAAACCTTGCTCTCGTCGCAAGTCAATGTCACCGAAAATCTCGCTGTGTGGAACACCAGACAGATTCTGAAGTTGCGCCCGTCGTAAATGTGCCCGCACTCGTGCCGCAAGTTCTTTCGGAACGACCGGCTTCGTGACGTAGTCATCCGCGCCAGCTTCCAGTCCGGTGACCATGTCCTGGGTGTCGGTTTGAGCCGTCACCATCACAATCGGCACAATGGACATTGCCCTCAAAGCCCGACACACATCAAAACCCGACATGTCTGGCAACCGAATATCGAGCAACACCAGATCGGGCTCAAGGGCATGAAAGGCGGCCAATCCCGACCGACCATCAGCGGCCTCGCGAACTTCATAACCCTCATCCTCAAGGACCAGGCGTAATGCCAAACGGATCTGGTCGTCATCTTCAATAAACAGCAGGGAATTCACTAGTTGACATTCTTGCCCAGATTTCCGTTTTGTTACACAAAACGCACACTATTCACACGGTCCTTTCACACACAGCCGAGAAACTAAATCCTGTTCACGCTGGTTCGGTGGAGGTCGTCCTCCCCCTGATCTCCCCCGGCCAGCGGGACCCAATCTTCGCCCGACTCGCTGGCACAGTGTCCGAGTCGGGCGTTTTCTATTGATTCCATTCTTCGTCACGGCCTGTCACGCCCCACAAATCTGCTCCCCGATCGGGCAAGATACAAGAGTGCGTTTAGCCGACCGAGCCCGACACTTGAGTTTGCGCAGTCGCGTCACTCTCTTGTTCCTGATGACGGGTCTCGTCGCGGCTCTTCTTCTTTCGGGAGCGAGCTATCTCACCGCACGCACCTACCTGCTTCAACGGCGAGAAGAGATTGTTGAACGACAAGCATTCAACAACGCTCAATTGATTCGCACTCAGTTACGCACTCGACGAACCGAAGCCTTTGAACTGATTTCGGGCATACGAACCGAATCAAACGGATTTGCCGTTCTCCACTTGTCACCCGAAGATCTCTATTTTTCCCAAGACATTCGCCACACTCAAACCCTGCTGCCCCCCGACCTTGTCGCAACAACACTTCAGGGAATCACTTCACGCCAAAGGTTCTCAATTGACGGCGAACCTTTCATCGCCGTCGGCGTCTCGATCAACGAAATCAATGCCCAGTATTTTGAGGCATTTCCATTGACCGATGAAGAGCGGACATTAACAATTATTGGTTCCACACTTTTGCTCGGAATATTCGTGGTTGGTTCTCTGTCCTCCCTCGTGGGTCTGTGGGTCAGCCGTCGTCTCATGCGCCCTCTTGAGCGAGTCAGTGAAGCTGCCAGTGAAATCGCCGAAGGCGGACTTGATACCCGCTTAGAACAAGAAAATGATCCCGATCTATCGCGCCTTGTGTCGTCATTCAATGACATGGCCGATGCTGTTCAAACTCGCATCGAGCGCGAAGTACGTTTTGCGTCTGACGTGAGCCACGAATTGCGTTCTCCCATTACCGCGCTTGCAGCAGCAGTAGAAGTTCTCGACGCCCGACGAGCAGACTTATCTGATCGGACTCAACAAGCATTAGACGTCGTCGTCTCACAAATTCGTCGTTTCGATCAAATGGTTCTTGATCTTCTTGAACTTTCAAGACTTGATGCAGGAATCACCGAAGTCAACCGAGAAGAAATTGACATCGTCCCTTTCATTCGACGGATTGCCTCTCGTTACGGTGTCGACGAAGTTCAAATAGCTCTGACAGAAGGATCTGACAGCGTCATCAAAATCGACAAACGCCGCTTTGAAAGAATCATGGCCAACCTCCTCGAAAACGCCCGCCTACACGGTGGTGGAGTTTCGTACGTCGAGATTGCACATCAGCGTGATGGGAGCACCCGGGTTTCGGTTGAAGACTCGGGTCCAGGAGTCGCACAAAGTGAACGGGTCCGTATATTTGAACGCTTCGCTCGAGGTTCAGCAGGTCGCAGTCGTGCTGGTGGCACGGGTCTCGGTCTGGCCTTAGTTGCTGAACACGCTCGAGCCCACGGCGGTTCGGCATGGGTTGAAGATGCCGCTACCGGTGGCGCTCGATTCGTCATTGAATTCCCTGGAGAGACGACATGAAACGATTAACTTCAATCCTTGCAATTTCCTCTTCACTTGCAATCATGTTTACAAGTTGTTCAATTCCTGGTGGCGGGTCGGTCAAACAGATTAATCCAGACAACATTCCTTACGACCTCAATGCCACGACAACGAGTTCACCACCAACAACAACGGTCGCAAGCACGACAACATCGCCGGTGATCGAAACAACAACTTCCACAAGTTCGTCAACGATCCCTGTGGAGATTGTGAGTATGTTTTTCGTTGCCGGCGCTCAAGTCGTGCCGATCGATCGACTCTTACTCACGCCCGCGGCAGCTCCTCAAGTATTAGCCGCCTTGTCTGAAGGCCCACCCGAAGGAGACGCTGCTGCCGGATTACGCAGCGCGCTTCCTGTTGGTTTCGTGGCCGAAGTAACAGTTGAACGCGGTATCGCAACAGTTGAGTTACCAGGAACTTTTATCACCGATCTCCCAGGTGGCGAGCAACGATTAGCGGTCGCTCAAATCGTTTTAACCTTGACTCGCCAGGCCGGTGTCGGTCAGGTTCGATTCACAAGTAACAACGAGCCGCAACCGGTTCCACGAGGACGAGGCGATTTATCCTCTCCAGGCGCCACGGTTGCCTGCGACGATTACGCAAATCTTTTGCCCAGCAATTTTTCATGCTGACGCCTTGATGATTTAGTAACCGAGTCGTTCAACGCGATCTGGTTTGCGTTGCCAATCTTTGTCTACTTTGACGTGAAGTTCTATGAAGACGCCGGGCGGCAACTGTTGGCGAACTGCAGTGCCGACCATCTTCAGTACTGCGCCGCCCTTACCAATCACCATTCCCTTTTGGCTTTCACGTTCGACAATGATTTCACAGCGGATTCGTGGCCATTCCCATTCAGTCACCACAGTGGCGATCGAATATGGCAATTCATCATGAGTTGCCGCCAATAGCTGCTCGCGCACGAGCTCGGCAACAAATTCGGCTTCGGGTAGATCGCTGACAATATCGTCCGGGTAGTACATCGGACCTTCGGGCATACGTTCAAGAATGTGCGCAACCAAATCTGCAACTCCATGTCCAGATTTTGCCGAGATTGGGAAATAGGCAAGAGCGTCAAGTCCCGATGAAGCGATGAGGTGATTGACGACCTGCTTCTTACTTGCGACATCGGTCTTGTTCACAATCACAATCGTCTTCGAGAGGTCAAGGCGATCAGCAACCCATTGATCTCCCGAACCGAATGGCATTGTCGCGTCGAGGACTAAGCAAGCCACATCAACGTCACTAATACTTTCAATCGCTGCAGCATTGACTCGCTCACCCAAAGCACTCACCGGCTTGTGTAGGCCTGGCGTATCGACAAACACGATTTGACTATCGGGGCGGGTCAGAATTCCACGCACCTGACGACGAGTAGTTTGCGGCTTGTCCGACACAATCGAAATCTTTTTGCCACAAATCGCATTGACCAAGGTCGACTTACCGACATTCGGTCGACCGACAAGAGTGACAAATCCAGAGCGCATTCGTTCCGTACCCTACCGCCCTATCTGAACAACTATCCGATATAGACAACGACCGAACCTCAATATGTGGCACTCTAGAAGTATGAATAAGCGTCAAAAACATCAACAGTTGAACCCACGGAAGTGGTTTGATCGCATGCAACCACAAACGTTGCAAATTGCCACCTGGCTTCTGTATCTGAATGGTTTTTTCGCCCTCATCAGCTTTATGGATAAACGTGACTGGATTGGCTATGCACGTGTCGATAAAGGATCAATCGGCAGCCTTGTCGGAATTCTTGTCTTGGTTAGTTTTATTGGGGGTGGTTTCTTGATGGCCAACGACCGCAAGGTCGGCTACAAACTCGCCCTTGTCGCAGCGTTCTCGCCGTTCGCTCTCCGGATATGGGTTCTGTGGTCAGCATCTGGTTTTAGCACCCTGGACAAAATCACAGGTAGTGACACCATCGGATTTATCTTTGAGGCGGCCCTGTGCGCGCTGCTCCTTCATCCCCATAGCCGCGAACACCAACGCGTTTGGTATTCGTAAGCCCAGGACAAACTTGACTAGGCTCAAAATATGACCGCACGAGTAATCACCGGAGTCGATGGACTCAAAGCAGCTGTTGGAGAACATCTCGGGTACAGCGAATATTTTGATGTCAGCCAAGAGCGAGTCAATCAATTCGCTGAAGCAACTGGCGACCACCAATGGATTCACGTCGACGTTGAACGAGCCAAGACTGGTCCATTTGGTGGACCTATCGCTCACGGATACTTAACTCTGTCACTCGGACCGATGTTGTACCCGACCGTCGTTCGCATTGAAGGTTTCTCAATGGGCGTGAATTACGGCGCCAACAAAGTTCGCTTTCCATCACCAGTTCCGGTCGGTTCAAAAATTCGTCTCGGAGTCAAACTCCTTGAAGTTGAAGAAATCGCTAATGGAGTGCAGATGACCATGGAATTCACTTTCGAATGCCAAGGCGCAAGCAAGCCATCTTGCGTCGCAGAAATTATCTTCCGCTCATACATTTGAGCCAACGAAATTATTTGAAATTCGCCATCACCTTTTTGGCGAACAGTTCAATTGACTCGGTGGACGGATAGTCGGCACTCCACGGAATAAATCCGCTGCATCCAATTTTGAGATAGGTAGCAATCTTTTCCGACACCTCATCGGGCGTACCCACCAAATTGCCGTTTCGCCAATCTTCAAAGGACTCACCAGACATTCTCTTTGGTGCTTGCTCAATCAGTTCGCGTTCGCTTTCGCGAATGAACAATTCTGGGGACCAGGTCATACGAATCTCATTGGGATCACGACCGACTACTTGGCAATGCCCAAGTAAGGTTTCTCGCTTCCGAGCCCATTCATCGGGCGTTCCACCAAAGTTTGAACAGTCTGCTAACTGTGCAACGACTCTCAAGGTCAACTGTTCACCACCGCCACCAATCCAAATGGGTGGAGTGGGCTTTTGCAATGGCTTCGGATCACAGTTCGCACGGAAGACTTCGTAGTGTTTGCCCTTGTACGTCGTTTCAGATTCTGTCCACATGCTGCGAACGATTTCCACGCTTTCGCGCAACATGCCGATGCGATCTTTCGGCTTTGGAAACTCGTACCCATAGGCGCGGTACTCATTTTCATACCAACCCGCCCCGATACCCCACTCCAAACGCCCACCAGAAATGACGTCAATGGTTGACGTGATTTTTGCGAGCAATCCGGGATTGCGATAACTGTTACACCCAACCATTTGACCTAAGCGAATGCGCGACGTTCGTTGACTGATCGCCGCAATGGTTGACCAGCATTCAAAAACTGTTTCGTGAGCAGGTCGCGGGACATTATGAAAGTGGTCGTACACCCACAACGAATCAAAACCCAATTCATCGGCGAGAACCGCAATTTCGACCGTCTTATTCCATTTGTCTGCCGGTTCAGCAATTGATGACAACTCCAATTTCCAACCCTGAGGAATAAAAACCCCAAACACAACTCCATGTGGTGACTTGCCGGTGACTGGTGGTTGTTCTCGATTCACATCCCTGACGATACCGACCAGAGCAGGCCACCCTGACTCGTAACGAGACTGGCACAAACCCTAAGTTTTGGCTGTGCAGCAGTTCACTGTGGGAGAAATCCACGAAGCCATCGCCAAATCGAGACCCGATGAAGACTGTCTCGTCTTTCGTGATCGTCGATATACCTGGCAGGAAGTCACTGACAGAACCCGTCGGCTGGCTAACTTTCTCAACGACCGTGGCTACGGATGTCATACGGAAAGAAGCGAACTTGCTCAGCAAGAAAGTGGCCAAGACCATCTCGCCATATATCTGCATAACGGAAATGAATATCTCGAATGCATGCTTGGTGCCTTCAAGGGTCGCGTGGCCCCATTCAATGTGAACTACCGGTATGTGGCTGAGGAGCTGACGTATCTGCTCAATGACTCAGCAGCTTCAATCATCGTCTTCCATTCAACATTCGCTCCTGTACTTGAATCAGTACTTACAGATGCACCTCAACTCACTCTGTTATTGCAAGTTCAAGACGAGTCGAATAACCCGCTATTGCCTGGTGCAATTTGGTACGAAGACGCACTGGAAAGTTCACGCGACGATGAACCGTCGCCAGCAAATCCTGATGACCTGTACATCTTGTACACCGGGGGCACCACGGGAATGCCCAAGGGAGTGATGTGGCGCCAAGGCGATGCACTTGTGGAGTGCTTTGGTGGTTCTCGTTTTGCCCAGACAATCGAAGATTTTGTCGCTGAAACTAAGGGTCGCATGGCACTCGTCGCCCCGCCATTCATGCACGGCGCTGGCCATTGGGTCGCTTTCGGAAGTTGGAATGCCGGAGGCACAGTTTTTGTACCTTCAATTCCCGAACGACTCGATGCTCATGACATTTGGTCAATGGTTGAGAAGGAAAAAATTGATTTCCTTTTGATCGTTGGAGATGCCTTCGCTCGTCCCCTCATTGATCAACTCAAAATGCGCCACTACGACATCTCAAGTTTGACGGTCATCATTTCAGGTGGTGCGGCACTTTCGGCTCATTACAAAAATGAATTGCTTCAACTCGCGCCCCACCTCATGATTATCGATGGTCTGGGTTCATCAGAGGCTGGTGGTCAACTCACACATATGTCTGCCATTGGTGGCGCATCCACTGGAACCTTCCCACTATCTCCGAACAATCATGTACTTTCCGAAAACCTCACCGAAGTTCTTGAACCAGGTCACACCGAATCTGGACATCCTGAGGCTGGCTGGTTGGCCAAGAGTGGACGTTTGGCTCTTGGATACCTAGGTGATGCCGAAAAGACTGCCAAGACGTACCCAGTCATCAATGGTGTTCGTTACGTAGTCCCAGGTGACCGAGCCGTTTTGACTTCAGATGGTCATGTTGAAATGCGTGGGCGAGATTCAGTGACGATCAATTCGGGTGGTGAAAAGATCTTCGCCGAAGAAGTTGAAATGGCCGTGAAGTCTCATCTATCTGTTTTGGATTGCGTTGTGACAGGTCGTCCAAGTGAACGTTGGGGTAACGAAGTGGTCGCAATCGTGCATCTACGTTCTGATTCGACAACGACCAACCAAGATCTGATCGAAGAAGCCGCCAAACATATCGCCCGCTACAAACTGCCGAAAGATTTCGTATATGTCGACCACATTGTTCGATCACCTTCGGGTAAGGCTGATTATCGCTGGGCGAAATCTATTGCGAATCCAACCACTGATCACTAAAAATCAGATCGGCAAATCACCCGTTGCGGTACGAGTGGTCCCATGATCGGTGAATGCTTTGATGGTATTTTCCGCAATTCGCATCTGGTGGATTTCATCAGCACCATCAGCGAAACGCGCCCAACGGGCATGCTGCATCATGTTGGCCAATGGTGTATCGGTTGAGTAACCCAGAGCACCATGAACCTGAATGGCACGGTCGATAATACGGTTCAAACTATTCGCGACAAAGTGCTTCGCCATTGAAACTTCGGTCCGGAAATCATCACCGCGATCAATCTTGAATGCAGCGTGAAGAATCATCAACTTGCATTGATAAATCTCCATAGCTGAGTCCGCGATCAACCACTGAATACCTTGCTTTTCAGCCAAGAAAGATCCGTGGGAGTAACGCTTCAATGAACGATCAACCATCATGTCAAGAGCAGTTTCGGCTTGTGCGATCCAACGCATGCAGTGCGCTAATCGAGCCGGTCCAAGTCGGTATTGACCAAGTCGATGTCCGTTTCCGCGGCCACCCAAAATTTGTGAATCGTGCACCCGCAAATCTTCGATCACAATTTCGCTGTGACCGCCAGGACCATGCATGGTTTCAACTTCACGAACATTGTTCCAACCAAGTTGGGGAAGATCAATGATGAACGCGGTATTGGCACCGCGTGATCCTTCCGGAACATCCATTTCAGTCCGAGCAATCAAAATCGCGAACTTGGCCCGGTCGGCACCAGAAATAAACCACTTGTGCCCGTTAATGATCCACTCATCCCCGTCCTTAATGGCATGAGTGCGAATCAAGGTGGGATCTGATCCAGCTACTTCGGGCTCAGTCATCGCGAAGCACGACGACGAAACTCCATCGCACAGTGGCTTCAAATACTTCTCTTTTTGCTCTGGTGTCGCCCAGTGCACGAGGGTATGCATGTTGCCCTCATCGGGAGCCTGGCAGTTGAACACCCAGGGTCCGACACGGGTCTTGGCAGCTTCGGCTTGAACCATGGCTAATGCCACATGACCGAGGCCCATACCGCCCCACTCTTTGGGCATATGGGGCAACCACAAACCCTCCTTAACTGCCAACTTTCGCAAGCGAATCAGTTCGCCGACATATTGACGATGCTTCTCGGGGTCCATTTCATCGCGATGACCAAACGGCTCAACGGCGGGCTTGATGTGATTTTCAACGAAATCTCGGACCTTTGTACGAATGGCCTCGTGTTCTGGCGCCAAAGTGAAATCAATCATGTCCTACCCCCATCATCGGTCAATACAGAGAACTTTCGACTCAACACCAAACGCCCTCTACGCCATCTTGCCCGATCGTGACCGAAGTCGGCGACTCCGAAATCCCCTCCAACGAGAAAAGCCGTTTAGCCTGACGTTGTGAGCATTGGATCTTCCGAACCCAACGATCGACCGTCTGTCCCGTCTTGGGACACTGAAGCCCTCCCCGAAGGCCAAGAGAAGGTGCGTGCAGTACAAGAGATGTTTGACACCATCGCGCCGCGCTACGACCTCGTCAATCGCATCATGACCTTTCGTCTCGACACTCGCTGGCGGCGCAAAGCAGTACGACTTCTGAACCTTCCGCAAGGCAGCACCGTTCTCGATCTCGCGAGCGGCACCGGCGATCTGTGCATCGATTTACGCCGGGTCGGAATTCGACCGCTTTCAATGGATCTCTCTTTTGGAATGTTGGCCGCCGATCGATCTGGTTCTCCCCGATCACAAGCTGACATTTTGAATCTTCCTATCGGCGACTGCAGTGTTGATGGCGCAACTTGCGGATTCGCTTTGCGCAACCTGGTCGACCTTCCGGCCTTTTTCAACGAATTGGGCCGCGTGGTACGACCGGGCGGTCGGATTGCTTTACTCGATGTCGGCATACCGCATAATCGTCTTATCCGTTTCGGTAACGGAATCTATTTTGGCAAGATCGTTCCAAAGATTGGTGGGTGGCTTTCTGATCCAGCTGCTTACCGCTATTTGCCTAAAAGCGTTGCCTACCTACCTCCTCGTGACGAAATGCTGGGTGCATTACAAAGAGCTGGATTTTCCAATGCGACTCATCATCAACTCTCAGGCGGAATCACCCAACTGATGCTCGCTACAAGGGATTAATGATCCGTGATTGCGACAACCATTGCATTCGATTCATCAGTAGACCTGAATGACGTAGCGGGCAACGATGGTTATCTTTTCGTACGTAGCGGTGTCGGCTATGCCGCACGCGGAATTGCTGCTCGCGTTGCGTTCTCAGAGGTTCAGAAAACTTTGTCTGAGATTAATCATCACAATGAGACCAATCTAAATGTCGCTCCAATTGCAATGGGCATTATTCCGTTTGACCAAAACTCTGCTGGCGAATTCTTCATTCCTCAACAAGTAGTAGGAAAAGACGAATCGGGCAACTGTTGGTTGACAACAGTCGACGAGGCGCCGACCGACGTTGAAGTTTCACCTCCACCATCAGCGAAAACCAATTCGTTTTCAGTTCGGCCTCTCACACCAATCGACAAATACCTGCAGGCGGTCGCGAGCGCTCGTGACGCCGTTGTTGAAGGAAAAATCACCAAGGCCGTGATCGCCCGTGAGATCATCGTTGAGGCCGATCAGCCCATCGATGTTCATTCGGTTTTACAGCGACTGAGAGCGACATTTGGCAACAGCTATCGCTATTCGATGAATGGTTTCATCGGGGCATCACCCGAATTGTTGATCGAAGTATCTGGACAAACGATCCGTTCGTACCCACTGGCCGGAACGACACCTCGAACGGGAGATCCGAACACCGACAACGAACTCGCCAGCAAACTCATTTCGAGTATGAAAGATCAAGTTGAACACCGCGTAGTCATTGACGTCATTCATGACATGTTGTTGCCATTTTGTTCGTATTTAGATTGGGAACCCCAACCTTCAGTTATTCAAGTTGCCAATGTTCAACATCTCGGAACTCTGATTGAAGGTCACCTTTCTGACGAACATCCCCCACTACTTGAACTCGCCCGCTTGTTGTGCCCGACTCCTGCGCTCGGCGGTCATCCTCGATTAGAGGCCCTTGAAATCATCGCTCAACTCGAAGGTTTTGACCGAAAAAACTATGGCGGTGCAGTTGGCTGGGTGGACGCCAATGGCAACGGGACGTGGGCAGTAGCGATTCGATGTGCTGAGTTGTCGGACGATCGAAAGAGCGCTCGGATCATCGCCGGTGGTGGAATCGTTGCGGCGTCAGACCCAGCTGCTGAATTAGCCGAGACACAAGCGAAATTTCAGGCGATGCTCTCCGCAATTGTTCGTCCTTGAGACTTGACTATTGATTCCTCAACGCCGAGACCACTAGTGCGTTCACTTCTTGATGCGTCGAAACTTCGTTGTTGCGATCGGTATGCACCCGTATCACACACGTTCCGGGCGACGATAAGGCACTTCTTAGCTCGGCGGCTGAACGACAATCAAAAGTCGCCAAATGGTGAGCTTTGGCTAATTGCAATAGGTCTGTTCCGTGCGGAGTACCAAATAACATTTCGAATGCATCAGCATTCACCAATGTGGCCTGTGGCAAATAATGAAAGATGCCACCTCCATCATTATCGGTCACAATAATCTTCAATTCAACATGTCGTCTGTGAAGATCGACCAAACTCGACGAATCATGTAACAGTGCAATATCGCCAATCAATACTGCGGTCTTTCGCTGGGTTGCAACAGCAACTCCGACGCCAGTTGCAACGACACCGTCAATTCCGTTAGCACCTCGGTTCGAGAAGACGTTCAATCGTGAACAATCTCCGCCAAACCATTCCAAATCACGCACCGGCATTGATGATGAGACCAACAGATTTTCTTGCGGTATTAGATCTTCTTGTACCAACTGAGACACTCGCGGAGCGAGCAATCTTTCATCTGAATTGTTGAAGAAATGAACAACCGTTGATCGAGCGACAGTATTGGCTTTCAACCATGTGATCAGCACACCAGAATCACTATTAGGTTTCACATAGTTCTGAACTTGTCGACAAAAGGTAGCGGGATCAGTTGAAATATGTAGCGACACTTGATGGTCAGCGTCAGCAGTCATTTCAAAAGCGCTGACATGTACTTGGGTGGCCTGAGATTGAGTGATGAATTGACTCAGCACCTTTGAACTTGGCGATTCTCCAAGTCTTAAGACCACTTTGGGTTGATTCGCAGTAGCGAATAATTCCGAACGAAGGATCGAATCAAAATATTGAACTGCTTCAGGTATACCTTGACATCCAGATCGAGAGTCGGCGAGCACTGGCCAATTGAGCAACTTCGCTAAATGAGAGATTTCTTCGGCGTTGCCACAACCGCGCCCAGCGACAATCAATCCCTTATCTACATTCAAAACAGTCGCGACACTCTCATAGTCCGCCTGACCTAAATCGAGGCGACCGAACATCTGGTGACGAACGCGCGAGTCAACGGGCAGGTCAATCGCAGAACCAACTAACGGCTCACGAAAGGGAAGGTTGAGATGAACTGGTCCTGGAGAATTACCAATACAAAACGAAAAACTTTGTCGAGCCAGCGATCTCCACGAATAGCTTGCAGTTGTGTCAGCTACTCCGGGATCATGAAACCAGCGAACGACGTCTCCATACATTTTCGTCTGATCAATGGTTTGAGGAGCTCCGACGTCTTTTAATTCGGGTGGACGATCAGCGGTCACGACCAACATCGGCACATGAGACATACTTGCTTCGATAATGGCTGCGAAAAAATGGGCCGCCGCAGTTCCTGAGGTACAGAGCAAAATGGCAGGCCGTTGAGTTGCCAACCCAACCCCCAAAGCCGCAAAAGCAGCCGAGCGCTCATCATGAAAAACTTCAATATGTATTTCGGAACGTTGACTGAGAGCGAGAGCGAGAGGCGTTGACCGTGAGCCAGGAGCGATGACCGCATGGCCGATCCCCTGCTTCACCCATTCGTCGACGAGCACCGCACAAAAGGTCGCTTGAACATCTTCGACCGGCCGACCGGCCAAGCGCTCACGCAAAAGATCGCTCTCCACGAGACCTACGCTACGAGCAAATCTGGCTTGTGACCATCTAAGGTACGAACATGCAGATTGAAATCTGGTCCGACGTGGTGTGTCCGTGGTGCTTCATTGGAAAGCGCCGGTTTGAAGCGGCTCTAGAAAAGGTCACAACTGGCCCAGACGCCATTTCTCAACCCATCGAGATTGTGTACCGCGCCTATCAACTTGACCCGACGGCTCCCGCGAACTCTTCCGCGCCTGTTCGCGAGGTCTATGCGAAGAAATTCGGTGGCGCCGAACGCGCCGACAAAATCATTGCGCAACTCACCGACACCGCCGCCCAAGACGGCATTGAGTTTCGAATGGATATCGGTCAGCGCTCCAACACAATTCTTGCGCACCGATTGATGTGGTGGACGGGCGTCAATCACGATTATCAGGTTCAATCCAAACTTAAAGAATCTTTGCTCAATGCCTATTTCACTGAGGGCGTGAATGTTGGCGATTCAGAACAACTCATTGCCATTGGTGTACGAACAATTCCTCATGATGGGGATGACATTGAGTTCGCAGAATTTTTACGGGCTTTCTTTGCCAGTGATGCAGGAAAGGGCGAAGTTGCCGAAGAACTTGCCACCGCTATCTCGCACGGAATCACCGGCGTCCCGACGTATGTCATCAACGGGCAGTGGTCGATACCAGGCGCCCAAGATTCTGAAACCTTCGAACGAGTGTTGCGGCGGACTGCCGAACGATCGGCTTCATGAACAATTCATTATCACGAAACTGGACCAACATTGCTGGTCCTCTTTTCGCTGAACAATCGGGTGATCTTTCAACAACGAGTCGTGTATTGCTGCATGGATTTACTCAGACATCACGTTCTTGGGATCGTTACATTCAATTGCTACCCGCGGAGCAGTCGATCATTCGCCTTGATGCTCCAGGTCATGCTCATTCTGAATCGGTTGAAGCCGATTTACCGAGCACTGCGGAGATGGTCGCAACACAATGTGGTTATGGCGACTACATCGGCTACTCAATGGGAGCTCGATTAGCGCTTCATATCGCACTACTTCATCCTCAAAATGTTCGACGTTTAGTTTTGGTGAGTGGTTCTGCGGGGTTACGTACACCGGAGGAACGGCTGGCTCGAACGCAATCTGATGAGCTACTTGCACGTGAGATTGCTGAAATTGGAGTGGCTCATTTTGTTCAAAAATGGCTGAGTGCTCCCATGTTTGCTGGCCTCACATCAACACCAGAAGAAATACAAGATCGTCTGCGAAATACGTCTGAAGGTCTCGCATCAAGCTTGCGTATGAGTGGAACTGGGACACAAGAATCTTTATGGGACTATCTTCACGATCTCGGCATGCCAGTTCTTCTCATCGTCGGGGCGCATGACCACAAGTTTGTGGACATTGCTCGAAACATGAAGTTGGCGATTGGTTCAAACGCAACGATGGTGGAGATTCAGAATGCGGGGCACTCTGTACATCTTGAACAGACTCTCCAATTTCAAACGGTCGTGGAAAACTTTTTGAAATGATCAGCGTTGAATCAACAATAGAAAAAACGTTGCAACATCAAGGATTCCGAGAACGACAGCTGCCTTAGCAAATCCCTCACCGGTCAATTGACCTTGCGAGGCCCTAATGTTTTTTCTTGACTGCACTCCCATTGCTATTGCAACGCCGCCCAACACAATCCCGAAAACCAATAGGCCAACGATTCCAGCCACCAAAGCCCCGACAGCTTTACCATCACGCTTTGGCGCCAAGTTATTGATTGATGTATTCGAGTATTTGGGCATTTCAGGAGGCGGTAAAGAAGTCACGGGAAAAACCTACCTTCCCAATACGAATGCAAACAGTGATAGCAAGCCAAAAACTATTTGTACTTGTCCAGTCGCTGCCAAAACCGCGATCAAACCCTTGCCTTTGACTCCCCGACGTACCAAATTCATCGGCTTCATCGCCGGGATGAAACACAACAACAGAATGAACGACCAAGAGTTTGAAAAGGTCGCAACGACTCCGCACAGAATTCCGACAACCATCAAGACCAAATACAAATGACGAGTTCGAGCATCTCCCAAACGGACCGCCAGTGTCCGCTTGCCGACCACTTGATCTGTCGGAATATCTCGCAAGTTATTCACAACAAGCAGAGCGCACGCCAAACATCCGACGGCAACTCCTTGCAACCACGACATGGCGGGAATTCGTTCAAGAACAACGTATGTCGTTCCAACAGTTGCAACTAAGCCAAAGAAGACGAACACGAACACTTCACCCAAACCGATGTAACCGTAAGGATTCTTGCCGCCGGTATAAAACCAGCCCGCTAGCAAAGCGGCTAGCCCAACCGGGACAACCCATAACGAAGTCATGAGCGCCAAAACCAGACCGATTCCAGCAGCAGCTCCAAAGGCCATAAACGCGGCAGCCTTCACCGACTGGGGTGAAGCAAGTCCTGAAGCAACAAGTCGCATCGGTCCAACTCTGACCTCGTCGGTTCCTCGGACACCGTCGCTGTAATCGTTGGCATAATTCACGCCGATTTGCAGCAATAAACTCACAATTAGCGCTAACACCGCACGGCCCCAGTGCGCGCCTCCTGATCCGTTACAGATCGCTGCACCGACAAGAACCGGCACAACGGCAGCTGGCAAGGTTCGCGGTCGGGCTCCAAGGATCCATTTCTTCACCCAATGAACGCTACTCGCTTGCACTAGGTTGATCTGCGGAAAGGACATCCGAAATGGGCGAACAGTTATGGCGAAAAGGACCTCAAGAACTTGCTTCTTTGATTTCTCGAGGTGATGTGTCAAGTCGTGAAGTCGTACAAGCTCACCTTGACCGAATTGACGAAGTCAACCCTCATCTCAACGCCGTGGTGCGCCGCATGGACGAGACAGCTCTTGAGAATGCCGATCATGCAGATCAGCAACGTCGAAACGGGCAAGCGCTTGGACCAATGCATGGTGTCCCGTTCACCATTAAAGAAAATATTGATGTCGCTGGCACGCCAACAACTCAAGCAGTGGTTGCATTAGCTGAAGCATTTTCACAGACGGATGCTCCAGTTGTTGAGCGAATGAAAAACGCCGGGGGCATTCCTCTAGCCCGCACCAATCTTCCCGACATGGGCCTACGTATTCATACAGACTCGTCATTACATGGACTCACAAAGAATCCTTGGAATCCCCACCGAACTACTGGTGGTTCAAGTGGTGGTGAAGCTTCAGCTATAGCTTCGGGCATGTCGCCCATTGGTTTAGGAAATGACATCGGTGGCTCATTGCGCAACCCCGCCCATTGTTGCGGCATTGCGTCAATCAAACCAACAGTCGGAGTAATTCCTTTCGCAACCGAAATTCCTCCAACAGCCCTCGGGCTTGGATCACAGTTGATGTTGGTTCAAGGAGTCTTGGCGCGTCGTGTTGCTGATGTTCGTTTCGGTTTTGACCTTGTGCGTGGGGCACATCACCGAGATCCGTTTTCGTACAGCGCGAACCTCAACGACATCGCTTCAAATAGACCGCTTCGTATTGCCGTCATGGCTGAAGCTCCCGGGGGCAGAACCGATGCCGGAATTGCATCAGTCGTGCATGCAGCCGCAAAGTATCTGGAATCTTTGGGTCATATTGTCGAAGAAAGTGTTCCTCCCCGATATGAAGAAGCCGTGGAAATGTGGGGGGCGCTACTTAATTACGAATTGACGCCACTTCAACCTTTATTGGAAGCAGTGATGGGCGATGGAGCACGTCAGTTCTTAGAGTTTGGTCGTGAAAATTTCACAACCTTTACGCCTGAACAAATGATTTTCATGCACGCATCACGCTATGAAATCGCCATGGAATGGGCTGCTTGGTTCCAAACGTACGATGTCTTGTTGAGCCCGACCTGGAGTTTGCCGGCTTTCACCCATGGGTTTGACATTGCTGGTTCTGACGAGGCTAAAGAAGTACTTGAAACCTTTAGAACGGTTTTACCACAAAACTTTCTGGGTAGCCCTTCGGCCATTGTTCCAGCAGGAATTTCCGATGGACTGCCCGTCGGCGTACAAATCAGTGCCTGGCGAAATGACGATTTAAAGTGTTTGTCTGTTGCAGAAATCATTGACTCGGCGATGGGAATCTCTACTCCTATTGATCCAATTCAATGATTCTTTGGTATTGATTCCATGAATTCGCTCGTTGCGCTTGATCTTGAACCAAGCCAGAGGTTCGTTGACGAACTGTCGAAGGCTTGGGATTCTGGCGATGCGGTTTTGCCCATTGATCAACGGTTGCCCCAGGAGGGCAAGAAACGACTGATCGATCAACTCAAACCAACCCACATCGTCTCATCAAATGATCGACAAGAACTTCACGATGGAGTGCCCGTTGAGCAGGGCGATGCACTCGTTGTTGCGACAAGTGGATCGTCGGGAGTTCCTAAGGGTGTCGTGCTCACCCATCAATCTGTACTTGCGTCGGCACGAGCTAGTTCTCATGCTCTTGATGTCCAACTAGACGATCATTGGTATTCGTGTCTTCCGCTTGCTCATGTCGGTGGGTTAAGCGTTGTCACTCGATCGTTATTGATGGGAACCCAACTCACAGTCGCTCCAAGGTTTGATCCGGAAGAAGTTCAACGCGCCTCACATTTCTGCACCTTGATCTCTCTCGTTCCGACAGCATTGCAACGAATTGATCCTCGAAGGTTTCGCTCGATCCTTCTCGGAGGTTCCAAACCTCCGAAGGAACGACCCAAAAATGTGATTGCAACGTATGGTTTGACTGAAACCGGTTCTGGAATCGTCTACGACGGTTTTCCATTGAATGGGGTCGCGATCACAATCGCCATCGATGGTGAAATTTTGGTGCGTTCTCCAATGAACATGCGTTGCTACCGGGACGGCTCGACGCCGATTGACGCTGATGGTTGGTTGCATACCGGTGACATCGGATCGTTGTCCGAAAATGGGTTACTGCAAGTTGACGGCCGTCGTGGCGACGTCATCGTGACTGGATCAGAAAAGGTGTGGCCAGATGTCGTTGAGTCGGCAATCTCTTCCCTATTTGATTCACAACAGTTCGCAGTTGTGGGACTGCCCGACCCTGAATGGGGTGAACGAGTTGTAGTCGCAACAACTCGGAACGATGTTTCATTGCAACAGATCAAGGACCTTGTTCTCCAATCATTGCCAAATTATTACGTTCCAAAAAGCATCCATGTCATGGATTCAATTCCAACGACAGCTATCGGAAAGATCCAGCGTTACGAAATCAGACAACAGTTATCCACTAGCGATTGACCCGGTATCGCGCAGTACATTTCGTTTATGGGAAATCTCACAGGAAAAGTTGCATTGATTACGGGTGCCGCATCTGGGATCGGCCGAGCAATAACAGAGAGATTTGTTGCCGATGGCGCCCGAGTGGTGGCTGGAGATATCAGCCCTGAAGGCTTAGAAAATTTGGTCAACGAATTTGGCGAAGCAGTTGCAACTTGTCTGTGCGACGTCACTCAAGAAGAAGACGTCGCCAACCTCGCGGCTTTTGGGATGGCAACCTTTCAGCACGTCGACATAGTCGTTGCTAATGCGGGAGCGGGAACATACGGACTCATTACTGAACTGCCGCTTTCAGAATGGAAACGAATCATCGATTTGTGTTTAACCGGAGTCTTCTTAACCTTGAAACATGGCGGGGCGGTGATCAGTGATGGAGGCTCAATCATCAACATCGCATCCCTTAACGCCATCCAACCGTCACAAGGTATGTCTGCCTACTGTGCAGCCAAAGCGGGCGTATCGATGCTGACCCAAGTAGCAGCAATGGAACTCGGACCCCGCGGCGTAAGAGTAAATACGATTGCTCCTGGATTAGTTGAAACAAATGCAACAAGCGGCATGTTTTCGGTGCCAGTGATTATTGACGAGTTTAAAGAAAATGCCACGTTGAGCAGATTTGCTCAGCCAAGTGAAATTGCTGCAGTGGCTTCCTTCTTGGCTTGCGATGACTCGTCCTATATGAGTGCTTCATTTGTCTCTGTTGACGGCGGAGGAAATACTGGTCGTTATCCGAATCTTCCGAAGGCCTTTAGTCAGTTGTAGAAAAGCGGATTAGACGGGATCATTTTCGGTTCCGCTAATCAATGCGATACGGACTGTTCGTATGCGTCGACCGTGAACCTCCACCACCGTAAATCTCCAGCCATCAAAATCAATTGATTCACCCACAACTGGCACGTGCTCAAGTGTTCCGAAAACAAACCCTCCGACACTGTCCCATTCTTCATCGGGAATCTTGATGTCAAGTTTGTCGTTGACATCAGAGACGCTCGTTGATCCATCAACCATGTACTGACCATCGGCAAGGTGTTCGATGTCTTCTTCATGCTTGTCGTATTCATCGACAATTTCGCCAACCAATTCTTCTAAACAGTCTTCGAGTGTGATGAGACCAGCAATACTTCCGTACTCATCAGCCACCACAGCCAGGTGAAACTTCTGCTCTTGCATCTCGCGCATCAAACGATTTACTGGTTTGTTTTCTGGAATGACGATGACCCCACGCATGTGAGACGTCACGATTTCTGACCCATGACCATTTCGTTCCTGACGAATGAGATCCTTAATAAATGTGATGCCAACAACATCATCTTCATCGTTAAGAATTGGCAAACGCGAATAACCATGTTCGATCGCAACATCGATTGCTTCAGTCAAGGTAAATGTCTGAGGAATAGTCACCATGTCAGGCAGTGGAACCATGACCTCGCGAGCAACGGTGTCACCAAATTCAATAATTGACTCAATGAGATCGCGTTCTTCTTCTTCGATGACATCGTCATTCATCGCGGCTTCAACGATTCCGAGAAGCTCTTGTTCGCTCACGAATGGGCCTTGTTCAAGACCCTTTCCTTTCACGATGACATTGGTTAAAGAAATCAGCCATCCCGAAACCATTTTCAGAGGCGGAAAAGATACGAGAAGCTTTGTTCCACGTGCGGTACTTAACGCTGCCCGTTCGGGGTATAACAACGCATAAGTTTTCGGCACTGCCTCTGCAAGAACAAAGAACACGATGACGTTCAAGAGGACACCCACCGCCACTCCGAGTGGACCAAATGCTCGGGAGGCCACAACACCGGTCAACGTCGCTTGAACTGTTTGACACACATTCACCGACAACAACAACGGATTCACCCATTTTTCAGGTTCGCCCACCAATTGTTGCAAGGCTTTACCTTGTTTGACGCCACCTTCAGCCATGGCCGCGGCCTTAGGTTTCGTCATTCGTGACAGTCCCATTTCTGCCAACGACAAAAAGATCAAGAAAAACAACAACAAAATGATGACTCCGAGCAATGCCCAATCAAGTCCGCCGAAAGTGGCAACCATTGTCAACATCATTCGTCCTCGTCTTGACTCTGTTTGAAGTTCACTGGCACATCTCCATGCCAGTGGTGTGCTTGTAACAATTGACGTTCACGAGACTGCATATCGAGTGTCTTCTCTGGTGTGTCATGGTCCCAACCCAAAATATGCAATATGCCATGGACGACCAGCAAGGCAAACTCATCATCAGCGTTTCCGGCGTGAGTGAATGCCTGGCTCACCGCCACTTCGGGACAAATCACAATGTCACCCAACAACAGAGGCAAATCGCCACGATCGGGCGGAGGACGATCAGGCCCACGAGTAGCGCCAGTCGGACCATTAATCATTTCAAGAACTTCGCCGCCGTCAATCGGGAAGGCCAACACATCAGTCGGTCCCGACTTGCCCATGTGTTCAGAGTTCAGTTCAGACATATCGTTTTGAGAAACAAAAAACAGGCTTAACTCAGTCCCACCCCGAACGCCCTGATCAGCAAGAACGGCGACGGCCAACTTTTGCCAGCGGGCGACATCAACCTCTACTTCAGTTTGCTCGTCGGCACAGAAAACTTCGGCTTCAGTGTCGCCGCCGACTTTGACCTTCTTACGAAACCTCGGAGGGCCCTCAATCATGGGATTTCTTCACCTGGGAGTTCTTTCGATTTTGCTCTTTAAGGACGGAGTCTTTTTCATAGGCAGCAACGATGTCTCCCACAATACGGTGCCGTACGACATCAGACGTGTCTAAGTGAACGAATTCAAGACCTTCGATATCTCCGAGAAGACGTTGGAGTCCCATTAACCCGCTTCGACCGTCGGGCACGTCAATCTGGGTGGCATCACCAGTCACCACAACTTTTGATCCGAAACCGATTCGGGTCAAGAACATTTTCATCTGTTCGGGGGTGGTGTTCTGGGCCTCATCCAAAATAATGAAACTGTTATTGAGAGTTCGTCCTCTCATGAAAGCAAGGGGCGCAACTTCAAGCGCCTGTCGCTCATGCATCTTCTGCACTCCCTCAGCATCAACCATGTCAAACATGGCGTCATACAAAGGTCGTAGGTAGGGGTCAATCTTGGCCATCAGATCTCCTGGCAAGAATCCCAACCGCTCGCCAGCTTCAACAGCTGGTCTGGTCAAGATGATCCGTTGCACCGATTTGGTTTGCAATGCGTGAACTGCCATCGCAACGGCTAACCAACTTTTACCAGTACCAGCGGGCCCAACCCCGAAAGTGATGACGTTGTTACGAATGGCGTCGATATATCGTTTCTGTCCCGCGGTCTTCGGACGAATCGTTCGACCTTTGGCTCCTCGAAGAATTTCATCAGTTAATACCGAACTTGGTTTCTCATCGGCTCGAACCATTGCAATGCAACGTTTGACCACAGTGTCATCAACAGTTTCGCCGCGTCGAAGCAACAACACCAGTTCCTCAAAGAGGCGAGAAAGCAGTCCGGCCGAATCTCCCAGAATGGAGATTTCGTTTCCTCGAACAATGATTTCACTGTCGGTAAAAGCAGTTTCAATCAGTCGCAAGTGACTGTCTCGATGCCCAAGCAATCCCGCCATGAGGTGCGAACCTTGAACAACGATGGACGAGGATGGGAGTGAGGACGAAGCCGGAAGAGTTGACATGCAAAATCAGTCTTCACCGTACTCTGAATGCGTCGGTCGATGCGAAAGTTAAAATTTTGCTTGCGCTTGCTATCGAGATGGGTTTAGTGTCGCCCTTGCGGGAGAAAAGTAGACAGTTTTCAGATTGAACTCTGAGAATTGGCCTCACCTATCAAACGCAGGGGGCTATCCATTTAGCACCGCTATCCAATTAGGTTTGAAGGACTTAAGTCATCTATTGTCGGCTTGTCGACAAAAGTAGACATTTTCATTCGGGCTGTGGCGGCACTGGCAACTCCCGAGATCACAAATCATTCAGAGACCTGATCACGAAAGGATCAACGTGCCTTCTTATCTAACCCCAGGTGTGTATGTCGAAGAGGTGCCCTCAGGTTCAGCGACCTTGTCGGCCGGATTGACCGCAGTCGCAGCCTTTGTTGGCTTCACTGCCGACTTTCCTAAGGACGACCCCACCGACCCGCAGGGCTTGAAGCCCCGTTTAGTGACCAGCTGGACCCAGTACGAAGCTGCTTACGGCGGCTTTTTGGCCGGAGCGATGCTCCCCCACTCGGTCTACGGATTCTTCAATAACGGTGGCGGCATGGCCTACATCGTGCGTGTTGCTCACCAAGCACCGTCCGATCAGCCTGGTCAGCGTGCGCTTCCCGCGGTTGACCGTGCGCTTGGTTTGCCACTTGAAGTCACCAGCATTGGACCGTCCGACGGAATGGCAATCGCTATCGAAAATGGAGACCCGGCTGAAGACGGCAAGGCTCCTAACTTCAACTTCGTCGTCACCGAAGGTGGCATCGAGACCGAGCGTTACGACAATGTCTCGTTGTCCGATATCGCCGCCACGGTGAATAAAGCATCGAAGCGCGTCAAGGTCGAGACCAAAGTTGATCTCAAGACCCTTGCGGACATCACCATTGCCGGCCTTCGCCCCGGCTTGTTCGCAGTAACTCCTGCTCCGGCCGTACCGGTTGAAGTCAAGCCCAAGCACTTTGCTGGCAGCGAATCAGACCGCACTGGCATCAACGGCTTGGTCATTGCCGACGAAGTCACCATGGTGATGGTCCCCGACCTCATCACGGCTGCGACCAAGGCTGACGGATCTGTCGACCTCGGCATGTGGAAAGCAGTACAAACTGCGCTCATTTCACATTGCGAAGGCCAGGCCAACCGCATGGCCATCTTGGATGCGCCTCCGGCCATGTCGCCCCAGCAGGTCAAAGAATGGCGTTCAGATGTCGCCATGTACGACTCAGCTTTCGCGGCGTTCTACTACCCATGGATTCGCGTTGACAACCCCGTGAGCACCAGCCCCGCTGACGCAACCATTTTGGTTCCGCCGTCTGGTCACGTGGCCGGTATCTGGAGTCGCGTTGATGACACCCGTGGTGTTTGGAAGGCTCCGGCCAACGAAGTTGTTCGTGGCGTTTTGTCAACTGAAATCGACATCACCAAGGGTGAGCAGTCATTGCTCAACCCGATCGGCATCAACTGCATTCGTCCGTTCGGAACTCGCGGAATCCGCGTGTGGGGTGCTCGCACCTTGTCATCCAACACCGATTGGACCTACATCAACGTGCGTCGTTTGTTCAACATGATCGAAACCGCAATCATGGAAGGCACCCAGTTCGCAGTTTTCGAACCGAACGATCAGAAGTTGTGGGAAGGTTTGAAGCGCACCATTTCAGCATTCCTTCGCGGATTGTGGCGCGATGGCGCTTTGTTCGGTGTTACCGCCGATCAGGCGTTCTTCGTCAAGTGCGACTCGGAAACCAACCCACCTGACTCGATCGACCAAGGCAAGGTAGTAGTTGAAGTCGGCATTTCGCCGGTCAAGCCTGCTGAATTCGTTATCTTCCGCATCAGCCAACTGCGTCAAGCAGCCTGATCTACACAGCTTCTACGAAAGGAACCTGAACAATGGCAAATGAACATGACCTCGAATTTCTCGGGTCTCAATTCGCCCTCGAACTTGAGGGTGTTGAGATGGCTCGATTCACAGGCTGCTCGGGCTTGAGCTACTCGACCGAAGTGGTCGAATACCAAGACACCGTGGCTGGCAAGATCATCATCCGTAAGCGTCCAGGCCGCACCAAGTACGACGACATCGTGCTGAAGCGTGGTTTGTCAGCTGACAGCGCCATCATTGACTGGCACACCAAAGTCCTCGAAGGCGCCGTCGAGCGCACCAACGGTTCCATCGTCATTTATGACAATGCTGGAACTGAAGTTGGTCGCTGGAACTTCGAAGCCGGTTGGCCCTCGAAGTGGAGTGCTTCAGACTTGGACGCCGGCACTGATGACGTCATGATTGAAGAATTGACGATCAGCCACGAAGGACTCTTCAAGGCCTGATGTCTCTTACTACGGAATTTTCCTTTACTCTCCCCCGCGGTTATCTCGGGTCGGACGGGACCGTTCATCGCCGGGGCGTTATGCGCCTTGCTACGGCGCGTGACGAGATCGAACCGCTTCGCGATCCACGGGTGCAGGGTGCAGATGATCCGTATTTAACTATTATCGTTCTCTCGAGGGTGGTCACTGAACTTGGCAGTTTGTCAGCAGTGACCCCTCGAGAGATCGAAAATCTCTTCGCCGCCGATCTTGCGTTTTTGCAAGATCTCTACGGCGTCGTGAACTTCGGCAGCACGTCAGATGTTCGAGCCTTCCTCAAGGAAGCAAATGAAGCCGAAAAAGCCACCGCTGCTCGGTCTCGCGCTCAGTCAGCCGATGACGACGATACTGACGAAGATGACGACGAGTACGAAGATGACGATGATCTCGACGACAGCACCGATGACGACTATGAAGATGATGATGACGATGAAGAAATCATCATCACTGGCCGTCGTCGTGGAGGGGCTGTTATCGAGGAGGTCAATCAGGACTCCTGATGGAGATTTATCCCGAAGACGCGTTGTGGGACGAAGTGATTTATCTCGCGTACCACATCCATTGGGATCTTGATCGTCTCTTAGATTTAGAGCATTCCGATCGAGTGCGACTTGTAGAAAAAGTCGCTGCGCTCAATCGTCGAGCGCTCGATGAAGCCAAAAAGATCATGGCTTAATCATGGGTATTTCACCCTTTAACTCCTTTTATAACGAAGGACCCACTTCAGCGACATTCATCGTTGAAGTTGACGGCAAACTTCTTGGCTCTTTTCGAGAAGTCAAAGGCCTCGGCGGAAAAGTCGAGATTTTTGAAGTGACCGAAGGCGGAGAAAACGGCTTTGTGCACAAGCTCCCCGGGCGCTTCACGTTCGACGATGTGACATTGAGACGTGGAATGACGTATGACAATGGTCTGTATAACTGGTTCAACGAAGCCAGTGGAAGTCGCTTTGAGTTGGGTTCAAAACGAGGAAAAGCAACGTTGGCTCGCCAAAACGTCGCGATCACATTGATGAGCGCCAAAGGAAAAAGGTTACGCACCTGGATATTGACCGATGCGATTCCCGTTTCTTGGAAGGGTCCAGACCTCTCCATTGAAACCGATGAATTTCTCGTCGAAGAAATCACCCTCGCCCATCATGGTTTGGTTTCATCAAATATGGGTGTTCCGGCTGGATCGAGCAAGAAGCCGTCCATTAAGGCTAAGAAAAAAGTCGCTGCTCCTAAGAAGAAGAAGTGACGATGAGTAACGTTTTCCAACAGGAATCTCCCGCCAAACCGCTTCGGCGCATTGTGCGACCGACACCTGTCGCCCGTCAACGCAAGGCGACGATCGGTCGAATCGCGACCAATTCACAGGTCATGGCTAATTCATTTGGTCGCTCGACTTCGATTCGACGATCAATCTCCAGCGATTCTTCGGTTCGGTTCCCCATGTGGCTGTTGCCGGCCCTACCGACTCGCGCCGACGATCTCGACCCCTACCGAGATCGCGACATCATTGCGTTACGACAATCACGAATGAAAAATCGCGTCGTACGTCAGGTTCAACCTCGAGGTCTTCCTATGGCTGCCCATGCACGTGGGCGAAGCCGTTCGGGGATCCAGACCGGACCATCTTCGATCGCCCGACGTTTGCATCCGATTCGCCGTCAACCCAGCCGAAACGAAGCCCATATTGGTCCAATGTCAGCACCTCTGGTTCGTGTGACGACTCAACCGCAACGACCAACTGCTCGTCCTTCCCGCACCCGTTCAACCAACAGTCCGACGAGGAACGGAAGTCGAACCGACCGAGATGGTCCAACGCCACTCGCGCCTAGATATGAATCCGTCTTGGTGGCGCGTTCTTTGCTCTCATCATCGCCAAGTTTTCAGAACCCTCGCATCGAACCAGATACCACAGACGCAACTTCGGCGATTCATCGTTTGTCGCTACCACGCGTGAGTTCGCGCCAATCGATCGATCGTTCTTCTATTCATCGTCGCGCCATCTCAACTCGCCAACCCGCCGTCATACCCGGTCATCCAATTCCACTCTCAATGATGTATGAGCCTCCTCGTCGTTTGAACATGACATCATCCGCTTCGACAACACCTCAAGCAAGCGCATTGACGCGAACGAGGCCACGGGTCTCCAGACGTACCGCATCACAAACAACATCATCTTCGTCGTTAACACCGACAACGCCGAGGTTAATTTCGACCACGACACAACCGACTACCGCCTCGCGACAAGTGTCCAATTCACGAATCTCACCACCCGTTGGCCCGAACTGGACCTCGTTTCCCTCTCGAGATTCATCACCTGATGTCGTTTCTAGAAAAGCGGAATCAACCCCATCAATTGCTCGAATTCCCGCATCTTCTCCAACTTCATCGACAACGACACCGTCAACGACACCGTCAACGACACCATCAACGACATCGCTTTTTTCGTCGACAACAATGTCGCCCCAGACAATTGCAGATCAAGCATCTCCACGTTTCGCTGCCTCGACTTCATCAAGCATCAACTCGGTCGTTATTGGAAACGGGGTCGACACCACAGCACCAGCGCAAGTTCGTCGCCGCGTGCGGTCGGTCAGTATTCCGCGATCAGCTGGTTGGCGACAGGTAGTGGGGTTACCTTCGGAACAAACATCACTTGCGCCGCCACCCATGATGACGTCCACCCAAGACTCACTCTTCCGACGAGTTGCAGCACTTGCCAATCCCTCTGGTGCACCACTCGGAACGCCCGGAGATATCGCTCGTCGATCACCAGTATCAGGCTCGATTCTCAGCCTCGCTTCATCGATGAATGCAGCAGTTCGTCATAACCGCGAATCTTCAGTGACTCAGATTTCTTCACCAAGCGAAAGACAACGCCCACTCACTCGACGAGCACAGCGCAACCGAACCGACACCGCTCAAACGCAACGAACTCCTACAGTTTCGCCAGATCAAGCAACTTCGCACAAACCTGCAACTCAAGTTGATCGAAAAATCACCCAGAAGAGTCAAGAAGGCCAAGCGATTACCACTTCGGCAAATCGGAATACAAGTAGGTCGGCAAACAGGAATAGCGGTCGCTCATCAACCCGAAATACTTCACCAAGCATTTCTCGTCGCTCCGCAAAATCTTCACAATCGGCGATCCACCGAAGCGCAACGCGAGGCCAAAGAGCATCGGTTCAAGGCAGGAAGATCGCGAATCGCGACCAAGTGGTGAGCGCCGCATCACTTTCCACACAACGGCCTTCTTTTGTCAATCTGTGGTCGGCTGTCAACCATTCCATTCCCCGTCAATCTGATTTAGTTGCCCGTCGCTCATTACGTTTGCCTCAGCCAAAGGCTCACTCTCTCGACAGCAAGCCAGGCTCAATCGTCCGTCAACAGTTCGCCTTAGACGCTCCGTTGTCACACAGGTCTTTTGGCCTGAATCGCCGATCGATTACTCATGATCTGCGATCGCAAAAGAACAATCGCACGAGCCAGGCATTGCGAAGCGCTTCACAAGGCAATCCGTCGACTGCCCGCGTGATGTCAGTTGCTCGTCAAACCCGTTCTCATATGTCGAGCATTACGCCCGGAGCCAGCGGAGGTATTCAATTCGCAGGATCCTTAGCAAAAGCAATTTTGCGGCGACAAACTCATGGTGACGTTGATCAAGCGATTGCTCCGACTCGGGCACAACGACCGAGAGCCTCGGCCTCCGCGAGCACGACAACATCGCCTTCAATCCATCGATCACCCTCTTCAACAAGCACGACAGGCTCTCGAAGAACTTCAGATCGGGAGACCGTGGCGACGCCACTAACCGGCGCCGGTGCAAACGTCGCACAAAACTTCCTAGATCGACTCAGTCGAACCACTGGGGAGGACTTCGCTCCTGCAGCCACGCTTGATCAAGCTCAACCTTCGGTCACAGCCGTTTCCCGTGACATGATCTCCCGCAGTCCTTCACGTGAACCTCAAGACGACGACACCGTTCGTCCAGCAGCTTCTCCGATCGATCGATCCGACACCTCTTCACACATCACGACGATCGACGATCAACCGCATTGGGCGATCATGCGTAGTGTGAATGTCGATGATGCGGCTACTGACACTGGCTCGTCGTCAACAACTCGCAGTTCGGCTGATTCGATCGAGAGAGCATCTCGTGCAATGTCCGAAACAGCTTCAGTCGCCAACGGAACTGTCATGCGATCAGTTGTTGCCCATTCTTCGCAAATACCAGCCGACGGTTCATCAACACGAGCGAAAAGCTCAAAGAGAACTACTCAACGATCAACTGCAAACGTCGCCTCAACTTCGTCACCCGCACTTTCATCGACACCTACTTCAACTTCTACGTCATCATCAACTTCCACATCAACATCAGCAAAGGCGCCAACAACAACCTCCGCGACGCTTGAGAGACGGTCATCAACACAGCAAAGTATTGACGCCGCTCGTTCACGACAAGAAATTGTTGAGCGCGGCGGATCAATCGCTTCTCGAGGTGTGCTCCATCGTTTGGTTTCTCGCAGCGTTCCCACTCAACGACTATCGAGTCCTCTCAACGATTTGCCAGTATCTCCCAACGTCACTCCCGGAATGCGAATTCCTTCCGAAGCTTTGAGCGCGCTACCAAATACGCCGACGGTTGTATCAACATCACCATCGGTTTCATCGAACAATAACGAGATATCGAGATCAGTCGCATCAAAGTCAGCCGCGCTACTTCCTTCACCATCGGTTCGTCGAGAGGGACGACGTTCGTTGAAAATTCAACGGCAGGCCTCAGGCATCCAATTCGCACCGAGTGAAGACGGCACCATTTCTGCTGACGCCCTCGTGCGAATGATTGAATCTGGCCAGAGTTTGCCCAACCAAGTCGTTCACCGCCAGGTCAGCGGAACCTCATCAAGTGGACTCATCCGTGCCCAGCGATCACCTGGGCAAATCTCTCGTTCAGGCGGTTCGTCAATCATTCAACGGAGTCCGTCAACAACCGTGAAGGCCGCGCCTGGTCCGGTCTCAATCCTGAGCCAAGTTTTATCGCCAGCTGACGATTCGGAATCAGGCTCAAACCAAGTAACAACTAGTCAACTCCTTGACCTCATGGATTGGATCAATCGCATTGTTGATGATCGTCTCCGTCAAGAACTCGAGCGACGTGGAGTCGCCGGAGGAAGGTGGTAGTCAATGAGTATTCAAAAGGCTTACCTCATGTCTGAAACCAAGACAAAAATTCCATTCATGTTCAACCCGAGCGATTTGGAATTTTCGAAATCGACTGACTGGAAATCAAACAACTCACCAGGTAGCAATGCACCTCAATTGACCTTCGATAGTGGCAATTCTGTTGAGTTCAAATTGACCGCAATTTTTGATTCAACCGAAACTGGCAAATCCATTACCGATATCACCGACAAGCTATACAAGCTCACTGTTACCGACAAGAAGGTCAAGGGCACGAAAGAAGATCGCAACATCAAGCGTCCACCGTGGGTGCAGTTCCATTGGGGCAAGTTGCGTTCATTCAAAGCTGTCATCACCAGCTTCAATTTGAAGTACACCTACTTCACTTCAAAAGGTGTTCCGTTGCGCGCCGAAGTCAGTATGTCGTTTCGTCAGTTCATGGACGAAGGGGTGACTCCCCCACAAAACCCAACCTCGGGAACTCCAAACCCTGGACAAGTGCGCCGACTTGAAGCAGGCCAATACCTCGACACCGTCGCCGATGAGTTGTATGGAGACTCTTCTCAGTGGCGCACTATCGCTAATGCGAATGGAATTGATGATCCACTCGCACTCGATCCTGGCCGTGTCCTGATGATTCCAGAGTTGGAGGGATGACATGCCCGAAACAGTAGGCATATCAGTTCCCAAGATCACCATTAATGGTGCAGCGGTCACCGGCGTCAAGGCCGATGCGTTACTTGACGTTCGCGTCGTGCTTGAAACTGCAGCAGCGGCAGCGGCAACCTTGCGTTTTCACGACCCGTATTTTGAATTGCTTGAAGGATCGTTTGCAAAAATCGGCGTCAAACTACAAGTCGCTTTCCCCGATGCAACCGGCAAGGACGTCATTGTATTTAAGGGGAAGATTGCGGCGATCGCCGCCGAACAAGGGGCTGGCGACCGCCACGAATTGGTGATCACCGGATACGACGCGTCGCAACAACTTTCACACGGCTTAACTCCAACCACTTACACCGAGATGACCGCTGCCGACATCGTCAGCAAGATTGCTAAACGCAACAGCTTGACTCCGAAAACCAGCATCACTGGTAAGAAGATGACTTATTTCTTACAGCTTGATTCGGATCATGCTGTTCTTGATGAATTGGCTCGTCGAAATGGTGCTGAGTGGTGGGTTGATGACACCACCCTCAACTTCACAAAACGAACTCTGAAATCTCCCATCAAATTGAAGTGGGGCACCACCTTGCAAAGATTCTCAGCACGTTTTTCTGGTGCTGCTCGCGTTGACGATGTCACCGTACGCGGCTGGGATCCCGCAACGCAAAAAGCAGTCACAGGAAAAGCCACTCGATCTGCAGTCACCAGCACCAAAGTTGGTCTCAAACTCAAGATGACCGACACTCGAGCAACACAGGCCAAAGCGCTCAAAGCCTCTTCAACCGTCACTGATATGCCCGTTGGTGCAGCCGATGAAGCCAAGGCACTAGCCGAAGCAATGCAAGCCGATTTGGCGGCTGGCGAATTGCGTGTGCAGGGAGAAGCGATTGGCCAACCGAAGATTGCCGCGGGCTCAACTATTCAAATTGAAGGTGCTGGCACACAACTCGCAGGAACATTCGTCGTCACTCGAGTCGAACATATCTTTGGTGTCGGACGCCCACTTTTGTCACGCTTTGAAGGTGGTCGCCACGGCGGAAGCGAATTGGCCGATCACATCGTGAGCGCTCAACGCGGTTCAGTTCGTAACCGGCGACAGTTTGCAATCGGAACCGTCACCAATGTGAAAGACCCCGACAAGGTTGGACGCATCAAAGTCAAACTTCCCACCATTTCAGATAAGGATGATTCAGCGTGGGCACGCGTTGTTTCACCTGGCGCAGGAAAATCACGCGGGCTACATCTCATGCCCGATGTTGGCGACGAAGTACTCGTCGCTTTTATCGGTGGTGACCCGCGCAACCCCGTCATTCTTGGTGGAATATGGAGCAAGAAGTTCGCTCCCCCAACACCTGAACCTGTCAAAGGCGACAAAGTCGGTGAACGCTCTCTGGTGATGGCCTCTGGGGCAAAACTGGTCTTCACTGAAAACACCGATAAGAAGAAAGCGGTCGTTGCGCTGAAACACGCTGAGCCCGAAACAAATCTTCAATTTGATAAAGACGGCGTCAAAATCAACGCGAAAAAGGGCACCAAAATCAAACTTGTTGTGGGCGATGCCAGCGTTGAACTTGCTTCAGATGGGACGATCACCCTCAAAGGTGGGGCCATCACAATCAAAGCTACGAAGAACCTCACGCTTCAAGGTCAAAAGGTCAGTATCAAAGGTTCAACTGGAGCTGTCATGGATGGAGGCGGATCAAAGGTGGATCTTTCACCGTCGGGTGCAAAGGTTCAAGCCAGCGGAATGGTCACCGTCAAGGGCGCAATGATCAAGTTGAACTAATGATGACAAACTCACCGATCACCCAGCAAAATTCTCGTCAGAGAACACAACAACAAAGGAGGCACTATGTCAGATGAATTCATCGGTAAGGGCTTCCCCTTTCCCATGCGCATCAACGAGAGTGGTTCATTCACTCTTATTGAAGGTATTGAAGAACTTGAGCGATCAATGGCCGTCGTGTTATCGACAGCACCGGGCGAACGTCCTTTTCGCCCAGCTTTCGGCTGTCGCATTTGGGAACTCATGTTTGAGCCCATTGAAACCAGCACCATGGGCTTAATGGAAATGTACGTTCAAGAAGCCCTCCATATGTGGGAACCGCGCGTCGAAATTGATTCGGTTCTAGTGGAGCCATCCGATATCGACGGCGCAGTCACTATTCAAATTTCTTACATCGTTCGATCGACCAACGATCGACGCAACCTCGTTTATCCGTTCTACACAATCCCGCCTGAAGAGGACTGACATGAGTTTTCCCCGCCCCGATCTAGACGATCGACGTTTCCAAGATCTCGTCGACGAAGCCAAGCGCATGATCCCGCGCTTCTTGCCCGAGTGGACGAACCACAACGTGTCTGACCCTGGTGTCACACTCATTGAGCTTTTCGCTTGGATGACCGAGTTGACGCTGTACCGCCTCAACCGCGTTCCCGATCGTTTGTATGCGAGTTTCTTAGACCTCGTTGGAATTTCTCCATATCCGGCGTCTGCCGCAAGCGTCGACGTTACTTTCATATTTTCGACCGTGCCTGAGGAAACTGTTTTGGTTCCGGCTGGTAGCGAAGTATCAACGACCGGCGACGATCCGGTTGTCTTTGCAACCATGCGCGACCTCGAAGTGTCGCAACCAAATCTCGTGTTCGCATTCACCGCTCCAACGAACGGTTTCGAGGATCCCGATGAAGGTCGTATGACTGACGTCAGTCAAAACTTGGCCCTTGATAACGAAGTGGTCAAGGTCTTTGAATCAAATCCGGTGACTCCTGGCGATTCGTTTTACATGGGTTTTGCTGAATCCCTGGGCGGCTGCATCATTCGGCTCGACGTCGTCGCCGATGTCGAAGGAATCGGCGTCAACCCCAATAACCCACCATTGGCTTGGGAAGTGTGGACCGACGAGGGTTGGCTTGAATGCAAGTCTCAGGGCGATTTAACGGGCGGACTCAACAGAAACGGTCATGTACTTCTCGCAATTCCAACGGGACATTTGCCACTCACGGTCGGATCAGAGCGGGCCTATTGGTTACGCCTGCGACTCTTGGCCCCCGGAAACGACGGTGCTGGTTACCGGGCCTCACCAGCACTCACGTCGGTGGTTGCTCACGCAGTGGGTGGCACCGTGACCGCCGAACATGCTGAACCTTTTGGCGAAGAATACATTGGCAACTCAACTGGTCTACCTGGACAGAAATTTGACGTTCAAGGCGCACCACTTCTTCCGCGTCGAGCCGATGAATATGTCGAAGTTCGATCTGGGGATATCACCGAGCAATGGCTTGAAGTCACGGACTTCTCACGGTCAGGACCGACCGATCAGCACTACACCTGGGATGGTGTCAGCGGTGCGGTCAACTTCGGACCACAGATACGTCAAGCTGACGGTCGTTGGCGTCAACACGGAGCCATTCCGCCTGCGGGTGCCGCGATCTCAGTCACCAAATATCGACGTGGAGGAGGCGCTCGTGGCAATGTCGGTCCCGGTGCGCTTTCTGTCATTCGTTCTGCAGTTCCCTACGTCGACCGCACCACCAACATGTTGGCGGCGACGGGCGGAATTGACAGCGAAACTCTGGAAAATGCCAAGGTTCGAGCGCCCCTCACCATTGTTTCTGGCGGACGGGCCGTGACTTCTTCAGATCATGAACGTCTTGCGTTAGAGGCAACCCCGCGAGTTCGTCGTGCTGCTTGCATTCCTCCCGAATCGGCTGGTGCTGCAACTCGTCTCTTGATCGTCCCTGACCCAGCTCGTCCTGTCGACGCCATCAGTATTGACCACCTCGCTATGGATGATTCGCTTTTTGCTCAATTGAGTGAATATCTCGAACCGCGTCGCCTCATTGGTACCGCACTTGAACTAGGGACTCCCAAATATCTGGGTGTTTCCGTCGCTGCGATGGTTCGAGTCGGGCCGGGTCGTGCCCCCGCCTCGGTGCGCCAAGCCTGCCTCGATGCCATTGCGGTATTTTTGTCTCCACATATGGGTGGAAACGACGGCAATGGTTGGCCTTTTGGTCAAGACATCAACTCTGGGGCCATCGCTCATTTGCTTGGAGAAATCCCTGGTGTTGAGCAGGTTGAAGAGGTCGTCCTGTTCGAAGCCGACTTGCGAAATGGCTCGCGCCTCGGTGCGGGCACAGATACCATTCGCGTCGACCCCTACGGTCTACCCTTGTCATATAAGCCACAGGTCGTGGCGCGATGACTCGTCGTCGTGGTTGGCTAGTGCGGCGTTTGCCGGTGGGAATGCAGGAAGACCGAACAATGACAGGGTTGGTGGCGATCCTCGAAGAGGTATCGGAAACAGTTCAACAACAAGCGGATCAGATTCCGTTCTTAGCCGACCCATCAGTCACTCCCGAATTTCTCTTATCGTGGCTCGGTCGATTTGTCGACGCCCCAGGATCTGAAAATCTTCCCGAAGGTCATCGACGTGACTTGCTGCGCGAAACGGGTTCACTCATCTTGCGAAAGGGCACGCGAGATTACATTTTGACGTTGATCGAACCGTACTTAGTTGGTCCCATTGACCTACTTGAGGATGGCGGAGTTTTCCGTGAAGGCGAATCGGGTCGATGCGAAGGCATCATCGTCGTGCGAGCGACAGCGATCGCTCACGGGTCCGCTATCGACCTCTACAAGTTGATTCGTTCCATCACTCCTGTTCATTGTCAGATACGTATTGAAATTGCGGGCCAAACCGTGGCTCCGGTGGCCGCATGAGCACCGTCCTTTGCCCCCAGTGCGGAGAGGAAAACTCCGATCCAGAAGGCACGCGTTCATCGAACGCCTTTTGCGTTGCTTGTGACTATCCGTTGTTCTTTGCCCGTGGTGTCGTCACTCGCGGACCGAGTGATACTGATTTGGCACGCGAACGACTTCCAGGAGTTGCTGGTGTGACGAAACGCGCCTGGATTCCTTGCCCCGATTGCGGAGAACTCAACCCACGCGGTGCCACCAATTGTTTGCGGTGTGGAGCAATTTTGGCCTTACCCGAACCTGAGGAAGTGCAAGCTCCACAGGGCAACATCGTCATTCGTGAAGTGTTGGTACATAGCGAAGCGCGCAAGCGTTGGCCATGGTTTGTGCTCGGACTTTTTGCTGGCACGGCTGCCACGATCATTGCCGTCATCATCGCCGGAGGAATTGGCTAAATCATGCTGCATCTCCTCGACGAAGTTCTTGAAGCTCACCTACGTAACACCGTTCCGCTCGATCGTGCCATTGATGTCTCGTTTTCGATTCCCGATCGCGAGTGGAGTTCTGGTCTCGCGCGGCCAACAATCAGTGCTTACCTTTGGGAAATCAAGCGTGATGACAAGCGCAACGTGGGTGGAGTAGAACTCGTCGATCGAGGTCCGACCAAAATGCGTCGTTTGGTATCGCCCCGAGTGCGGATTTCCTATTTCCTTTCTGTGTTTACTGGCGACCAACGTGACGAACATGTGTTGTTAGGTCGATTGCTCCAAGGTGTCATGAAGAGTCGAGAGATTTCTCCAGACATCATTCCAGTAGGACTCACCACCCCAGGAGCACGAATTGAATTGGCGATTGGCGCGAGTGAAGGAAATATTGCGCGCGATTTCTGGAGCGGAGTTGACGGTCGATATCGCCCTGGCCTAGATCTTCAGATCATCTTGCCTGTTGACACTGGTCTTGGCATTGAGGCAGGCCCGCCAACGACTGGCGTCGATATCCGAACCTCAGATCAACGTCAGCCCACCAGAAACTCACAGCGGGTTCGTTCATATATCGACGAGGTTCCAAAGTCCGACAAAGCGTCAGATGAGAAGAACGTCGGAGAGACAAGTTCTCAAGAGGGTGATGCACCTTGAGAGCACGACTAACGACGCAACAATATTCGGCCTTTGTTGGTGTTCCTTTTGAAATCATCGTTCAGGTGCAAAACGATGAACAAATCATCAAAGAGGTCAATGCACGTCCCGGATTCATCCCGACCGAGTCGTATGTTTCGCGTCCGTTAGTCATTTCATTATTCCCCGGCGAAACAGCCGACATTCAATTAGAAATCACTCTCCCCCGAGAGACTCCTGCTGGCCTGTATCAGTTACCCATCGAGATGAGTGACGAGAACGGACCAATTGGCACTTTGACTGCCGATATTCAAGTCGCTCCCTTTGATGAACTCAGTGTCTCAGTGGCGCCACGGGTGACTGCTGCTGGGTCGAAAACTTCGTTCGTCGTGACCACGACAAATCGCGGTAACCGTCCCACTGGCGTGAGTCTCACCGCAGCAGATGCAGATCGTGCTTTGAAATTCACGATCGAACCGCGTCGGGCTCAACTCGAAGGCGGACAAGCAGTTGCCTTCAGTGTGAACGCCAAAGGCAAGCGTCCCTTTGTCGGCAATGCGGTACCCCGCGCGATCCAAATTGATATAGCAACTCGCAGCAACACCACCAGCGAAACCGTCACGTTTACCCAAAAGCCACGCCTCAGTCGTGGAGTGCTCACAGCACTCCTTCTCTTGTCCATTATTTTGATCTGGGCTTTGGTTTTCTCGGCCGGATTCAAATCTGCACTTGCTGGACAAAAGCCAAAGAAGGCCGTGAATAGCGCTTGGATCGCCGGAGCGAAACCCGATCCATCGGTTTCCATAGGTTCAATTGCGGCAAAAGTTGTCGCCGCTTCCGATGGTCGCCCACTCGCGCGCATGATTGTTTCGGCTGAACTTGTTGATAAATCACGTCCAGCAACAGCCTCGTCGAGCGACGAAGATGGTGCAGTCACAATTTCGGGATTAACAACAGGGGTGTATCAACTCACGGTGTCGGGAGACGGTTTCACCGATCAAATTCTTCCCGACACGGTGCGAGTTGTCCCAAACACCGAACCTCTCTCACTTAGCGACGATATAGAAATGGTGGGCCTACCTGCGTCAATTAAGGGTCTCACCTCTGGCGGAGATCCAGCACCGATTTCGACCATTGAAGCGCGATTGATGATCAATGAGGTACCCACCGGCGAAGCAATCACTGCAACGTCGGACTCAACTGGTCTCTTTGCCATTGAAAATTTGCCATCTCCTGGCCGTTACCGCTTAACGTTTACTTCAACAGGCTTTGAACCTATTCAACTCTTCCAAGAAGTCGCGGCAGGCGAAACCGTCACCATGCCAACAGTGAAATTGCAGGCTGGTCCTGGCTCAATTACCGGAATGGTCGTTGACCAAAATGGAATTCCTCTCGGTGGAGTTGCGATCACGGCCACCGCAGGCGCAGATGTGATTTCTACTGTGACTCCAACAAGCGGCGCAGATGTTGGGAAATTCATTTTGGCTGAACTGCGAACACCAGCCACGTATCTCATTCAAGTAGTTCTCGAAGGCTATGGAACACAGACCCTGACGATCCAAGTAGGGCCTGGAGAACCACGTATCTTGACGACAAGTATCGTCATGAGCAAAGGAACGGGCGTCATACAAGGGGCAGTGACCGATTCTGATCCAGGTCGCACCCCACTTGGTGGCGTATCAGTGACCGCAAGTAACGGAGCAATCGTTGGACAGACCGTCTCTGTTGATAGCGGTGGTCGTTACTCGCTATCGGGTCTAGTTGCTCCGGGTAATTACATTTTGACTTTCTCTAAAGCGGGCTATCGAACAGAAGTTATTGGAGTCGCTCTTTCAAGCTCACTTGGGGCTGCAACGAGCAATGTTGTTTTACAAAAAGCCGCGAGTGCGCTGTCTGGAATCATCTCTTCATCTGATGGATCATTTGTATCAGGGGCAACAATCGTGGCCACATCTGGCCTCACTTCACTCTCCACGCTCTCGACAGACCCTGCGGGAGCATTCCGTCTCGAAGGTCTCGATGTTGGATGGTGGACAGTCACCGTGAGTCTGGCCGGGTACGTAGACGCCGTCTTGCTTATTCAAGTCACAAAAATCGATCAAGACCTCGGGTCTATAACTATTACCAAAAACACGCCATGAGTCTTCGAGCAAGCATTAATCCTGACCGTACGCCTGCCTATGCAGGAATTCCTGTCTTCGCAACAGTTACTGTCGCCAACACAGCAGATCTTGTTGATGCTTTTGAAATTCGCGTTTTAGGTGTTGACCGATCGTGGATTCAAACGTCGCCGACACGACTTCAATTATTCCCGCAGACAATAGGAGAAATTGAAGTAGTCATCGAACTACCCGACGATTTTCCCGCCGGACTTCGCACCCTGACCATCCAAATACGTAGTGAGTTAAAGCCCGATCACCCAACACTTTTGACACTGACGCTCGACGTTGACTCTCGTCCACGCGTCAATGTTCAAGTGCACCCCACCATGATTTCTTCTGGCAAAAGTGCCACCTTTGCCGTCACCGTGCAGAACCAAGGAAACAACGCAGTCATTGCACGACTTACCGTCGACGATCCAGAATCAGTCGTCGAGAGCTCTTTTGACCGACCAGAAATTGACATACCTCCCGGCGAACAAAGAAACACGCCGTTTCGAGTCAAGGCCAAGCGACCATGGGCTGGTGCACCGGCGATTCGCACTTTGTCGATTGGTGTTGAAGGCGGTTTAGAGGGTTCCGAACAAATGGTGACCTTTGTTCAAACTCCACGCATCAGCCGCATGTTGTTTTCGTTTATTGGGCTTTTGATTGCCGCATCCATCTTTGGAATTGTGTTCTCAAAGAATCTGAAAAATGTCGTCGACGCAACAACGACCGACAGCAAAATTCTTGAACAAGCATTTGGCAACGCCGATCCCGCAGCCGGCGTGGAGCCCGGCACCATCACTGGCAAAGTAGTTGCTCGTTCCTCTAAAACTGGAATTAGTGGAGCAACCGTTGAGATTTACTTATCTGATGCATCAGCACAACCGATTCGATCCGTTGCAACTGCGCCAGACGGCTCTTTCATCATCGACAATCTTGGACCAGGGCCGTTCCGAATTAGGGCGATCGCCGCAGGTTTTGATAATCGGTGGTATGGAGATGTTTCAGTCTTTGATAATTCTCCTGACATCAAAATTGATCCTGGGGTAACAAAACAAGCGATCGATCTTTTGTTGGGTGGACAACCAGCATCGCTTAAAGGAGTGGTAGTTGGCGGAAATGTTGATGGTGCCAACGTCGATCTTTTTGTGCCATCGTGCATACAGACCTGCGGCGATCAAGACGCTATTTTTAGTGCTGTGTCTGTAGATGCAACAGGCGCGTTTGATTTTCAGTCCCTTCCTGCTCCGGGCTCATATACATTGCGAGTTCGTAAGGTCGGTTCAGTAACCACACAACTTTCATTTGAACTTTCAGGTGGAGAGTCAAGGTCTGGTGTCACGGTTCAACTACGCAACGGCGATGGCTCAATCTCAGGATTTATCAATGGTCCAAGTGGTCCCCTGGGAGCCACAACAATCACGGTTACATCTCCCGATCAAACCTCTTCCACCTTGTCGCTCACAACTGGACTCATCGGATCATTTTCCCTTCCAGATCTTCTCACTCCTTCGTCATATGCCGTGTCCATAAGTTCAAGTGGTTATGCCACTAAGAACCTGACAGTTTCTTTAGCTTCAGGACAAAAGATCACCGATCTGAATGTTCAATTATCTCCCAGTACTGGATCAATCTCTGGCCTTGTTCGCGACAGTCTCGGAAATCCTCTTGGAGGAATTCCGATCACCATCAGTGATGGTGCAAAAGCATTCTCAACTACTTCGGTCACGGTTGATGATCCCAGTACACCGAACTCAATTGAAACAGGATCCTTTACGGTTATCGGACTCCCCGTTCCATCGGTATACACAGTCACATTCGGCGGCGGAAATTTTGCGCCAGTTGTTCGAAACGTTGCGCTTCAACCAACAAATCTCAACCCTTCATTGTTGATCGACCTCACATCTTCGTCTGGCTCAGTCACAGGAACCGTAAGTGATGAAGTCGGAAATGCCGGAGGGGTCAAAGTTCAAATAAGTAATGGCATTATTAATCGTTCAACGACCACGGCCTCAATTTGCCCTCCAGCTAACTTTGAATGCATTGGGCAATACCGTATTGAAAATGTTCCATCTGGGGTTTACACAATTACGTTCACCCGCACCGGATCCGTGACCTATGCAACGCAGTTACTTATTCGATCTGGAGCGACTACAAATATCAGCCCTAAACTCGGCATTCGAGCAAGCATTAGCGTGCATGTGTGCAAAGACATCGCAAGTATTACTCCCGAGTTGTGCGCGAGGGGTGAGGGAACACCTCAAAGGGATTATCAAGTGCGGATCTGGAAGGAGAGCGAATATCCAGGTGGTACTTATCTTGCGGCAGAACGCACTAATGAGCGAGGTGTTTACACGTTTAATAACCTAGATGCTCCGCTTCGTTACGTCGTAGAAGTGACCAATGTTCCCGGAAATCCCATCATCACGTCTCAAAGTGTTGTTCTTGATGCGAGTAGTCAAATCGACATTGGGTTGATAACGCCATGAGCAATCAAAATTCAGTTTCTTTATCCTTACCCGACAAAGTGCCTGCGGCTCTTGGTCAAACCGTGCTGATTAAAGTAGGTATCACCGATTTCAGCGGACGCGATCGAGAAATTCTGATTCGGCTAGTTGGTTCACTCTCAGGTCCTTTGCCCGCTGTTTCGCAAACTCTCGTAGCCCACCTCAGCACTCAAGTCGAACTACCGATGATGGTGCCCGCCGGTATGCCACCTGGCGATCACCCAATTTTGATCGAAGTACTTGATCGTTCAAATGGTGCAGTGCTTGGAAATGGCGAAGTTTTCCTAAAAGTTCAACGTACTCGTTCAATAGCGATGCATCTATCCCCGCCTTCGATTCGTCGACGAATCCGAGGAAAAGTCCGAGTTGTTTTACGAAATCATGACGACCAGACGCATTTCATTCGTATGCGGACGGAATCTGATGACAACGATTCAAAAGTAAAACTTCTTCAACAAGAAATCGAAATACGTGCTGGCGAGATGGTCCGAATTAAGGGTCGACTTCGGGTGCGACCATTCTTCATCGGCAAGCAGAAAGAACACTGGTATTCAATCATTGGCGAAGGAGCCGGTGCTCCAATTTATAGCCGCGGCAATATCAGGCATATTCCGATTGTTGGCCGAAATATAAAGTCGGTCATGGGCCTCTTGTGCGTTGTGCTTGTGTGGGCAGGCGCTACCTTGGCGATTGTACGCGCTGTTAATCCCGTGACAAAAGATTCAACTGCGAGCGCTACTGGACAGACCGACCAAGGCACTGGAAGTCAATCAAACTCTGGATCAAGCGGAGGCTTAGAGCTACCAACTCTGATTGACGTGTCCGGCAAAGTAACTGCTATCCCCGATGGGAGCGGTGTTGTCGTCAAATGGAGTGAAGTAAGTATTGGTGACGTTGAAGGAACGGGCAAAGCCTCTTCATCTACTGGATCAATTAATCCAAATGTTGCAAACCTCAGCACGACTACCGACGACAAGGGATCATTCTCTGTAACTGGACTTGATGCGTCAAAATTTTTTGAGTTCACATTTTCCAAGACTGGCCACAAAACCAAAAAAATAATCGTGCAGCCCAACGGCGAACCTGTGGCGCTTGAAGTCGCCTTAGAAGTAGGAGATGGCTTGATCAGTGGAGTCACCGTCGATGAAACCGGTAAATTCATCGGAGGTGTCAGTGTCACATTAACCGATGGGAATATCACCTATCAAACGACGACGCCTAATGATGAGGAACATTTGGGACAATTTTCCTTCGCTAATTTGTCAACACCAGGCACTTGGGTGGTCGATGCGCAAATTAACGGTCGAGGCCTAGCGAGCACAATTGTCAATCTTGATGCGGGAGGCCAAAACAAAGACGTGTCGCTCACGTTGTCACCAAACGTCACCGCGCTTGAAGGAACGGTGACTTCGGCATATTTTGATGAAAACAAGGTCTTTACAGTCACGGCCACTGACGGAGTCACGACGCGAACTACTTCAACTTTGCTTGATAAAGATTCAATCGGCGAATCAAAACTGGTTGGGACTTTCACCCTTTATGATCTTCCCGTAGGACGAACATATACGTTGACCTATTCCGCTGAAGGCTACGAAACCGTCACTGAAGAAATCGAACTTTCTACCTACAATGCGCCTCGCATCATTGACTTGAAACGTTCTACAGGCCAGGTCACAGGAACTGTAAATGTCTTCAGTAAAAATGGCCAAAAAATTGACCCGTCGGGAGTTGCAATTTCGATCAAAAATAATGCCAATACCTATAAAAGCACGAACCTTGTAACGAATGATGGAACCAACAACGGTCAATACCTCTTTGAAAATATCGCGCCTGGAACTTACATCGTCACATTTGAAGCGCTCGGATTTGAAGACCAAATTTCTGAAGTCACCATCGGGCCTGGCACCACACAGACTCTAAATGCCATATTGAAAGAACTAACTGATACAAGTAAGAACAATTATCTCAGCTTTCACCTCGTCAAGGATTACAACGAAACCGACTCGTCCGAAGTGAAAGTACAAATTTTCTATCGCGCGTCCGACGATTGTGGCCTAGTAGAGGACGCTTTAGGAGCAACAGATTCAGACTGTCGATACACCCTCGAGAACACTGAAAACACCAATGAGGCAACAATTCTCATTGACAATCTCACTGCAGGTTCTTACTACCTCGTGTTCACCGCCACCGGTTATTCACCGAAAATTGTTCAGACAACTTCAAAGAAGTATCAAACTGTCGAGAACATCGTGACCAAAGAAGAGTTGACGGAAGTTTTACTTGAACCAAAGGGAGACTTGATCGGACAGGTCACTGACACCACTGGATCACCTATTCAGGGCATTCAAGTATCTCTATCTCCTGCTGAAAACAACTGCGTCAGCACTTGCACTGCAGTGAGTAATGACAACGGCGAGTACAGCTTTCTTCAAGTTCTTGATTCGAAGACATACACAATTGAAACAACTAACGATAACTACACGCCTATTTCTCGAACAGTCGTGGGTGCGCTCGGAGCGAAAATCAACGTCGACCTCAAGATGCAATCGCCTTCCACGGTTACCGGAGAAGTGCGGTATCTCAATCTCGAGACGGGAAACTATGAAGCAGTTGAATCAAAGAATTTCGCGGTCTACTACCGTGTCACACCAACCAATGTCACGAGCACAACCAGCAGTCCGAGTTCCAGTAACGCGAATAAATGGACTAACGCAGCAACGCTAGGAATCTCAAAGGCCCTTGGAAGTTTCCGCTTAGGTTATAAGGCTTCATCTATCGCATTCGACGCTTGTGTTGCGATGATCAATGAAATCGGTCTTAGTAATTTGCCAGCTTCAATAAACGGTGACGACCCTAAAAAGACTTTCTTAGATTCAAATTCTGATAACGCTTGTAATAGTGCTTTGGGAAATGGATCCATGCCAGATGGCGTGCTGGCCAAGGCAAATCCATCTCTCACACTTGTGAGTAATGAGACAAAAGTTCGATCAATCTATTTCTCACCAAGTTCCGGTTCTCTTACTGGATACGTCACCGTTGGCGATCGAGCTGAAAAAGATGTCAAGGTAGAAGCTCGCCGAATCGGAAAGGATGGCCGAGTATTCGAAACAGTCAATACGTCCACTGATCAAAACGGTTATTACTCTTTTCCGAATTTGACCCCGACTTCATATACAACTCCTACCAATTATTCCGATACCGTTCCAACCCCATGTACGCAGTCAGCAAATACTTGTTGGTCAGTTCGTGCTACCAAAAATTCAGTCGGAAGCGTCGATTCAGAAACCTTTACGATCTATCCCTCAAAGAAACTAGATTTACCCCAAAATGATCCTCTTGTTATTGAACTTGGATTGGGATCAGTAACTATTTCATTGTCAAAAGACACCGGTGACGTCATAAACGACCAAGCCATCACCCTGACTCGGACGTCCTCTAGTGGAGATGTAACAACGATAGGTCCGATCATCACAGTAGATGGAAAGGCGCAATTTTCCAATATTGAAATCGGAAATTGGAATCTCGTGTTGGACGCGAACTTAGATTTCGCAAAAGTCGATCAAAATGTCACCATTGTTCAAGGAGTGAATTCAAAAGAAAATGTCGTGAGACGTAGTTTGCGTGGAAACCTCAATATCTATCTACGAGGACCAAATGGTCCACTTGATGGAGCGGTGGTTCGACTCGCACCTGATCTTGACACAACAACTTCGACGTCAAGTACGTCGTCTACTTCAGTAGTTGACAACAATGACCCAAGCATCTTGTGTGAAACTTCCGAAACTGGAATCTGCGTGATTGAAAATTACGCAGCCGGCCTCTACACATTTAAAGCGACAGCTACCGGGCTGAGTTCGACGACAATCTCGGCCTCAGTTATTGGCGGCCAAACGATTGCTGTGTCAGCAACTCTTGGTGCGGCTAATGGATCGCTGGAAGTTACCTTGCTCGACATCGTGGGAAACCCTATATCTGGCGCGACGATCACAGCGACCGACGAAAGTGGTGCGGAGCACATTTGTGAAACTGTTAATGGTGTTTGCACTCCGCCAGATTTGCCATTTGGAATTATGCAAATCAGGTCGCAGAAACTGGATTACAGACCTGCGTATGGAAGTATCAGCGTCGGCGCAGGAGGATCGGCCATTACATTGATCGCTACCCCGATTAACGGTAAGGCCACCTTTACGTTCATCAACATAAACAACGAACCGCTCTTCGATGTTAGAGCTGAATATGTAAACGATAAGAACGAAGTCAGCGACACCTTGTTTTGCGAAACAAAACCCAAAGCAATTCCTAAGGTAAATTCGTGCACAATTATTGGCTTACCGCAAGGTTTGCTCACCATTAGAGCGACAGCGCTAAACGAAATTGCATCTGACTACGCTTCTGTGTCGACGAAAATTTCCGTAACGCCAGGGAATGATGTCGGTGCAACTCTCATTCTCCCTCCGAAATTGGCGTCACTCGCAGGTTACGTAGATAACCAAAGTTGCAATGCCACTTGCAGAATTGAAGGTGCGGTGATCGTCATCACTGATGCTGGCGGAAAATCAGAAAGCACAATCAGTGATAGTGATGGGTATTACAGTTTCAGCAATCTGGCTCCGGGTCCGTGGACTGTGCAGACGATTTCAACAGGGTTTTCCCGATTTAATGGCCCGGTAAATGTACCTAACTCAGCATTTAACATTCCTCTGATTGCTCTTCCCGGCTCACTTGAACTAAATGTGCGAAATCCAATAGGCAGCGGCGCCTCTGACATCAAAGTAACGATTGAAAGAACCGGTGACACTGCGTACAGTCAAACAACTGAAGGAGATGGTCAGGTCAATTTCTCGGGACTTATCAGTGGAACTTATTCAGTCGAAATTTCTGATTCGCACATACCTTCGCGTTACGCTAACCAATATTTTGATGTAAACATAGATCGAGGATCGACAACTCGATTCTCGGTGTATTTGGGAATACGCGGTTCTTTTATCGCTGTTCCGATTGCTGGAATACCTGCTTCAGCCTTTGGCCCTTCAACACCTTTAGAAGTTGATGTAGCTCTGATCAAGGACAACATCGTTTACCATCAAACTTCAACCGAGATCATAGGTGGTCAACGTGTGGCTTCATTCGCTGGTGTGACAGAAGGTGATTATTCAATTGTGATTGAAGACTCTGGCACTGTGAGCGCACAGGAGAAGACGGCTATATCAGCGGTGACTCGGGATCAAGAACAAAAAACTTTGACATTTACTTATTCAGGTTCACCAATTCTCGCCGAAAACGACTACGTTGACGTGTCGGGTTTTTCGGATTCTCACTTTAATTCTGACAATGCAAAGGTCATTTCAGTAGCCGCGTTATCTCAAGGTTCACAATTCACTATCGCTCGCGACACTACTGACGTTCCAATTTTGAGTTTGCCTGAATTGGCAACCGGTCTTGCGTTTGTATCTAAAACTAGCGGTCAAGATCAATGGGATCTTGCTGCTCACACAGTTTTCACAAATTCGTTCACCTACATTGTTCCTGTCGCCCCCGAAGTTTCTGTCACAGAATTGTCTCGAACCTTCGTTCTGGGTCTTACGAACCTGATCGTCAAACCAGGCGATGTTCAGATAACTGTCAAAACTGGCGACGCCACTCCTGTGCCGGTCGTTAACGCAAAAGTAACTATTTCAGACGGTTATTTGTTGAATTCACAGAGTGATCAAACAGATAGCAATGGCGTTGCGAATTTTTCAGATATCCCGCCGGGTGTCTACAACGGAACGATCAGTGCTCCGAACGGTTTTAATTCGAAACAAGAAGTTGTCGTACCTGATTTTGGATCAAATGGTGTTTTTAGCAAGCAATTATCTCTCGGCGACTCTGGATCGGGAAATATCGAATTCAGCGTCGGTGGAGACGGAACTGGAAGTGGTTTGGCCGGAGCGACAGTGACGGATATGACGAGCGGTAGATCATGCGTGACAGCCGCGACAACTGATTCGAAAGGTAAATGCACAATTCGCGACCTAAGTAGTGGTGAACACACGTTCCGCATCACTCACGATGGATACGACATGTTGGAAGCTGCCGAAACTATTGAGAGCGGACGCACCGTCACAACAACTGTTGCATTAGGAAGCACCACAGGTTCTGTGCAGATCACGGCAATGGATGCACTCAGCGGCTTGGTTCTTTCGGAAGTCAGCTTCAATCCATCAGCAACTGGAAAAGACGAGTGCCGTACTAACCCATGCACTTTTACAGGCCTTCAGTTAACTTCAACCAACTTCGTCGCATCAAAGGTTGGATACGAAGACGCATTCGTCGCAGTTGACGTCACTGGCGGGCCAGTGACCCGTTTATCAATATCGATGATTCCTTCCGACACCAATACTTTGGACATCACTGTGTTGGACAGTATTACTGGTGAAGAAATTCAAGGAGTAGCAATTACGCGGGATGGTACAACTGTTTGTAATGCACAGACATCTAACCATAAAACAGATACAAACGGCATATGTACGGGGTTGAATCAAGAAGCGGGACAATTCACCTTGAAAGCAACCAAATTGGGTTACGAAGATACCTACGCGACAGCATCGATCATTTCGTTACGAAATACTGATGTCATAATTTCTATGCGTCCTTCGAGAACTTCATTCACTTTGAATGTTCTTGATGGATCACGCGATTTTGAAGGAGTATCCAATGCATTGATCACTTTGTCAGGTAATAGTGGAAGCTGTGTTGATGTGGCAGGCAGTCCCGGAGAATATGCATGTAACAATGTTCCTCTGCGATCAATTGATATCAAGGTGACCAAACCCACCTTTATTGACGCATATATAAATGTCACTCCCACTTGGCCAGAATTGGCGGAAAATGGTGCAACCGTAGTCCTCACGTCAAAGTTGTCCACCGACGATCTGACGGTCACAGTCTTGAACTCAGTTGATGGTATGCCGATTCCGGGAATAAAGGTCAATCTGTGTGCCAGTTCGACGAACGCCAACGGTTTGACAGACACAGATGGGAAGTGCTCTCTAGATTCTCTCCCGACAGGTAACTACAACGTTGAGGCAGAATCACCTTCAGGGGCCTTACAACAGTTTGAGAAAGCATACTCAAATGTGACGATCAATCCATCAGGGTCTTCATCAGTCACGATCACAATGCGACCGATCGTTTCTAAAATAGTTATAAAAGTGATAGATGATAACGATGTCCCGATTAGTGATGCGAATGTTGTTGGCAGCTCGGGTTCGTGCACAACTACGGGCACCGACGGGTTAAGTACTTGTAGCAATATGCCGAGGACAGCTGTCACATTGACTGCATCCAAAACTTCGGGTTATTCCAAGGGTTATATAACAATTTACCCATGGTTGGCATCTACTTCTCAGAATTTGGGAAAGATCATTCTTGTCAAAGATCCTCTTCCTGGCTCGCTCACCGTCACGTTGAAAAACGCTGAAACAGGATCACCGATTACAGATTCGATAAAAGTCGATGGACCTAACCTTGTGCAATGCGTTACCACCACCGGAGATTGCACCTTCAACAATGTCGCTTTGGGACAAATCACCGTTACGGCTTCAAGTGCATCAAGCGATTACGAAACCAGTTACGCAAATGTTGCCATTTCCTCACTTAGCGGAACTTCGGCCACCATTACGATGCGGCCCAAGGCCAAATCAATCATTGTCAATGTTCTTGACACATCGGGTGCGACTTTGAGTGGCGCAGCAGTTAATTTCGGTTTAAGTTGGTCAGGATCGTGCACTGGTACAAACCCCTACACGTGCAGTGGATTGACGAGTTCATCGATTGCACTCAAAGTTTCAAAGGGGACGGAATATGTTCCACAGTACATATCTGCCTATTCCGGTACAGGCCCAGTGAGCGTTGTGCTCAGTGCCGCTCCGGCTGCACCTAGTGCTCCAGGAACACTCACAGTGACCGTTGTAGATCAAAATAACAATCTCGTTGATTCCCCCACTGTCACAGTTAATGACTCGACTTGCTCAGTATCTTCAAGTGTTTGCACTAAGACAGGTCTGGCTGCTGGTCAGTATTTAGTGTCCGCGGGCAAAGCTGGCGAGTATGGTTTTGCCACTGTTTCTATGACGAGCGGCTCTTCTACATCAGTCAGGATTATTGTCCGATCAGTCAGCGCTGCGCCCACTGCGAGTGATTTTACGATGAGTATCTTTAATAGTTCAGCCGTGAGTATCACAGATGCGTCGTTCACAATCGCACCTTCCGGCTCTTGTACGCCGGCTGGATTGAATTACACCTGCAGTGGACTTTCACTTATTCCAACTTCATTCAAGATTCATTCAACTAGTGGTCTGTATAACGATACTTACGTCAACGTCACCCCTACCGCTTCGAGTGGTGGATACGCCAAAGTAATATTGTCAACGATTCCTGCTGCCGTTGCCACCACCAACACCCTAAATGTCACTGTCGTGGATGCAACTACTTCAAACCTGCTTTCAGGAGTCACGGTCACAAACTGCTCTGCTGTAACAACAGCCTCTGGCGTTTGTTCTGGAACTGGTCTCGCAGTCGGGCCACTACCAATCTCAGCAACTTTACTAAATTACGAGCCCGCATATACGACGGTAACTATAAGTTCATCAGGTCCAACATCTGTGACGATCGCTATGCGTCCGACTAATGCACCTCTCTATTTCAATATTTACGATTCTCGAACGGGCGCTTTGGTAACTGCTGATGTAGTCGGCGTTGCTGCGAGTTCAACAATATGCGCCGGGAATTGCGCAATTACTCCTTCAACAAAAACCAATAGAAACATTACAATTTCTGCAACTGGCTATCGTTCTGCGACAGCAACAGTTGGATACCAGGGTTATCCGGTCACATTGACCGTTTACATGACGCCAATATCTAATTTAACTATCAACTTTCCAGCAATGACAGCAACAACATCGACGACAGTCGCCACATACAGCACGGTCACGGTGTCAATTTCCGGAACCAGTTACACATGTACAGGAACAACAACATGCGCAATTTCTAACGTTCCTTACGGCACTTACAGTTTCGTAGCGACGTACTCATCAGGTTCTACCAAATCAGCAACAGTTACGGTGATCCAGTCAACCCAAACTGTCACTATCTCATAGAAGTTAATTGAAAGAAGTTTCACTTATGAAAAAGATCGCCATCCTCTTTATGTCACTCTCCTTCATCGCATCGTGTTCAGGCGACAAACTTACGCGAGATGAATCAGGAAATGTGATTAAGCGCGGCAATTCTTCAATCTTTGAACTGAAAGTTGGAGATTGCACCAAAGAAGAACTCAAGGCCGAAGCAACTAATATTGATCTAGTTCCCTGCACCGAACCACATACTCACGAAGCCTATTTCTCGGTCGATTACGTCGGCGATGCTTATCCAGGTTCAGCAACTCTCGAAGTCTTCGCTGAACAGAAATGTGTTGGAGCCTTTGCCGACTACGTAGGTGTTGAATTGGCTCAATCGAACTTGTACTTCACGTACCTGTACCCAAGCGTCACGACCTGGCAATCAAAAAGCGATCGACAGGTGATGTGCTTTGTGGTGTCAAGAAACGAAGTTTTGATGGCCTCAGTGAGAGGAACAGCTTCCTAACTGCGGGCAATTCACGTCAAACGGCGAGTGGCCTCATCAACCGAAAGTTCTCCTGATAAAACTCGTTGAACCACCGGCTCTACTTCGAGTATGAGTCCGACCAAGCCAACAACAAGCGCATCGAGAACTGCTGGTACATCGACTCCCCCAATTGTTGGCACCGCAGATTTCGCCACGAGGTACTCCACGTCCATTTCGTTGACCATCATCGCTACCGATCCTATGATGAACGAAACATTTAGGTTGTTGATCAGTTGAAGCACTTCGGGTGATCTTGATGAAGCAGTCGGCATTTGACGAGCGAAGACGACCGTTGCAACTTGATTGGTCGGGTAAATGGAGATCATCACATTGGTGCCGTTGCGATCGGTTGCACTCACCTCATCATCGGTTTCGCCGTCAACTATGAAACCCATTTCCATCAGTGAATTCAACGCCTGAGTCCACGCTGGGGCTGACGCAAAAAGCATCCCCACCATGTGCCCACCTTCCGGAGTTTCAATTTTGCGCATCGCAGAAACAATCTCAAAATCATCGGCATGCCAGCCTCGCGGTGACTCAAGGGCCATACGAGTGCCCTCAACGGTCACACTGACTGCCCCAAATCCATCAAGAACCTCGGGAAAACGTCGCCTACTCTTGGCACCGAAAATGTCCAACTCTTGGATGCGACCCCACTCCGATTCATCAAGCACGAAACGGACCCGAACTAACAAGTCATTAACAGGATCAATTTCTGGATCAACTGTTAAAACGTCTCCAGAGTTCGAAATAAATGGGACAACCGCCATGTTTTTCAGGCTACTCTGAGCAAATGGCTATTCAAGTTGTCGGTGGTGCCATGCTCAAATGTAGTTATGGCGTGGCTCCTTCTTCACTAAACGTTCTTCCTATCAACCGTGTGATGGCTGGTGCACCAGCGGCCAATGTGATGGACATGATTCCCATGTTGAATATCCCACCGTTTGGAATGTGCCAATCAATGGCTAACCCAATGGTGGCAGCGGCAACTGCTGCAGCCCTCGGAGTGCTCACCCCGATGCCATGTATTCCAATGCCCGCTGGACCGTGGTCACCTGGATCGCCCAAAGTCAAGATTGGCGAAATGAAGGCATTATCAAATAACAGCAAGGCAACGTGCGCGTGGGGTGGTCAGATTCAAATATTGATGGCCGGCCAAATGAATGTGATGATCGCTTAGTTAAAACCTATTCGTGTCACTGAGTCGGTGAAACGACATACCGACCAGATACTTCGCCCGCCAAGATTGCGGTCAAAACACGATCGAGATCTCCAAGACCGATCGAATGTCCGATGCTTTCTAGCCCGGCAGGCTTGAGATCGGTGGCAATGCGACTCCAAACATTTCGTCGAGTTTCCATGGGAGTCTGAACCGAATCAATCCCTAACAGAGCAACGCCGCGAAGGATAAACGGCATGACTGACGTTGGAATCGAAGTTCCACCGGTTAAACCACTTGCGGCAACCGCCGAACCGTAATTCAAACGTTTAATGACATTTGCAAGAGTGTTTCCGCCGACGCAATCAACGGCTGCTGTGTACATCGTTGTTTGCAATGGACGAGGATCATCGGCAGAGAGTTCGTTACGGTCAATCACGCGGGCTGCACCAAGACCCAACAAGAAGTCGGTCGCGGAAGCCTTGCCACTACTCGCGACAACTTCGTATCCCCGACCTGCCAACATCGATACCGCCATACTGCCCACACCACCAGTCGCACCGGTAACAAGAACAGGTCCGGCCGATGGCGTGAGTCCCCAATTTTCAAGAGCAACAATTGACAGCGCAGAAGTGAACCCACCCGTACCCACGATCATTGCATCACGAGTAGTCAGAACATCAGGCAATGCCATGATCCATTCGGCCGGAACACGAGCAAACTGTGCGTAGCCACCATGGCGCGCCACGCCGATGTCGTAACCATGTGCAAGAACTTTTTGGCCAACAATAAAATTGCTACCCGCTGCATCAACAACTGTTCCAGCAATGTCGATGCCAGGAATCATTGGCTTGAGGCGAGAGATCTTTCCGCTGGTCGTTGACGCTAAGCCGTCTTTGAAATTGACGCTCGACCACTCAACTTCGATCAAGACACCATCTTGGGCAATGTCATCAAGTGAAACTTGCTGAACCGAACGCAGGGAATTTTCTGGATCATTTGAAAAAACAAAAGCGGGGAACGTCGTCGAACTCATCTGCCCACCTTACGACATCAACCTTGGCGCTGATCAGCCGTAATTCTTAGCCACATTTTCAATGGCCTCAAGAGTTTGAGATTCTGAAGTTGAAACACCTGGTATTCCGAGCCATGTAATACCAGCGTCTTGCAACTCTCCGATTTGCTGACGATGGAATTCGACATTTTGTGCTGATGAACCGATCGAGTGATCGGGATACGTAGTCAAGAATTCAAGGTCAACCGCACGATCTCCTGCCAAGTCTTTCACCTGAGCAATGTGCCCTCCGAGAGTTTTGATATCTCCGATATGCGCAGTTCGCGTCGTGTTCGAAACCACCTCTGCGCTCAACATCGGCATCCAACCCTGAGCAGATTCGGCGACCCGGCGTTTTGTCAACTGCGAATTACCACCGATCCAAATAGGAATGGGCTGCTGAATCGGTGCGGGTCGACAGATGATTTCTCGAGCTTCAAAACCCTCGCCGACAAACGAGACTGGCTCACCCGACCAGAAAGCGGGAAGAGCCAAGAGTGACTCATCAAAGATCTCATTACGCCGCTCAAAGTCCACTCCAAGCGCCTTGAACTCACCTTTTTGATATCCAGCTCCTACCCCGAGCGTGAAACGGCCGTTTGACAACAGATCGACAGTGGCGGCCGCTTTACCCAAGAGGAACGGGTTGCGGTAAGGCAAAACTGACAAATACGTCACCAGCCGAATGCGCTCGGTCACTGCAGCCGCATGACCCAGGGCAACGAACGGATCGAGAGTTTGGTGACCGCCAGCGTCAAGCCAACGCGATCCTGGCGCTGGGTGCTCGGTGAAGGCCAAGCCGTGCAAACCATGAGCCTCAACAGCTTTAGCGACTTCGGTGACCCGCCCAGCCGCCATCATGTCACCGTCTCGACCAGTGGCATCGGGGAATTGGTACAGAAAACGCACGTACTGAGAGTACCGTTTAAGAGATGGTTAATAGGTTCTTCAGGCGAAGTGTTGCGATATGAAAATCGGCTACACGACGATGAATACTCCGGCCGATATCGCTCCGCGAATTCTGGGCCCCATGCTCGAAGCCGCTGGCTTTGATTCCATTTGGATTGGCGAACACAGCCATATCCCAGTTTCGCGGTCGACGCCCTACCCAACTGGCGGAGACATGCCGTGGCAGTACACAACGATGATGGACCCCTTCATCAGCCTCACCCAAATCGGCGAACACACCACCCATCTACTTTTGGGCCTCGGAGTTGCCCTTCCTCTTGAACACGATGTTCTCGCGCTTGCCAAGACCGCGTCAACTCTTGATGTTCTCAGCAATGGACGTTTGCAATTCGGCGTCGGCGTCGGTTGGAACCGAGAAGAATTGGCAAATCACAGTTCGGTGAAATGGTCAATGCGTTATCGAGCCCTCGCCGAATGCGTCGGTGCATTGCGATCGCTTTGGGTCGACGATGAATCTGAGTTTCGCGGTGACTATTTCAACTTCGACAAAATGTGGTCACGCCCAAAACCGCTTCAGCAGCCCCACCCGCCTATTTGGTTTGGTGCTGGTGGCAAACTCGGATCACATCACACCATTCAATGGGCTGATGGATGGATGCCGCTTGACGTCACATTGGGAGATGTCACCAAACGAGTCAATAAATTCCGCCAGCTTTCACATGATGCTGGTCGACAGGACATTCCGATTTCGATGGTGGCCTTTGGCGACCCAACCCTTGACACGTTGCTGATGTATCGCGATCTGGGAATTGAACGAGTCATCGTCGGTTCAGGTCGAGATGGATGGGAAGACCCTTCAGGAGTCCCAGCATTTATTGATCGTTACGCCAAGATGCATGATCGAGTTCAGTAAAAATTTAAGAACTCAGCCCCATGCACCAATGACTTCATCTGCCGTTGCGATGGTCGCCAACAGCGATAAAGAGTTTTCTAAAACTGCATCCGAATATTCATGCGGCACTCCGCAGACTCCATCGCGAACGATGATCACGTTGTAGCCAAGATCAACAGCGCTCATCACTGTTCCGAATATTCCCATATTCACTGAAACACCAGTAACGACAAGAGTTCGAATTGACATATTTCGCAAGATTTGATCGAGAGATGTCTGAGTGAATGGAGTCAATCCATGAATACGCGGTACAACAATGTCGCGGTCATCTGGACCCAATTCTGGAACGAGTTTGGCGCCTTCAGTCCCCTGGTCAATCGGAGTTGAACCAGTCTCTCGACGTAGACGATTGTTCATCGCAAAGACCTTGCAATTATCAGTAGCACCGCGACCATCCGGACGATTCTCAGCGACGCAATGAACAACCTGAATACCCCGATCGCGCGCGGCAATACACAGACGACCAGCAGTCGCGCGCACTCCGACACGCTCGACCTCGTCCACCAAAGCCTTCATGAGAGCACCCTCGCCAACTACCCCATTTTGTAGTTCCATCGTGAGAACTGCGGTCGTCTCTGCAACGAGCAACCCAGTAAGTCGATTCTTTTGCTTCTCGTCCATGACCAAGATTGCCACATCGCGCCCTCATATCTGCTAACTCTTAGGTATGACGAGTGAGCCATCCGCGAACCAACCAAGCGATATTCGTGGAACCGCTTCCGACGAGTATTGGAAAGCCTTCGAGGAAAAATGGACCTCATTGCTGACCTATCGCTACCTTGGCCGTGAATGGGGCTCCCTGGACAACAATGTTGCGGACGGGCACTTCATGAAGTTGCGCCACGATATGCGAAATTCCACGGGTGGCATCATGGCGGCTCCCTTATGTGTCGCATCTCCTGAGTGCGGTGGATTCAACGACAACGTCGTTGTTCCCAATCCTTTAATCGCCTCAATGCAGATACTCGACCCAGCTCGCGACGTCAAAAAGTTAATGATTCTGCCCGACAATGTGCACACTGGTCGGCGACTCGGGTTCAGTCGTGCCCTCATTGTTGATGCCGACAAACCAGAACGAGTCATAGCAATATCCACCGGAGTTGGGCTGTCGCTCGGAGATGTTCCAGAGGGATATCAAAAGATTGATAATCCCCCGCTCAACGTTGTTGATTCTCCAGACTTGCCAGCATTACATGAAGTGTTTGGTGCTCAACGCATCTCGCACGGCGTATGGCAGTTACCGCTACTCACCGACGAAATGGCTTCGCCTGATGCGGCGCTTCATATCGGACCTCAACATATTGTGCTTGAAACAGCATCAACTGAAATCGCACAGGCGCTCAGTTCATCACCGTTACAAATCAGTGATTGGTACGTCATGTTTGTGAACCGCGGAAAAATTGGACCGTTCTTCACGCAAGGCGAAGCATTTGTTGGAACCGATGGAAAAATCGGCACTCGAATGAATTTGATTGACGAAGGTGACAATCAGCGCGTCGTCAGCACTTGCGCCGCAACTTTTTCTCCAGCCCACTCGTAATTCTGGTGAGGATTATTCTTCAAAAGAAAGAAAATTCCTCACCAGAAGCACAGGATTAGAGGGGCATACCTGAGATCTTGCGCAGGTTGTCACGCAATGCAAGGCGACGCTCATCAGCGGTTAATCCTGCAAAGTCGCCAACCCAATCACGGGGTGCAGCAAGTCCTTCGGGGTGCGGCCAGTCGCTACCCAAAAGGATTCGATCGGCACCAATGAGGCTGCTCAAGATTGCGATGTCATCTTCGTAGAAGGGAGCGACCGACACGTTTGAACAGAAGGTTTCTACTGGATCACGCTTGTACAACTGCGGGGTCTTACCGTACGAACGCTTCAAACGACGCAGCAGGTCGGGCACCCAGCCAGCGCCTAATTCGACCGTGGCGATCTGCAATTTCGGGACACGATCAAACAAACCATGACAAATTAACGAGGCCACCAAGTCGAAGACCGGGCGCTCAATATGCACACCCATCACTTCAGTCAACGTCGACATTTTCATGCCGGTGTACTTGAGGCTCTCACCCCAACGTTCGAGATAAATGCCATATCCCGAGTCGGCGCCGTGGAACGCAATAGCAACTCCAGCATCAGCAGCCATGTTCCAGAAACGGTCGTACATCGGATCTGCAAGTGAACGGAAACGATCAGGTGCCTGAACTGGTGCCGGACGGAACGTCACGAAACGTGCACCCTTTGAAATCGCTAATTCAAGTTCGGCTTCAGCGCGCACGGGGTCGATCAATGACATTAAGGGACCAGTCAAGATTCGATTGTCGCGGTTGTAACCCCAGTCTTCGTCCAGCCACTGGTTGTAACTATGGAACACTGCGTACAAGGCATCGACATCGTTAGCCAGCATTTCTTCAAGCCCAAGTCCGAGGCTCGGCAATACCCATGCAAGATCAACGCCTTGCTCGATGAGCTTGGCTACCCGTGCTTCTCGCGAACGCGCTGCCGGAGGAATGGGACCCATTTCAATAATGTCGCGAATTTCCTTGCCGCCGTAGTTCTGCGCACGGAAGTACATCTCGAGCGAGCCTGGGACACCAACGGGATCGTAAGTGGGGTTCGGAATCAGAGTCAGCAAACGGTCATTGACGAGCAAAGTTTTGCGACCATCTACTTCAACCCAACGCACGGCGGACTTGTGCGCCTTTGGCAAATGACGAATGACGGCATCTTCGGCTTCGTAATAGTGCTGGTCAGCATCTGACAGTCCGTACGTCACGTCATCAAGAACTGGCCGAGATTCAAGAAGTGTCATGTTTTTCCCTTAGGTCAGGCGACAGCAGCAAATCTGACGCTCCGTCAGATTGTACGGTATGCGAGGGACTAAAGATAGATCTAGCCCGAGTACGGTGACCAAGGTCCCAAAAAATGGGACTTTGGTTCAGGATCTGAGACGCACGATCAAGGGAGAGTTATGGAGATTTGGCAGGTCATTGCTCGAGAGTCGATTCGAGATCTCGTCGCCCGTTACAACGCCAACGGAGATACTGGACGATTCGTTCAGGTCCGTGAACTTTTCAGTCCCGACGCCACGATGGACATTGGAGATGGTCAGGTCTATTCGGGCATCGATCATGTCATGACAATCTTCACCGGCACCAAAGAAACCACGGGGGCCGCCGCTGGGTTCACTCATGTGCGGCACTCAACGACGACTCATCAAATTGACTTCGTTGACGACACCCACGCAACCGGGCGTCTGTACTTTTTCGTCGTCACCGATATTGGACTTGATCATTGGGGTCGCTACGTGGACACCTACGTGTCTTTCGATGGACACTGGAAGTTCGCCTCACGCAAAGTCACCGTTGACGGTTGGGCATCAAACTCCCTATTCCCCCACTGACCAGTTCTTGTCTCTAGACCCTTTCGGGGCGGAACGCTGAACGAGGTCGTTGCACGAATTCAAACGGCACACCATCTGGATCATTCAAAAAGCAAATCCACATATCGGGCACGGCAGTTCCTTCGAGTTCTACCTGACGAGGTTCGCGTTCAAACTTCCAACCATCGGCCAAGAAACGCTCGAACGACGCAACCGTGTCGTCAACTCCGACGGCTGTTCTAAACAATCCGGCGTGATTCGCATCGGCTGGATGTTGACCATGAGATATTGGATGAGTCCATTCGGTGAGCACAATTTCTGCTACTTCATCTGGCAACTTCATTCGTGCAACACGACCGACTGCCGCTGAACCATCTCCCGCTTTCAATCCAACAAAGTCACCGTTATCAAGCACATGTTCAGCGACGTCTAAAAATCCCATGCCGTGATACCAGGGCAACGAAGCCTCAATATTGGTCACCGTGATACGAAGGTGGCGCAATCTCGATTCACCGACAGGAATGTTTTCATCTTGCATGAGATCAACTTGCGTACCAAATGGATCGGTCAATGTCGCCCAGTTCTTCACCCAAGGCGATGACGATCGGGATACGACGTGCGAACCAGCCTCGACCATTCTCACAATCATCGCTTCAACGTCGGGAACCCCGAATCCCACCGCTTGCATACCGACACGTGAAGCATCCGAAATGGGGGTACCAATCATTTTCGGGCTGACCCACTCTTGCACTTCAAGAGACGCGCTCGTCCGAGGTCCGCGCTTGTCATAAACAAAAGCTGCTCCGCTCACAATTTCGCCCTCGATACCTAGCAGCGACCCATCCGAAGGATGGAGCGGATTTCGCATCACTTCTTTCATGTCAAGAACGTTTACATAAAAATTGACCACTGCGTCAGTGTCTTCGCAGCAGTAACAGATATGCAAAAACCGACGAGATGGGGCTTCAAAGTCAACAGTCACGAATGTGGACAGTACCTCATCAACCCCGATGACCTGACAGTATTGAGATGTATCGGGAGGAACAATGCAAGAAAAAATTGATGGTCGTCGACTCGAAGGTAAAACTGCGCTAGTGACCGGTGCTAGCCGCGGGATTGGCGCAGCGATCGCTCGCCGTCTTGCTGCCGAAGGAGCAACGGTTGCCTGCATGGCCCGCACCCTTGACCCCGACCCGCGCTACGAAGGAACCCTACGCGACACGGTCAACCTGATTACCTCGTCAGGGGGCAAAGCTGCGCCATTCAAGGCCGACCTTTCAAGTTCGGATGACCGTAAAAGCCTCATCAATCAAGTGCACCAAGAGTTCGGACCGATTGACATTTTGGTCAATAACGCTGCAGTCACCTTCTTTTTACCCATTGATTCGTTTCCCGAAAAGCGATTCAAGTTGATGATGGAAACTCAGGTGTGGGGTGCGATTGATCTGGCACAACAAGTCATCCCCGACATGCGCGCTCGAGGTGCTGGTTGGATATTGAACATCTCGTCACGTGCCGCTGTAAAACCAGTCGGACCTCCCTTCGAAGCTTGGTTCGCAACTGGCAATTCATCGGTCTACGGCATGTGCAAAGCCGCCCTGGAGCGAGTATCACTAGGTATGGCGGCCGAATTACATAGCGACAATATTGCGGTCAATACGTTGGCTCCTTGGGACAACGTGCCAACTCCGGGTGCGGGCAATCATGACCTTCTTGAAGATTTCAAGATTGAGCCAGAAGAAGTCATTGCCCAAGCTGCTCTTGAATTATGCGCTGGGGATCCGCAACGCTTAACTGGTCGCGTCGCCTACAGCCAACCTCTACTTGCTGAGATGAGCGTTGTTGCCCGCAACCTCAATGGAGGACCACTTTTGTGAGTTCGATACGCCGCGGAACGTGGACGAACTGGGCTGGCAATCAGTCATCTCGCCCTCAATGGGTGAATGAACCGGCTAGTGAATCTGATGTCGCTGACATTGTGGCTCGAGCATCCAAATCTAAACGGACTGTCAAGGCAGTCGGTGCTGGCCACAGTTTCACCGCGACTGCGTTAACGAATGGTCACCTGTTGAATATGAAACATCTCAACAAGATCATTCATGTTGACCGAGAAAAGAACCAAGTCACAGTCGAGGCCGGTATTCATATCTCCGAACTCAACGAGCAGTTGTTTGAGATCGGTTATGCGATGCCCAATCTTGGAGATATCGCATACCAAACAATCAGTGGAGCTATCGCGACCTCAACTCATGGAACTGGCGCCAAAATCTCCGGGATTGCTGGGCAGGTTGCAGCAATGCGATTGGTCAATGGCCAAGGCGAGATCGTTGATATCAATTCTCAACAAAATTCTGAGTTGCTCGACGTTGTCCGAGTCGGTGTGGGCGCCCTCGGCATAGTCACCCAGGTGACGCTCAATGTCGTACCTGCCTTTCGTTTGCGAGCCGTCGAAGGAGCACAGAAACTTGATGCTCTCATCGAGAACCTCGACGAACTTGTTGACACAAACGAACACTTCGAATTCTTCTGGATCCCACACACGAGGTGGGCACTAACCAAACGCAATAACCGAACCACTGATCCAGTTCATATTCCAAGTCGCGCCAAACAGTGGTATAGCAAAACGTTCTTAGAGAATTACGCTTTCGGTGCCGTGTGTGCACTTGGTCGAATCAGGCCCAATCTGATTCCTCGACTAGCGACTGCCCTACCATCATCGGGTCAAACTGAAATCGTTGACGAAAGTTACCGTATTTTCGCCAGCGAACGATTAGTCAAGTTTGTTGAAATGGAATATGCGATTCCGCGTCAATATTGCGGAGAAGCATTGCAACGTATTCGTTCCATGATTGATGAGAAGGGCCACAAAGTCTCGTTCCCTGTTGAAGTGCGCTTTACTGCCAAGGACGATATCGCTCTGTCAACAGCATCGGGACGCGATTCGGCGTACATCGCAGTTCATATGTACAAAGGAATGGCGTACGAGTCGTACTTTCGCGACGTTGCCAACATCATGTCAGATTTTGAAGGCCGACCCCATTGGGGAAAAATGCATTTCTTAACTCAGAGCGAATTATCGAAGTTGTATCCGAAGTGGAATGAATTCCTCTCAACCCGAGATCAACTTGATCCAAGTCGCACATTTGCCAACGCCTATACCGAGCAAGTCTTCGGAAAATAAATTCTCGCATTACAAAGCAAAGAAAAGCGCGACACCAAGAACTCCAAACAGAACTGCGATGCCAATTGTGTCTCGTTTTCCTACTTTCATAGCTGAGATATCAACTGCCGAGATTCGCGCATCGGTCTTTGAATGCCGGATATGTACCGAATCATTGACATTGAAGTTTCCCTGAAGCATGGCACTTGGAACAAAGAGTTCTTTTCCAGAGGTATCGCGATACGAGATTCGATAAACGGGCGAAAAACCTTTACCTGACCGAACCATCTTGCGATCGACGATTGTTCCAGTGGTCTCGACGCCAAGCGAGGCCAACGCATCCCAACGACGCTTGTTAGCGCTGTTCATCACCCACATCAGGCCGATAAGAATCAACCCAGCACCCCAGCCAACAGCCAATCCCGCAATGCTTACACCAATCATCATTTCTCCTAGTTCTCAGAACTCTTTACAATTTCGCGAGTGACATAAAAGTAGCCATGAGCGGACCACCGGCACGATTATCCCCCACCGTGCCGTCGCCCATACGGTTCATGACGTACGCAAATGTCATCTCTGCCTCAAGATCGTTGACACACAGCGATCCGCCCCATCCGCCCCAAAAACATGCACGATCATTCGGGCTAATAGGCGTGTGTCGCGATTTCAATCCGTAGCCAACACCAAGTTTGATTGGCGACATTAAAACTTGATCAGTGCCTTCGGCTTGAACATCAAAGATCTTTTCAATGGTGTCTTTGGAAAGAAACGTTAGACCCTTCACCGAACCACCGTGAGAGATGATCGACTGAGTAAGGGCAACTGATCGAGCGTTTCCTTGACCGTTGGCTGCGGGACTTTCACAACGGCGCCATTCGGGAGTCCACGAGAAGCGGGCGTCCATCTTTGGGTTCAACATCGTGCGCGCGAAAATACTGTCGGCACGAATATTGGGAGGCAAACCCTGTGCCGCTGGAATCACCGATGCAATACGGGACTCGACTTCTTTCGGAACCCCAATATGAAAATCGGCTCCTAAAGGTTCGGCCACTCGCGTACGAAAGAAATTACCGAGGGACATGCCGGTGACTCGCTTCACTAACTCACCTAATAGGTAGCCCTGGGTCATGGCGTGATAACCAGACTTTGTGCCAGGCTCCCACCAAGGTGCCTGCGCAGCAAGTAACGATGAACATTTCTCGTGATCGTACAAATCTGCAGCGACCAAAGGCTCATCCCAACCAGACACGCCCGATGTATGTGACATCAGGTGACGCACGAGGACACCTTGTTTTCCATTTGCGGCGAATTCTGGCCAATGCTTTGCAACGGGATCATCAAGACTGAGTTTTCCTTCATCGGCCAAAATCAACACACAGAGAAACATCTGAGTTTTGGTGGTCGACCAAACGTTAATCAATGTATTTTCTTCCCACGCAGTTGCGCGTTCCATGTCGGTATGGCCACCCCAAATGTCGACAACCATCTCACCACGATGCATGACCGCAACGCTTGCGCCTACTTCAAAATCTGAAGTGAAGTTTGCGGCAAAGGCGTCTTTCACTGATTCAAATCCTGGCTGAACAAATCCGTGCACTGCCACCATGAGAGTTTCCTTTAGTTGAGACAATTGCGATTGTTGAATGATCAGAGCGAGTTGATGGTGATGGTTCCCGTTGAACCGTTGACCGTGATGTTTGCGCCATCAGGAATCTTCTTCGTTGCATCAGCAACTGAAGCGACACATGGAATACCAAGCTCGCGACTGACAATGCTCGCGTGCGAACCCACGGCGCCGAGATTTACAACTACTGCCCCTGAAGCCAAAAACAGTGGCGTCCACGACGGATCGGTATTGAGGGTGACCAAAATGTCACCAGCCTCAAGACCACTTGGATCAAAGGGATCAAGAATGATTCGAGCGGTTCCGGTGTACTCACCTGCCGAACACGCCACGCCTTTCAAGACTTCTCCGACCTTGACTGTTTCAGCCGCTGAATTATCCCGACGCTTCCATTGCGACAAAGGCGGAACATCCATTCCGATGATGTACGGAGGATCCAAAAGGGCGAGCGCCTGGTGATCGACGAAACGCTCAGCAAGCACTTCCTTAAAGGATGCGGGGTCGCTTAAGTATTGCCCGAGCTCTGGCTCCAGCAACATATAGATCTGTTCGGTCGCGTCCAAGTGGCCAGCGGCAACCATGCGGCGTCCGATTTCGTCAAAGCAGATTCGTACTTCATGAATCGCCGCAATATTGTTGCTCTTACAACGCTCACGAGTCGCCTGCCAAACTCCCGACGAAGCATATGACGCGGCGAAGGCACCACTGCTTTCTGGGTCACCGCTCAGAAGTTCCATGAATTCGTTGTATAAACGTTCACGCTCTGCTGAATTGCGCTGGTGTGCTTTATGCGGATCTGCGGAATCATCTTGATGACGAAGTCGATCAATCTGAATGAAAGCCAAAGCAGGCTTAGATTCGTAACTTGATGCGGCTGGGTCCCATTCATTTGGTGCACGACCCCCATGATCAATCATGAATGTCTGCAACGCTGACGCAAACGTCGTTCCCGCAATTTCGCTCATCATTGAATAAGCGGTCTCTGAATTAATCGTCCCTCTTGCGAAACTCTCATCAAACAATTTCGTCAAAGAAGCATCGGCGCGAACAAGGCGCGACAAATCCCACAATTGAGTGGCAATATTCGCCGAATCAACATTGCCAACCGCACCAATCATGCGTACGCCGTCTTCGGCACGCCCAAGACCTTCAGCGATCGCCAAGATTCCTCCTGGTCCGAAAGAAGCACCAAGGCTCGCCCATGCGTGTTGTTCAAACATCGCCACGAGGTGCGGTTGCATTGTTCGAGCACGTGCAACGAGTTCTTCATTGGAGAGCTGTGAAAGATTGGGACGATTGCGACGAATCTCTAGAGCAATCGCATGTTGATCTTCAACCGGCTGGTGCGTCACTGCACTCATGATGTAGGCCTGAG
>CAIQJP010000092.1 GCA_903872155.1 uncultured Actinomycetes bacterium | reverse complement strand
GACTCGGCAATGCGACCAGTCGCGCGATCGATGTCGTCTGACGTTTGCGTTGCAACGCGCTTTCGATAATTCTCGAAGTCGGCCTGAAGTCGTTGCGCTATCTCACGGAACGAATCTCGTTCAGTGAGTAGCGCTTCGACATCATGCTCAATCGCTGCTTCGGCTTCTTCAACCGCAACAGCATCTTCGGTTTCGGTTGTTGATGTATCAACAACGTCGTCCTGTTCGTTCGTCATGATCGTGAACTCAGGCGTCGCCGTCGACGATTTCGGCGTCAACAATTTCATCATCGTTGGTGCCACCAGCAGCCTGGCCTGACGCCGATGTTCCGGCGGCGTTTGAATCACGAGCAGCTGTTTCGTACAACTTCTGACTAAATGCTTGGCTCGCTGACATCAAAGCTTCAGTCGCGGCTTTCGTTGCTGCAACGTCGTTGCCTTCAAGGGCAACCTTCAATGCGGCGAGCGGCTCTTCAACAGCTGCTTTTTCTTCGGCCGTCACCTTGTCACCTTGCTCGCGCAAGACTTTTTCGGTCTGGTACACCAGCGAGTCGGCGTTGTTACGAATTTCAGCTTCTTCACGACGTTGACGGTCTTCTTCGGCGTGGGCTTCAGCATCTTTCACCATCTGATTGATGTCATCTTTTGACAATGTTGACTGGCCACTAATCGTCATCGACTGTTCTTTATTGGTCGCACGGTCTTTTGCACTCACATGCACAATGCCGTTGGCGTCAATATCGAATGTCACTTCAATTTGTGGAATTCCACGTGGAGCCGGCGGAAGATCGACCAACTGGAACTTGCCAAGAGTTTTGTTGAACGACGCCATTTCGCGCTCACCTTGAATCACATGAATTTCTACGGAAGGCTGCATATCTTCGGCAGTTGTGAATACTTCGGTGCGCTTGGTTGGGATAGTGGTGTTGCGTTCAATCAGCTTGGTCATGACGCCGCCCTTGGTTTCAATACCAAGTGACAATGGAGTGACGTCAAGCAACAACACATCTTTCACGTCGCCCTTCAACACTCCTGCTTGAACGGCTGCACCAATGGCAACAACTTCGTCAGGGTTCACTGTCTTGTTGGGCTCTTTGCCAGTGAGTGACATCACGAGGTCTTGCACGGCGGGCATACGAGTTGATCCACCCACCATGATCACGTGATGAATCTGACCCTTGGTGAGTCCCGCATCTTTGATGGCCTGTTCAAAAGGAATGCGGCAACGCTCGATGAGGTCGGCTGTCATTTCTTGGAACTTGGCACGCGTGAGAGTTTCATCAAGGTGCAACGGGCCTTCCGGAGTTGCGGTGATGAATGGCAAGTTGATCTGCGTCTGCTGCACTTGGCTGAGTTCAATCTTGGCCTTTTCAGCAGCTTCCTTGAGACGCTGCGTCGCCATGCGATCGTTTGCGAGGTCAACACCGTGCGCTGACTTGAATTGGTTGACCATCCAGTCAATGACGCGCTGATCCCAGTCGTCTCCACCAAGAACGGTGTCGCCGTGGGTGCTCTTCACTTCAAACACCCCGTCACCGATTTCAAGAACCGACACGTCGAAGGTTCCGCCACCAAGGTCAAACACCAAAATGGTTTCGTCTTCGTCGCTCTTATCGAGGCCGTATGCCAACGCTGCTGCTGTTGGTTCGTTGATAATGCGCAGTACTTCAAGACCAGCAATTTGGCCGGCCTCTTTAGTAGCCGTACGTTGAGCGTCATCGAAGTACGCGGGAACAGTGATCACTGCTTGAGTCACGGTGTCGCCCAAGTACGCCTCGGCATCACGCTTGAGCTTCATCAAGGTACGGGCACTGATTTCTTGGGGTGAATACTGCTTGCCATCGATGTCTTCGCTGCGCCAGGTGGTGCCCATGTGGCGCTTGATCGAGCGGAAGGTGCGATCGGGGTTAGTGATGGCCTGACGCTTGGCCACTTCGCCGACGAGGACTTCGCCAGCTTTCGAGAAGGCAACAACCGAGGGGGTCGTGCGGGAGCCTTCTGAGTTAGGGATGACGACTGGTTCGCCAGCTTCAAGGACTGAAACAACTGAGTTAGTGGTACCGAGGTCGATTCCGACTGCCTTGGCCATGATGTACACCTTTCAAGTGCGATGTATGGGGGATATATGGGGGATTTCGGCGAAGGTTGCGTCGCCATGTGTCAAGTTAGCGCCATCCTTGGGGACTCGCAACTCACAAGGTACAAATGCTGAGTCATAGTGACTCAAGTCCTATGATGGGTTCGGCCCTTTTCATCAAGGGCCGAGTAAAACCTCTGGCGAACTCCATGTGGCACAATGACGAGATGAGCGCTCATGATCTAGTGATCCGCAATGCATCGGTGGTTGATGGCACGGGCGCACCAGCCCGCATGGCCGATGTCGCAGTCAGCGACGGGGTCATTACCGAAGTTGGCACCCGTCTGTCTGGAACAGGTATCCGCGAAATCGACGCCGACGGACTGACCGTCACCCCGGGTTTCGTCGATATCCATACCCACTTCGACGGCCAGGCCACATGGGACCCCATATTGGCTCCATCAAGTATTCACGGTGTCACCTCAGTCGTGATGGGTAACTGTGGCGTCGGATTCGCCCCCGCCCGACCGACTCCCGATCAGCACGCCTGGCTGATCGGCATGCTCGAAGGTGTTGAAGACATTCCTGGAACCGCATTGGCCGAAGGCTTGGCATGGGACTGGGAAACCTTCCCCGACTACATGAATGCACTTGACCGTCGCGAATACGCAATCGACGTTGCCACGCAGGTTGCTCATGCACCGTTGCGCGCTTATGTCATGGGTGAACGCGGGGCCGATCCGCTTGAAGCACCGACTGTTGACGAATTAGCGCGCATGGCGATCATGGTCCGCGAAGGTATGCAGGCTGGCGCACTTGGCTTCACGACAAGTCGCACCTACGTCCATCGCACCAAAGCAGGCGCACCACTGGGCACGCGTTTTTCGTCGGCCGATGAATTGCTTGCACTGTGTACTGCAATGGCTGAAACCGGTAGCGGTGTCGTACAACTCATCTCTGATGCATATCTTTCTGCCGATACCGATTTTGCCGTTGAAGAAATGAAACTGATGGAAGCCATGGCTCGCGCTACTGGGCGTCCGCTCAGCATGACTGTCCAACAACCCGAACCTCTTCCCGATCGTTGGCGTGAAGTTGGTGCCTGGGTCGACAAAGGTGTCGCCCAAGGTTTGTCGCTCGCAACACAAGTTGCTGTGCGACCCATTGGTGTCTTACAAGGACTCACTGCAACAGTAAATCCGTTATTGCCATGTCCAAGCTTTGTTGAAATTGCTGGGCGTCCACTCAACGAAATCGTGTTGGCGTTGCGCGATCCCGAACGCAAAGCGCGCATCGTTGCCGAACACGCCGTTGCACTTGCCCGCATTGAAGGAATGGCTGGCGAGATGTTCGGCGGCTTCCACAAGTTGTACCCCATGGAAAATCCTGTCAACTACGAACCAGCCCCTGAAGATTCAGTGGCCGCTCGCGCTGCTGCGCAGGGTCGTGGCGTTGTTGAGTTCGTCATCGATTTGCTCATTGAAGATGATGGCAATCGTTTGTTGTACATGCCACTGTTCAACTTTGCCCATGGCAACCTTGACGATACGCGCGAAATGTTGCTGCGTAAGAATGCCGTCATCGGTCTCAGTGATGCCGGCGCACACTGCGGTGCGATCAGCGACGGTAGCGCTACAACAACTGCACTTGCGTTGTGGTCAAAAGACCGCACGCGTGGTGAGAAGCTGCCACTTGAATTTATGGTCAACCACATCACTCAACGCACCGCACATCATGTCGGGTTGCTTGATCGTGGCGTGATTGCCCCAGGCTATAAAGCTGATATCAACGTCATTGACATGTCGATTCTCGGAACTCCCCCACCGCGCATCGTTCATGACCTACCCGCTGGTGGTCGTCGCTTAATGCAGACTGCAACCGGATATCGCTACACCATCAAGAACGGAATTGTTTCTTTTGTTGATGGCGAACATACTGGAGCACTCAACGGGTCATTGATTCGTGGCGCTCAGTCTCGCCGCTAGTCAATCACTGTTTCGCCGGCGCGTACCTGGCGAGCGTAGGCGCCTTCAAGCGCCATCAATTCATCGTGCGAACCTTGCTCAACAATGCGGCCGTCGTTAATAACAACGATTCGTGAAGCGTCACGAATCGTTGACAGACGGTGAGCAATCACGATTGCGGTTCGACCTTTCAGCGCATCATCAAGTGCATCTTGAACGAGGGCTTCATTTTCATTATCTAAATGACTGGTGGCTTCGTCGAGAATCATCATTGCTGGATCTTTGAGGAGCAAACGTGCAATCGCTAAACGTTGCTTTTCTCCACCCGACATGCGATAACCGCGATCGCCAACAATTGTTGCAAAACCGTCCGGTAGTGCTGCAATGGTGTCATAAATTCGTGCGGCACGACACGCATCTTCAATCTCTTCTGTTGTGGCATCGGGCTTGGCGTACCGCAAGTTTGATTCCATGCTCTCGTGAAACAGATGAGGATCTTGTGAGACAACACCAATTGCCGAACGTAAAGATGTTCCTGTTAAATCGCGAACATCATGTCCGTCAATTTTGAGTGATCCTGCGGTTACGTCATAGAGGCGTGGCAACAACGACGCAAGCGTGCTCTTACCCGAACCCGAAGAACCGACAATCGCAATTGTTTCGCCAGGTTCAATCACGAGTGAGATGTCATGCAAGACATCAACATCAGGGTCACCCGAAGGAGCACCGGGCATTTCAAGAGACGGCACCGAAACTTCTCGGGCCGGCGGATAACGGAAGGTCACATGGTCAAATTCAATTCGTCCACGAGGGTTCACAAGATCAATGGCACCAGGCTTATCAACAATTGAGACCGGTGCATCGAGAACTTCAAAGACTCGATCAAAACTGACGAAGGATGTCAACAGATCAACGCGAGCATTAGTGAGCCCGGTGAGAGGTTGATAGACCCGACCAACCAAGGTGGCCAAGGCGACCAAAGTTCCTGGGGTGATGTTTCCAGAAACAACAAGTTGTGCACCGATTCCATAAATCGCGACCGCACCAAGTGCCCCGACTAAACCAAGTGCAACAAAAAACACTCGGCCGTACAAGGCCGACAAAATTCCAATGTCACGAACGCGGGCGGCTCGCCCACTAAATGCATCAACTTCTCCTTGATGACGTCCAAACAATTTGACGAGCAGTGCACCCGACACATTGAAGCGTTCGTTCATCTGTGTATTCATTTGCGCATTAAGGCCCATTTGTTCACGAGCAATGGTTTGCAATCTCTGACCAACTCGCTTCGCTGGAATCACAAAGACCGGCAACACAATCAGTGACAGAAGTGTCAGTCGCCATTCGAGTGTGAACATTGCACCCAAAGTCATCACCAGAACGACGACATTGCTGACAACACTTCCAAGGGTTGAGGTCACTGCGGACTGTGCACCAACCACGTCATTATTGAGTCGACTAATCAAAGAACCAGTTTGAGTACGAGTAAAGAATGCAACGGGCATTCGCTGAACCTTGTCAAATAGTGCAACACGAAGGTCGTAGATGAGACCTTCACCAATACGCGCCGAATACCAACGCTGAGCGATAGCCAAACCTGCGTCAAAGATGGCCGCACTCACCGCCAACATTGCTAAGAACCAAATGCGCCCACGATTGTCTGAAGGAATGGCTTCATCGATGATTGAGCGAAAAACGAAAGGAGGAACAAGGCCAACTGCCGAAGCAAAAATGATTGACAGCAGAAATCCAATAATTGCCGCCTTGTATGGACGAGCGAAAACCCACACCCGAGACACTGATGTCCGGTCAATCTTTCGACCTTTCACTGCCTCGGAGTCTCCTGGCATCATCATGTGAGGTCCCATACGCATAACGATGCAGGCTACCTTTGACCCTATGGTTCATCGGGCGTGGCTGGGGATTCTTCTCATAGTCTCCGTTGTCGCTTGTAGCGATGGTGTTTCACCCGAGACTCAAGCACATCAGCAGAACATTGTGGCAGTGCGCGATTGGTCAACAACTCTGCAATGGGACGACTGCGAAGGCGGACTTGAATGCGCAAGTTTTGAAGTGCCGTTCAACTACGAAAACCCAAGCCTCGGAACTTTCACACTTCCAGTGACACGGCATCTGGCAAGTAAGCAAAGTGAACGCATCGGCACGTTGCTTATTAACCCAGGTGGACCCGGTGCATCTGCTCTCGATTTCGTTGCTTACGCCGATCAAATATTTAGCAAATCGATCATTGACCGCTTTGACATCGTCGCCTGGGATCCACGAGGAGTTGGCCAATCCGATCCGCATATTGACTGCGTTGACAACATGGACGACTACTTCGGCCTCGATCCATCGCCTGATGACGCCACCGAAAAAAACCAGCTCGTGACTGGAGCTGATGCCTTTGCTTCGGCGTGTATGACTCGAAGCGGTGATTCTCTTCCTTACGTGAGCACAGTTGATGCCGCAAGTGACATGGACGTACTCCGACGAGCGCTCAACGAAGAACAAATCTCTTATATGGGTTTTTCTTACGGCACAAAACTTGGTGCGACGTGGGCGACACTTTTTCCAGAGACAGTTCGCGCGGCCGTACTTGATGCGGCCATTGACCCTACGAAGAGTTATGTCGACGACCTCGTTCTTCAAGCCAGTGGTTTTGAAGACTCTTTGAATGCGTTCTTCGACAATTGTGATGCATCACGGTGCTCATTTATGAAAGTCGGTGAATCAGCCGAAGAAGCGTTTGATCGCATCATGCTTTCTCTTGACATAACTCCAATTGCCAATGACGACGGTCGAATACCGACAAATCAGGGGGTCGCCCAGACGGGCATCGCTGACACTTTGTATAGCGACTCTCAATGGTCACAATTAGAAAATGCACTTTCAGCCGCAGATCTAGGTGATGGCCAACCCTTGTTGATTTTGTTTGATGAATATTTCGGGCGCAACAGCGCTGGGCAAGTTGATGACTCTCTGGATGCTTATTTTGGAATTACTTGCCTCGATCGCGACCAAAACGTAACAACCGAACAGGTGCTTAATCTCGCTGATGAACTTAAATCAGTTGCGCCACGACTCGGTGCTGGTTGGATCCAAGAAATGTTGATCTGCTCGAATTGGAAAATAGCTCCGAGAGGCGGAGTGACAGTTCAGGCAAAGACAAATAACCGGATAGTCGTGGTTGGTAGTACTGGTGACGCTGCCACGCCATTAGAGGGTACGAAAAATATGGTGTCGGCTCTTGGTCATGCTCGATTAGTGATTAGCCCACTCGAACAACACACCACGTATGGCACCGATCAGTGTGTTACCAAAATCGTCGACGACTACTTACTCACCCTGTCTGACGGCCCTGACGTAACAACCTGTTAACGACTCATACGACACTCGCTTTTCATCTACTCTGAAGAGGTGAAACGATCTCTCTCCCCAGCATTAGCTATTTTCATTGCCTTCGGGTTTGCAGCGACTGCTTGCAGTAGTAGCGAAAATATTGAAGTTGTCAGTCAAGACACTGCCGTCAGTGATACTGCAACGTCTGATGCACCTACAACTGATTCGCCCGACACTTCTAATGTCAACTCAAATACGACCTACTCAACGTCAGATTTCGCAACTCCAACGATCTCTTGGGACTCATGCGGTGACGGTCTTGAATGTGGCTACGTCGACGTTCCGATCAACTATGCCGATGTCAAGTCAAAGACCACCTCTCTTTATGTCGTCAAGCATGCGGCCACCGATGCCAATGCCCGAATTGGTTCACTACTGGTGAACCCAGGTGGCCCGGGATTTGGTGGTTCGTACTTAGCAGAGGCGGCTGACAATATTTACTCGCAAGCGATTCTTAGTTCATTTGACATCATCGGTTGGGACCCTCGCGGTACAGGTCAATCAATTCCGGCAATCGATTGCACCGATGATTACGACCACTTCTTTGCTTCGGGCGACATCACGCCTGACACTCCTCAAGAGCGCGCCGACAGTGTCGCTTCTTCTGAAGAATTCACCAAAGATTGTTTTGATAAGAGCGGCGACATACTTCCGTACGCAGGAACCAACAATGTCGCGCGGGACATGGACATGATTCGCCGTGCACTTGGTGAAGACAAAATTAGTTACTTCGGTTTTTCGTATGGCAGCGAACTTGGTGCTACCTGGACCACAATGTTTCCCAGCACCGTTCGCGCCGCAGTCTTGGACGGCGCATCAGACCCCAACGCCGACGAACTGTTAAGCGTATTGCAACAAAATAAGGGTTTTGAAGATTCAATTTCCACGTTCTTGGCCAACTGCTCGGCTGATTCGAGTTGTGCTTTTTACAACGGTGGAAATGCGGAGGGTGCGTTCGATGACCTGATGGCTCAACTTGATGAGAATCCCATTGCGACATCATCGGGTCGACCTGATCTCACACGTGGCATGGCACTCACTGCCGTTTCAGAAGCTATGTATTCCGATTCGTATTGGAGCACTCTCGAGGTCGCACTCGCCTCTGCTCAAGGTGGCGATGGCAATGGTTTGCTGGCTCTCTACGACGAATACTTTCAACGTCAGCCAGACGGAACTTACGGAAATGAACTTGAAGCATTCCTCAATATTTTGTGTGCCGATAGCCCTGAACGTAAATCGATTGAAGAGGCCGATGCATTAGTTCCGCAGTATCAAGCCAACGCACCAAGGTTTTCTCCAGGTACCACCGGCGATTACACCTGTACGTTTTGGCCAAAGGCTCTTGACCCACGCATCAACATCACTGGCGCTGGTGCTGGACCAATAGTTGTCATCGGCACAACGGGTGATCCGGCAACCCCGCTCGACAGCACGCGCAATATGGTCAAAGCACTTGAAGAAGGTCGCTTAATTGTGGTGACTGCCGATCAACACACCGGCTACGGCCTCAACTCGTGCGTGAACGACGCGGTCGACAATTATCTCATCGACTTACAAGCACCCGATGGTGAACTCGACTGCTGATATCTCTGGCGGAAGAGGTGGGATTTGAACCCACGGACGCTTGCACGTCGCACGCTTTCGAGGCGTGTCCCTTAGGCCACTCGGGCACCCTTCCGATATCCGAGGTTATCGGCGTGAGGCAAAGAACTGCTCGAGCAAAGCAGCCGACTCGGCGGCCAAAACGTTGTGCGTCACTGGGAAGTTGTGGTTCAGTCGTGGATCGGCTGACACGTTGTACAAACTGGCCGTTGCCCCACCCTTCAGGTCGGCAGCCCCATAGACCAACGAGCCGATTCGCGAATTCAATAAAGCGCCGGCACACATCACACAAGGTTCGAGCGTGACCACCAAAGTGCAGTCATCAAGCCGCCAACGACCAAGGTGCTTTGCGGCATCTTGTAAAGCCAAAATTTCAGCATGAGCTGTGGGGTCTTGAAAATTCTCGCGTTCGTTATGGCGTGCCGCAATAATTTTGCCCTCGTGCAAAACAACCGCACCGACGGGGACGTCATCGTGATTGAGCGCATCACGCGCCTGATCAAGGGCCGCATTCATTGCCTCGATGTAACTGTCGTTCACTGGCATGGCGGAAGGGGTGGGATTCGAACCCACGGAGGCTTGCACCTCACACGCTTTCCAAGCGTGCCGATTCGGCCGCTCTCGCACCCTTCCAGGGTGACAACATCGGGTTCCTGCCAGGTGTGGTGGCGGCCAGGCGATCTGCGGCACACGAGCGAATCCGCTGAAGGCTGCTACCTTCCGGTCCTGACCTGATTCACGGGAACCCGTTGCACAGGACCCGACCGTCACCACACTCGACAGGAGCCAAATGTTGCAGGGGCAAGACTACCTGCCTCGGGACCGAGCGAGACCAGCAGCCTTTTCAGCTAGTCGCGGGATTCCGAGGTCGGCACAAAAGTCGGCAAATTCAGGGGTTGGACCGCTCCAGTGCCAATCATCAACTTTGCCAACTGGGACATCGTTGATCGTGGTTGCAATACGACGGAAGAGATACGCCAAGTCACGATTTTCGCTGAGGACAGTCGCCAACTTGGCGGCACCGCGTAGACCGGGTACATCCCATTGGCCGGCTGCATCAGGAATATCTTCAATGCGTCCGTAGCGCGCCAAGACTGAAGCTGCAGATTTCGCACCCCAACCTAAGAGGCCCGGGAAACCATCGGCAGTGTCGCCAACGAGTCCGAGATAATCAGCAATACCCGAAGGTGGGACACCGAATTTTTCAAGCACCGCTGCTTCATCAACCAATCCGTTTTCGCCCTTGCCCATTTTGCGGCGATCAATCTGTACAACGCGCGTGCCCTTCACACATTGACCAAGATCTTTATCGGGACTCAAGATCTGCACTTGGGTCACGCGCGAATCGGCATCTGCAACAGCTGCCGCCGATGCAAGAGCATCATCGGCTTCGTACTCAACCATCGGCCACACGGTGACACCCATGGCGCGCAGTGCTTCTTCCATAATCGGAATCTGTCCCAAGATTTCGGGCTCCATGCCCTCACTTGTTTTGTAACCAGCCCACAAGTCGTTGCGAAAACTTTCGATGACATGATCACTTGCGACACCGATATACGTAGCGCCTTCGGTGAGCAGTTGCATTGTCGAGTTTAAAACACCAATCGTTGCGGCATTAGGTGCAGGTGTTGATGATCGCACCGCTTGGCCATAGTGCTGGCGATATAACTCGTATGTTCCGTCAACGAGATGAACGATCATGTCCAGACTTCCCTTGTGCTCATTACCTAAAAGCGTAGTGGTGAACTGCCCACACTTTTCTGCCTGAGTAGGTCAGAATGAATAGGTGAAGACAGCAGATGACCCAGCAATTCGACCTCTCTTACGGGGCTGGTCGCATTTAGTGTCATTTCCGATCATGGTGATACTTGGCACCGTCTTATTGATCGCGGTGAATCTTCCCTTCAATCTTTTGCTCTCCTTGATCCTGTACGTCGTTGGCACAGCAACAATGTTCGGCGTGTCGGCGACCTATCACCGAGTGCCCTGGAAACCTAAAGCCAAAGCTCTCATGCAACGTTTTGATCACTCGGCAATTTTCCTAGCGATCGCTGGTGGATATACGCCCGTTGCAGTGTTGTGTCTTGACGGTTGGACCAGATGGGCTGTGCTTGTTGGAGTGTGGGGTGGATCGCTCATCGGTATCGCGATTCATTGGTTACCCAATGTGCCAACTGTTTGGCACGGTGGTAGTTACATGGTTGTGAGTTGGTCAGCGATTGTGACGTTGCCTGCTTTGTGGCGCGGTCTCGGCCATCTCGGTTTTGCCCTCATCCTTGGTGGCGGAGTTTGTTACACACTTGGGGCAATCGCGCTAGCCACCAAACGACCTAATCCGTGGCCCAAGGTTTTTGGTTTCCACGAGATCTTTCACGCCTTCACTGTGGTTGCCGCAGGTCTGCAATTTGCAGCCATCGCCGGCATCGTTGCCCCGCGCCTCGCCGCCTAACACGCCTAGTTCAAATGGCGACTACATGCACCCTGCTTGCATGAGCAGCCAGATTCTCGATATCAACTTGGTCCCCTGTGATAACAGTTCCACCTGGTTCAGCGAATGCAACGACGATGGCATCGACCGCAGACCCATGACCAGACATTCTCCTCAGTTCAGCAGCACGTTGTGCCGTACTCATTCGTAGAACTTCCTCGATGACACATTTTTGAAGGAATCGAAGGACCGGTGCATCTTTGGGAGAATTTCCGTGCAGGCATTCAACAACAACTGGCGACGGCACAAGCATGACGTCATTCAAAGCAATCAGTCGTTTAAGTAGTGCCAACGAATCAAGTGATCGGTCAGCAAGTTTCGAAATTCCACCGCTGTCCAAAACAATCATGTTCAACCAGCTTGCTGAAGTTGGTGTAGTTGGATGTTGCGAACGATCGCATCTGCTCGTGCGTTTTGTTCGTCAGATGGACTGCCGATTTCTTCTTCGAGTTCACGGATGTAATGCTCTAAACCTTCACGAGATTTTTCACGTTCAACGACAGCCCTCACCGCGACCTGCAGTATTTCGGATGCGGGAAGACGGCGAGATTTAACCTCTTGGAACAGATCGTCAGGCAAATACAGTTGAATCCTTGGCATACGCCTAACTATACGCCTATTTAGAGACAATCCCTCCTGTTCTGAACGTCAAGGGATTGTTAAGAAGCCATCCCCCTGGTTGAGGTGGGGTCGATCCAGTCCGATAGACACCCGTGTTCAATCGATCGGCGACCAAAGCATCTGCATCTCCTAAAGACCAAGTAGTCGCTGACGTCTCGACAAAGGCACGGGTTGCCGAACATTCAAATGTCGCCACCGATGACGACGGCCCAGTCGTTCAGATGGTGACGTCACTGGTCAGTCAGGGTTTGCGCGACCGAGCTTCAGACATTCATATTGAGCCACTCAATGACATCTTGCGTATTCGTTATCGCATTGATGGCAACTTGGTTGAAGCACAAAAACTCCCCCTACATATGCACTCAAGTTTGGTGAGCCGCTTAAAGATCATGGCGGGCATGAATATCGTTGAACGCCGCCGACCACAGGACGGTCAATTCTCAACAACAGTTGATGGACGCGAAGTCGATGTACGCGTCGCCACCGTTTCGACAGTCTTCGGCGAAAAACTCGTGATGCGACTTCTCGACAAGCGACGTTCAACTATTGGTCTCAGTGAACTCGGAATGCCACACGACACTCACGAGATGTACTCGCAAATGGTTCGCTCACCATTTGGCATGGTGATTTGTGCTGGTCCAACCGGAGCAGGAAAAACAACCACTTTGTATGCGTCACTCATGGAAATCAATGACATTGGCAAAAATGTCACGACGATTGAAGATCCTGTTGAATACGTCTTTCCAGGAATCAACCAAGTTCAAACCAACGAGCAAGCTGGCCTCACCTTTGCAACTGGACTTCGGGCATTGTTGCGCCAAGACCCGGATGTGATTTTGGTTGGCGAAATTCGCGATGCCGACACCGCGCGTATTGCCGTTCAATCAGCACTCACTGGCCACTTCGTGTTGTCATCACTTCACGGCACCGATGCCGCGGCTGCACTACATCGATTGCTTGACATGGGTATTGAAGCATTCCTCATTGCTTCATCGGTCATGGGTGTCATCGGCCAACGTTTGTTGCGACGTATTTGTGATTCATGCAAACAGCCATATGAACCAGATGCCGAAGAGATGGCTCTCTTTCATCATCATCTTCCCAAGAGCGAAAAGGCACTTTTCTTCCATGGAGTTGGTTGTCAAGATTGTTCACAGACTGGGTACCGCGATCGCATCGGCGTCTACGAGCTTCTTAAACTTTCACCTGCTATTCGCCAACTGATTGTTGAACATGCGACCACTGAACGAGTACGTCAGTTGGCAATTGATGAAGGTATGCGACCCATGATCGCCGAAGCAATCAATCTCGTTGATTCTGATATCACCACCGTTGCCGAAGTCATCAGAACTTTGTACGTGGCCTGACTGGAACATTGATGCCGAAGTTTGCCTATAGCGCGATCAACAATGAAGGTCTCACGATTGAAGGTGACACGAAAGCCGACAGCATCGGCGATGCCCGCGCACATCTTTTAAGCCAAGATCTTTATCCCACCAAATTGGCCGAGAAGCGCGGACTTCTTCAATTTGAACTCACCAAAGAAAAAGTCAAGAAGAAAGAGTTGATGCACTTCACGCGTCAACTCGCGGTTTTTGTTCGTGCGGGTATTCCGATTACGACCGCACTTGAGACCATCGGTGATGAAACTCAAGACACCGCATTGCGTCGAGCCATCACCGCAATGATCGAAGAACTCCGTAACGGCGGAACGCTTTCAATGGCTGCTGCCAAGCACACGCAAGTATTCCCGAACTATTACGTCGGTATTTTGCACAGCGCCGAACTCACCGGACGCCTTGATGAAACTCTTGACAGTTTGTCGGCCTATCTCAACCGAGAAATAGAGACACGTTCAAAAGTTGTGAGTGCTTTGTCATACCCCGGCGTCGTGATGGTGATGGCCGTTGTCACCGTTGTGATCTTGGCCGGATATGTATTGCCAAAATTCAAACCTCTCTTTGCTGAACTCAATGCCGACCTTCCACTACCGACACGCATGTTGTTAGCAGTTGCATCGCTTTTCACTGATCTCATTTACATACCGATCACTTTTTTCATGTGCATCATCGCCTTGGCCATTTGGATGATCAAGACCGATAAAGGACAACGATTCAAAGACCGCGCCATCCTCAAGATTCCGGTTGTCAAAGGAATTATTGAATACGCCATTCTTGAACGCTTCTGTCGCATTCTTGGCGCAATGGTTCGCGCCGGCGTGCCGCTTCCCGATGGAATGGAAACAACGACTGAAGCAACAGCCAACACGGTGTATCGCGAACGTCTCGAAATAGCTCGCGAGGAAATGCTCCGCGGATCGGGATTCTCAGGGCCATTAGCTGCCACCAACCTCTTTCCGGGTGCTGCCAAGCAAATGTTCAAGGTTGGTGAAGAGACCGGAACCCTTGACGAACAGCTTGCAGCAGCAAGTGAGTACTTCGACTCCGAACTTGAAGTGCGCATCAAACGCTTCACCACCATGTTTGAACCAATCATGATCATTGGTGTGGGCTTAATGGTCGGCTTTGTCGCCGTCGCTCTTGTATCGGCGATGTACGGAGTTCTTGGTGGAGTGAAGGATGGTGCGTGATGAACTCGTTGAGTTCAGTGTCCCAACACCATGTCGATGAGATTTTGTCCGTAGAAAATTGCGACGAACGATCCGGCCGCCAGGAATGGTCCGAACGGCAATTGCGTTCGGCGTCCAGCCTTACCAATGATCATCATCACGACTCCAATAACTGCACCAAGAATGAATCCGTAGAACAGCCCGACCAGTGCAAGACCTGGATTCAACCATCCCAAGTACATTCCGAGCAACGGACTGAGTCGTACATCTCCATCACCAAGCCCGCCTCGACTGACGGCATACAAAGCACCCATGGCAGCAAGAGAAATGGCTGCACCAAACAACGCCATGTAAATACGTCGTGGCTCATTGTCAATCAATGCAGCAATCACCAACAGAGGCGCGCCCAAAGCCATCACGGTGTACGACACTTCGCGGGGCAAACGTTGAGTTTTCAGATCAATGACGGTCAAGCCCGTGAGGCCAGCCGCAAAAACACAAAATGCTGCAACCAAAACACTGCGCTCAAAATGAATTGCCATCAAGACGAAAAGAACGGCCGTCACAATCTCGACGACAATTGGTTCAATGCCTATGGGTTGGCGACACCTGCGACATTTGCCGCGCAACACGATCCACGACAGCACGGGCACCAAATCAAGTGGACCGAGTTCAAGTCCACACGATCCGCAAGCCGATCCCGGTTGAACGACCGACGCTCCACGCGGAACTCGATCAATGACCACTGTCAAGAACGAACCAATTAACAGACCCATGACAAGAGCAACCCACAACACCGGTGTCGCAATGTCGATGCCGTTCGCGCAAATCATTAACAAAGGACACTAGCGATGACTTCGTTTACTCAACTCAACATTGACCCAGAACTCGACAGACTCTTGAGAGCTACCGTCAGTGCTTCGGCATCCGACTTGCATCTCACGATGGGCCGACCTCCCATGGTGCGTCAGAGCGGAGACCTGATTCCGATTGAAGGTACGAGCGAACTCAATGCCACCGAACTTGATCGGATGATCGGCAGTCTTCTTGACAAAGCCAAGGCCAGTGAGTTTGAGCACAACCACCAGGTTGACTTTTCTTTCGGCATCAATGGTGTTGGTCGCTTTCGCGCCAACGCATTTCGTCAACGTGGTTGCATGGCACTCGCACTTCGTGTGGTCCCCCACCGCATCAGTCCTCTCGACGAACTCGGAGCCCCAGCCGCATGTACACGGCTACTCAACGCTCCATACGGTTTAGTTTTGGTCGTTGGGCCAACTGGTTCTGGTAAGAGCACGACACTGGCCGCAATGATTGACCAGATCAATCGTGATCGAGCATGTCACATCTTGACCATCGAAGATCCAGTTGAGTTTGTCCACACTCATAAGCGATCGTTGGTCAACCAACGTGAAGTTGGCACTGATGTCAATTCGTTTGAAGACGGTTTGCGGTCAGCATTACGCGAAGACCCTGATGTGATTTTGTTGGGCGAAATGCGTGACCTTGAATCGATTGCCATCACCCTCACACTTGCCGAAACTGGCCACCTTGTTTTCGCAACGTTGCACACCAACGATGCTTCGCAAGCTCTTGACCGAATTGTTGACGTATTTCCGGCCGAGCGCCGTGATCAGATTCAGATTCAACTTGCGGGGTCATTACAAGGAATCATCAGCCAACGGCTCATTGCTTCCGAACATGGTGGACGTGTCGCTGCCTATGAGGCGCTGATGGTCAATGACGCGGTGCGCAACTTATTGCGCGAAGGCAAAACCCGACAGATGCGTAACGTCATCAGCACTGGTCAAAACGAAGGAATGCAAACCCTCGAGATGGATTTGGCGCGGTTGGTCATTGCTGGCCATATCACTCAGGCCGATGCCTGCAGTCAGAGTGCGTATCCCAAAGAAGTTGTCACCCAGATCGCCACGCAGCGTTCACAACTGGTTAATAGCTAATTGAAATATCGTTAATAAAAAGGCCGGCCCTTGCGGGCCGGCCTTTTTGTTGACGCTGATATGGACTGAATTAGGCGACGCAAGCTCCGCCAACTTGAGGATTCACTGCACCAGCAACACCCACGTCATACAACGTTGATTCTGAGCGCAAGAACTTGGCGGTCACCAAACCGGCTTCGGTGGGATCACCAACGGTTGTGGCCGACTGATCGGCGTACCAGGTTTCGACGGCTGTTTCCATGACTCGCTTATCGGTGTCACAGGCGCTCTCTTGACCCTTGTCAGTGATGCCGCGAACGGCGAAAACCGTCACGGTTGCCAAAATGCCCAAGATCACGACGACGATCAGCAATTCGACGAGGGTGAATCCCTTATCTCGGCGAGCCTGCATTGTTTCTTTGTTGATATTCATGTTTTTTCCTTTCAATTGAAGACGGTGAATGACGCTTTTGATATCGGCAAAGACACGCTGGACTAAATATCTGTATTGTCAAGAACGCGTCAAGGCTTCTCAAGGTCGTACCCTCTAGGCAATGACAATCGAACCTTCAGCCTCACTGCATCTCAAAGCCGATCGCGATCGCAGCTTGAAACGCGGTCACCCGTGGATTCTCAGTGGTGCGGTTGCCAAAGTTGATGGAGATCCGCAGCCCGGCGACACCGTTCGCATCATTGCGGCTAACGGAACCGAACTCGCCACCGCTTCATACAGTCCGTTCTCTGCTTTGCGCGCTCGGGTGTGGTCATTTGATCCCAATGTTGAAATTACCGCGGGCTTTATTGCCGAGACCATCAACAAGGCCGTTGCGCAACGTAACGTCAACCCTGAACTCACTCATACATGTCGCTTGATCTTTGGCGATGCTGATGGATTACCAGGTTTAACCGTCGATCGCTACGGCGAAGTTGCGGTGATGGAAATCAACAGCGTCGGAATCGAACGTTGGCGCGACGCCGTGGTTTCAACTCTCATGAAGGTTGAAGGAATCACGTGTGTGTACGAACGAAGTGAAGGTGCCGATCGCGAACGCGAAGGTCTCACCGTGCGTAACGGACTTGCTGCTGGCGTCTTGCCTGCAAAGATCTACGCCATTGAAGGTAACGAGAAGTACATCGTCAATGTTGAAGAAGGACACAAAACTGGTTTCTATATTGACCAACGCGATTCGCGAAAGTTGGTGGCCTCACTAGCGCCAGGACTTCGAGTGCTGAATGTGTTTGGTTACACCGGTTCATTCGGAATTGTTGCGGCCAAGAATGGCGCAGCCTCGGTCACTACCGTTGAGTCTTCTGGCCCCGCACTTGAGTTAGCAAAACAGAATGCCGAATTAAACGGCGTTGACGTGGGTGAAGTCATCGAAGGTGATGCCTTTGAAGTTCTTCGTCGTATGCGCGATCGCCGCGCCGAGTTCGACTTGATCATTCTTGACCCACCGAAGTATTCGGCAAGCGCGAAACATATTGAGCGTGCCACCCGTAAGTACAAGGACATCAACTTGGTTGGTATCAAGTTGCTCGCACCTGGCGGCAAATTGATGACGTTCTCGTGTTCACAGTCAATGGATACAGATTTGTTCCAGAAGGTTGTTGCCGGAGCAGCCGTTGACGCGAAGCGTGATCTACGAATTATTCGCCGACTTGGTCAGCCAGTTGATCATCCGGTGCACTTGCACTTCCCCGAATCGGAATACCTCAAAGGCTTGTTACTTCAAGCCGACTGATTATTACTCCTGAACGAGTTCGATCAAGGTTCCGAAACTGCCCTTGGGGTGGATGAACGCAACGGTGGTTCCACGGCTACCTGGACGAGGTGCCTTGTCGATCGCGGTTGCACCAGCGGCCAACATCGCATTCAACGCAGCGCCACAATCGGCAACTCGGTAACCAATGTGGTGAAGGCCTTCGCCACGCTTTTCAATCGCTTTTGCAACGGGACTGTCGGGGCGAGTTGGCGTCAACAGTTGTATGTAGCTTTCGGCGACCTTCAACAACGCTTCTTCAACGCCATCGCTTTCAACGATTTCGCGGTGATCTACTTCGGCACCAAAGGCCCGCTTGTAATAATCAATGGCGGCTTCGAGGTCTTTGACGGCAATAGCGACGTGGTCGATTTCGGTGAGAATCATCTCAACACAATGCCACGAAAGATCAGGCGCGCTGGAATCGGGTGATATTGGCTTCGCCAACTTTGGCGCGGAACGCCGGATCGGTGATACCAAGACCACGTTCTGGAGCCAGACACAAGACGCCCAACTTGCCCTCATGCATGTTGTTATGCACTTGGTACGCAGCTTCACCAACATGATTCAAGTCAAAGGTCTGGCTCAGCACCGGATGAATCATGCCCTTGGCCAACAGGCGGTTGGCCTGCCACGCTTCTTGGTAGTTAGCGAAGTGACTACCGACAAGATTCTTGAGTCGCATCCAGAAGTGGCGGTTGTCGAATTCCATCATGAAGCCACTGGTAGCCGCACATGTCACCACTGTGCCACCACGCTTGGCAACATAAATCGATGCAGCGAAAGTTGAACGACCAGGGTGTTCAAAAACGATGTCGGGGTCTTCGCCGGCGAGATCACGAATATCGGTTCCGAGACGACGCCATTCACTTTCGTCGTGAGTGTGTTCGTCTTTCCAGAACTTGTAGTTCGCGGTCTTGCGATTGATGATGTGCTCAACACCCATATCGCGCAAAATTTGTGCCTTGTCGTCACTACTGACGACACACACCGGAATGCCTCCGCCGTTCAAGACATATTGAGTCGCATACGCACCAATGCCACCGGTGGCACCCCAAATCAAAACGACATCACCTTGTTTCATGGCAGCACCGTTGCGACTGACCAACATGCGATAACTCGTTGAATTACACAATGCGTTAACCGCTGCTTCTTCCCAAGTGAGGTGCGCGGGCTTGGGCATCAATTGATTGGCCTTAACAACTGAAAGATCGGCCAAACCACCAAAGTTCGTTTCGTATCCCCAAATGCGCTGATTCGCGGCCATCATCGAATCGTTATGCGCGGTGTTGTCTTGATCGTCAACGTGATTGCAATGCACGGTCACGTGATCGCCAGGCTTCCACATGCGCACAGCTGAACCAACCTTGACAACGACACCCGAAGCGTCGCTACCAATTACTTGATACGGCTGATCGTGGCGCTTAGCCCAATCGCTCTCACGCGAGAGGCGCTTCATTGGACCAAAGGTTGACACTGGTTCAAAAATACTTGACCACACGGTGTTGAAGTTGATGCTGCTCGCCATCACTGCGACATACACCTCATCGGGGGCTAATTCGGGTGTGGCGACATCGCCCACGTGCACGCTTTGGCGCGGGTCTTTCTTCTCTGATGCCACGCCTTCCCACATATTTGCTTCGCTCGCCAAAATATGGGCGGCTCGGTAATTGTCGGGAATGCTGAGGGCTCCGATAGTTGCGCTATCGGCACCGCTCATGATGGCGTCAAGGATCTTTTCCATGCGCCGATGTTACTCAGGAGTAGGTTCTGGGGGCACTTTGGCGACACAATAGAGATCTGACAAATGCGTCACCCAAGAACGCCTTACGAAAGAGAGTCCATCATGGCCGGTTCATACATCGTCGCTGGAGCCCGTACGCCAATTGGCAAGATGAGCGGAGCACTCGCTTCTTTCAGTGCCGCCGATCTTGGCAGCATTGCCATCAAGGCCGCTCTTGAGCGTGCCGGAGTTTCTCCGAACGAAGTTGACCATGTGATCATGGGCCAAGTTTTGATGGCTGGTCAGGGTCAGGTCCCGAGCCGTCAGGCTGCCGTCAAGGCTGGCATTCCGATGAGCGTTCCCGCCATCAATGTCAACAAAGTGTGCTTGTCAGGTTTGAACTCGATCTACCTTGCCGACCAAATGATTCAGGCCGGCGACGCCGACATCGTGATTGCTGGTGGCATGGAGTCGATGACTAATGCTCCGTACATCGCTTCGGGTGCACGTGGTGGTTTCCGTTACGGCAACACCGAACTCAAAGACGCCATCATCGCCGATGGTTTGTGGTGTTCATTCGACTCATGCCTCATGGGTCTTGGCACCGAGCGTTACACCGCTGGAAACATCAGCCGTCAGCAGCAAGACGATCTCGCGATGAAGAGCAACCAGCGCGCCGCAGCCGCAATTGCTGCTGGTCGTTTGGCTGACGAAATCATCGCTGTTTCAATTCCACAGCGCAAGGGTGACCCGTTAGTGATCTCGAATGACGAAGGCGTGCGCGCCGACACCACGATGGAAAGTCTCGGCGGACTCAAGCCCGCATTCGACAAAGACGGCACGATTACTGCAGCAAACGCTTCGCAATTGAGTGACGGCGGTTCGGCCGTTGTCATGATGTCGGAGCGTTTCGTGAAAGATCGTGGCATCAAGGCTCTCGGCCAGGTCGTGAGCTACGGAATGGTTGCCGGTCCCGACAATGCATCGCTCTTGACTCAGCCAAGCCGCGCCATCTTGAAGGCACTCAACAAAGTTGGCATGAAGGTCAGCGACATCAACTTGTTCGAACTTAACGAAGCATTCGCCACCGTTGGTATTGCATCAATGGCCGATCTCGGAATCAGCGACGACATTGTGAACGTCAATGGTGGAGCGATTGCCCTTGGTCACCCGATTGGTATGAGCGGTAACCGCGTTGCGTTGACCGTGTTGCACGAACTTCGTCGCCGTGGTGGTGGCGTTGGTGCTGCGGCGTTGTGTGGCGGTGGCGGTCAAGGCGACGCCATCATCGTCCGCACCGTCTGATACTCACATTTCACCGTGATTCTGGTGAGGATTTTTCTTCATTTTGAAGAATAATCCTCACCAGAATCACGAGGTTAGGAAAGTAGTTCGCGGATTCTTTCTTTGGGTCGGCCCACAATGGCTTTCTTTGCCGTCACCACAATCGGTCGCTGCAAGAGTTGTTTGTGCTTCACCAACAACTTCACGACCTGATCTTCAGTCGCCGCATCTTTTTCTTCGAGCCCGAGTTTCTTCCACATGCTGTCTCGACGGACCAGATTGGTCACGGGATCTTCCAGCTTCGAGATGATGTCGCGCAATGTGGCTTCGTCGGGCGGATTCTTGATGTACAAAACAATCTCGGCGTCAACGCCTAATTCCTCAGCAATGCTCACGGCACTGACGCTGCTGTTTCAATGCTGATTGTGGTAAATCGTGACTTTTCCGGGCTTTGCCATGGAAAAGACGGTAACTCCCGTCTCAATACTTGACATGATTGCGTCACATTTGTAACATAACTGTCATATCAGGGCACCGGTCCTGCAACAGGTCTTTTTCCGCCCGCACCTTTTGCAGAACTGGTGCCTTGATCGCGTCTGCGGACAGTTTTGGAAAAGCGTTCAGTCTTCGATGACGCGGCGACCATTGATCGCCCGGCCCAAAGTGAGCTCATCGGCATACTCAAGATCGCCACCCACGGGCAAACCCGAGGCTGGTCGCGTGATGCGGATATTGAAGGGCTTCAAAATTCGGCTGAGGTACGAGGCCGTCACTTCGCCTTCGGTATTGGGATTCGTGCACACGATGATCTCGGTGATCTCTTCATTCGACAGACGCATCACGAGTTCACGAATTTTCAATTGATCGGGACCGACACCATCAATGGGATTCATCACACCGAGCAATACGTGATAGCGACCACGAAATTCGCCAGTGCGTTCGAGAGCAATGATGTCACGACTTTCTTCAACAACGCACAACACCGACGGATCACGACGAGGATCGGCACAGATGGGACAGAGTTCGTCTTCGGCAAAGTTGAAACAACGCGCGCAGAATCGAACGCGTGCCTTGGCGTCAGTTATTGCTGATGCCAAACGATCAACATCTTCATCAGAAAGTTTGAGCAGATGAAAGGCAATACGTTGGGCCGACTTTGGTCCGATACCTGGCATGCGACCAAGTTGATCAATCAACGTTTGTACAGGAATGGTGTACGAAGCAGCCACTCTTATTCGTCCTCAGTCAGGATCTCAGAACCAGGAAACGCGTCAGCCAAATTTGTTTCGGTTGCCTTATTCGAGACGGTTGGCAACTGCTTGATTTCTTCGATGTCAACAAATTCTTCTTCGGCTACTTCTTCAACAACTTTTGCTTTTGGCGCTCGCGGTTCTTCAGAACGAGTTTCAACAACAATCGCACACTTGCCGCCTGCGACCTTAAAGATGACTGCCGAGAGATCGGGCATGTACTCATTCACACGTTTCGCCGACGGTTCGTTATCAACCATCAGAACTAATTGACCATCGCGTTCAACAGGCTTGGCCATTTGAGCAACCGCGCGACGCATGCCTTTCAATTCGCCGATCACACCGTCGTTCCATTTTTCAACAACCGTCGCGATTGACATTGCGCTTGTTGATGCTGGCACGGGAGCAGGCGCAGGCTCGGGTGTCGTTGTCGGAGCAGGAGTTGCTGCAGCTGCACTTGGTGCAGGGGCTACTGGACGTACGGCGGGCGCACTTGGATCTTGCGCAACTCGCCCACCCAAAACAGCACGACCCGTTGATGGATTCACTGGTGCAGGTGCGATTTGCGGCCGGTTTTCCAGTTCTTTTTCCAGTCTTTCGACTCGGGCCAACATTGATTCAATTCCCATTTGCAATTCACGATGTACGAGCCGTACTAATGCAACCTCAAGAACAACTCGCGAGTCGGGTGCATTGCGCATGTCGTTAATTGCCAGACCCAATGTCTCGATGACTTTGACAATACGCGGTGTGCCAAGTCGGCCGGCTTGTGCTGCAACTTCAGTCGCACGATCTTCGGGCAACTGCACAAGTTCGGGGGCCATCTGCGTTAAGAACGCATCACGCATGTGTCGCACCAAGTCGTTCACAATGGTGCGCGGATCACGCCCGAAGTTGACGGTGTGCGCAACGGCGGCCAACAATCGGCCGGCGTCGTACTCAATCAGTGCATCAACAAATTCGTCGACGGGCGTGACCTCATCAACCATGCCACCAGTTGCTGCCGCGAGTTCAAGTGCTGACAACGTGTCACGCGCCGAACCACCGCCTTGACGAAGCACTGCATGAATCGATTCATCGCTGATATCAATGCCGGCATCAGACGCAACCCAACGTACATGGGCTTCAAGTTCGTCGACTGGCAGCAAATGGAATTGCAAGTGTTGCGTACGACTACGAATTGTTTCGGCGACTTTCTCGGGGTCGGTTGTTGCCAAAACAAACACAACATGCGACGGTGGTTCTTCAAGAGTTTTCAGAAGCGCCGCCGAAGCACCCTTGGACAACATGTGCACTTCATCAAGGATGTAGACCTTGTGTCGTCCGGGTGATCCAAGAGAAGCTGCTGCGATTATTTCGCGAATGTCTTCAACACCGTTGTTACTTGCCGCGTCAAGTTCGATGACATCAAAACTGTTGCCCTCTTGTACTGCCAAACACGAACCACATTCGCAACATGGTTCTCCATCAAGTGGATTTTCACAGTTGAGAACTTTGGCCAGAATTCGCGCGGTGGTGGTTTTGCCCGTACCGCGTGGTCCAGAGAATAAATAGGCGTGGCCCTCGCGTGAGTTGGCAACTGCATTCTTGAGCGCGCGCACAACATGTTCTTGACCCTTGAGTTCGGAGAAACGTTGCGGCCGATATCGGCGGTAGAGAGATTGAACAGCCATTGCTTGAGACTGTAGTGGTGAGGTGTTGCGAACGATGCTTCGACTTCTCAAGTTCGCTTTCACCCGAGTGCCCATATTCAGTAGGTGTCGGAGAACTACCGTTGTAGGTGATCATGTCTGTACCTACTGCCACCCCACCTGCAACTCGCCCTCGTCGTACATTGCGAGCTGCCGTCTTGGGTTTATTTGTCGCTCTGAGCGCTGGCCTGCTCATTGGCGCCCAGCCGGTACGGGCCGAAACAACGTTGGTTTCTTCGAGTCCCGCCGACGGCGAAAAAGTTGCTACTTCGCCCACGCAAATCGTCGCCGTTTTTAGTGCAGCAGTTCCAAATAATGCCGTTATGCAGGCAGTATGTGAAGGTCGGCCGGCCCCTATCGGCACCGTGACGGTCGGTGCAGACGGCATTTCACTCATCGCCACAGTGACCGCAGCGTTGCCGATCGGCACTTGCAATGTCACCTATTCGGTGCCCCAAGCCGACGGCAAAGTGGCAACTGGCGGTTTTTCCTTCGAGGTCCTCGACCCGACTACGGCTGATCCCGGCGATCTAGGTGGCGATGTCACCGACGGCGGCAACTTGGCTGTTGATCCTCCACCGGTGAGTGGACCCCTCGCACTGTTCCGAATTCTCGCTTATCTCTCGCTCGCTGCACTGTTCGGTGGAATTGCTTTTATTCGTTGGACGTGGCCCGAAGGTATCAACGACGATGCGACCTACAAGTTCTTGCGAATTTCATGGATCGTTGCCTTAGTGAGCAACTACGTCGTGGCCATGTTGCGAGCATCATTGCTCTCGGGTGATTCGGTCACGAGCACAATTATTCCCCTCGGCTGGGGCGAGCTATTCCATAGCGCCAGTGGTATTTCGGCAGCGCTTCGCGTTGTCATCATTGCCGCCTGCGCAATCGTTGCATTGCGACCAGACCGCATTTTTGATCCGCAATCACAAATCATTTCACTCGCCTTACCTACAGCAGCCATGGCGACATTCGGGCTTACTCGCGTAATGGACGACTTCTCGGCTCTTGGCACCATCGCCGGAATTGTGCATGTTCTGGCCGCCGGTATGTGGCTAGGAGGCCTGGTTTTCTTGGCCCAATCGGTTTTGATTGGACCAGGCGAAGAAGATCTGATGCATGCCATTCGAACCTTTTCACGGCAAGCAAATATCTACATCGGCGTCACGGTTATTGCTGGAATTGTGCAGTTTTACCAAATGGATGGCAGCTCAATTCTGACGAGTCGTCACGGTCGCTTGATCATCGTCAAAGTGATTGGCGTCGCCGGCATGGTGTATGTCGGTGGAGCCGCACGACAGTTCATCAATCATCAATTAGCCAAAAAGCGCGAACTCAGTGGTCGCACAGCCAAGCAATTACGTAAAGCAGTTCTCTCTGAAATCGGCATTGGCATGTTGGTCTTGGTCTTCACGTCATGGTCAGTTGCAACCTTGCCACCCAATGTGACTCCCCCCGGATCTGACCGCACTAATTACGCCTTTGTCGGAGATCGATCAGGTGGCGAGTTTGATGTTCAACTGAAGGTCACTCCCGCCACGGTCGGTCTCAACGCAGTACGTATCGATGTGTATTCGCCGCCAACAGGTTTGACCGATCTCACAGTGCAGTTCAATCCGCCGACCAATAACACCGCAAGCGTGACCCTGAGCGTCCCACTCGATGGTGAAGGGGCAGCCCGCCTTCCTATGAGCGAAGGAGTCCCGTTCGGTGCGCCTGGCCTGTGGACAATCATCGTGACCGGCAACGGGCCAGGCGGGCCACTGCCATCGGTGACCTACACCGTGTCGGTCATGGCGAATTCCAGCGATTCGGCGACCACTGGAACCGATATCACGACCACCTCGTTAGCCACCGTCGTTGATGGTTCACCGGCAACCGTGGTTGTCCCGCTTGGCGGCACCACGGTTCCTGGTGCAGTGACCCCCGCAGCCGGAATTCAACCTGTCACAGCCACGGTCGTCACCTCGGTACCTTGAGCCAGTTGCGAGTATCGTTCACGGGGTGACTAGTGCTAACCCCATGCAAGACAAGCTCGCCGACCTTCTTCAGCGCAAAGAACAAGCGCTCCATGCGGGGTCACCCCGTTCGGTAGAACGTCAACACGAGAAAGGTAAGTTGCTGGCCCGCGAACGGCTGGACTACTTGCTTGATCCAGGCTCATTCCAAGAGCTCGATATGTTGGCTCGCCACCGCGCTCACGCTGCTGGTCTTGACGAGCACCCGTACACAGATGGTGTGATCACTGGATGGGGAACCATCGAAGGCCGCAAGGTTTTTGTCTTCTCACAAGACTTCACCGTGTTCGGTGGAGCACTTGGCGAAGTGTTCGCTGAGAAGATTCACAAGTTGATGGATATGGCACTGCGTGTTGGTGCACCGGTTATCGGACTCAACGACGGTGCCGGTGCACGTATCCAAGAAGGTGTGGTGTCACTCGCAAGTTACGGTGGCATTTTCTACCGCAACGTGCAATCAAGTGGTGTGATTCCGCAGATCTCCGTCATTCTCGGACCATGTGCTGGTGGAGCTGTGTACTCGCCCGCCATGACTGACTTCATTTTCATGGTGCGCGAGAGCAGTCACATGTTCATCACCGGACCAGATGTTGTGAAGACCGTGACCGGCGAAGAAGTAACGCTTGAAGAACTTGGTGGTGCAATGAGCCACGCGAGCAAGAGCGGTGTTGCCACATTTGTTTCGACCGATGAGAAGTCGTGTCTTGATGACGTGCGTTTCTTGATGTCGTTTATGCCGCAGAACAACATGGAAGAACCGCCGACCATCGACACTGGCGATGATCCCGACCGTTTGTGCCCCGATCTTCGCGACATTCTTCCTCCATCACCTAACCAGCCCTATGACATGAAGAAAGTCATTGCATCAATCGTTGATGACGGTGAATTCTTTGAATACTTCCCACACTGGGCCAAGAGCATTGTGTGTGGATTTGTTCGTATTGATGGTCATTCAGTTGGCGTGGTTGGAAACCAGCCGTTGTTCCTCGCTGGTGTTCTTGACATCGAAAGTGCTGAAAAAGCGGCGCGCTTTGTGCGCACGTGTGATGCCTTCAACATTCCGTTGCTGACCATGGTTGACGTACCTGGCTTCTTGCCTGGTGTCGATCAAGAGTACGGCGGCATTATTCGTCATGGAGCCAAGTTGCTCTACGCATATTGCGAAGCAACTGTTCCGCGAATCCAAATCATTACGCGCAAGGCCTACGGCGGAGCGTACGTGGTGATGGACTCAAAGTCGATTGGCTCCGATCTCTCTTACGCATGGCCAACCGCCGAACTCGCAGTGATGGGACCAAACGGTGCAGTTGAAATTGTGTATCGTCGTGAATTGCAACAAGCTGCCGATCCGGTTGCACGTCGTGCCGAACTCGTGACCGAGTACACCGAGAAGTACGCCAACCCATATGCAGCAGCCGAGCGCGGTTACATCGATGACGTCATCGACCCCGCCGAGACTCGTCAAAAGATTGTTGCTGGTTTCCGGATGTTGCGTACCAAGCGCGAAGAGTTGCCACGCCGCAAGCATGGCAATATGCCGTTATGAGTCAACAAGTTTCACCAACGCCAACAGACGAAGAAGCAGTCGTTATCGCGGCTGCGATCGAAGCTTTGTGGCCACGTCCAGTCGTTGGTGAAAACGTGGTCGCGGCACGGCAAAATGCGTGGCGCTTCAGTGGACGATGGTGGGCTAAACCAACCATCTCCCGACGCGACCGTCCCTAACAATCGCTTATGGAAATCACGACCGTTGCTGATGATCTAGTAGTTATCCATGACGGCCTGTCGGTGTATCGGTACGACGGGTTAACACCATCGACGTCATACACGTTCAACGGAATCGAAATCACCACACTTACTCGCCCACGCGGAGAGTTGCTCAGCACGTTTGCAACAGTTAACGATGTTCATTTCGGTGAACTTGAGTGCGGAAAAATTGATGACGATCCCAAGGGACCAATTCAACGTTCACGTCCTGGCGAACCTCCGTATCCCGAGATCATGAATCGTGGCGCAGTTGCTGAAATCAGTGCGTTAAATCCGCAGCACATATTCGTCAAAGGTGATCTCACGTGTTTTGGATCTGACGAAGAATTCGCCGCATTCGAAAACTGCTACGGCCAACTCGGAGAAAAGTTGCATGTCATCCGTGGCAATCATGATTCGTATTTGGGTCAACACAAATACGACGAAGACCAATGGATTGCAATGCCCGGCATCTGCGTTGCCCTCATGGACACCGCGATTCCTACAGAAACAACTGGTGATATCGCAACGGGTCAACTCACTTGGTTGGCCGAGCATGCCGCATCAACTGAGTTGCCCGTACTCGTGATGGGACATCACCAACAATGGACACCAGGTGCGCAAGCCGATGGTCATCGCAGTCAGGGCTACTTCGGTATTAATCCAGACAGCAGTGACGCACTCAATGCAGTTGTCGCAAAACACCAAAACATCATCGGTTACACCGCAGGCCATACTCATCGACATCGCGTCCGACAGATGGAATGTGGTGTTCCCACCATTGAAATCGGATGTGTCAAAGACTTCCCGGGCACGTGGGCTGAATACCGCGTCTTTGAAGGTGGAGTAATGCAAGTCGTTCATCGCATCTCAACTCCGCAAGCTCTTGATTGGAGCGAGCGTTGTCGCCACTTGTACGAAGACTTCGGTATTGATTACGAAAGCTACGCACTTGGCACACTCACTGATCGATGTTTTGTCTTTGCCACACGTCAACGCTGAATTTATAAAGCTGGCAAAACTTTCTTTTCAATTCTTTCGAGGCTCTCCCAAGAAAAATCAGGATGGAGTCCACCCATCAATGGGTGCAGCATCAAACGACCTTCTCGGGCCATGGGGATTGCTTCATCAACTGTGAGCACCCGATAGACACCGCTATTGCGAATATCGTCAAGTGTTGTCGCGCCACGCACAGTGACCGCAGAATTTTGCTTTGGGCGCTGCCATGCGGCGTACGACTGAGCGTCCCACAGTGCATGACGCTCGATGATGCTCCAATCACGTTCCGGATCTTCTGACACATGAATAAAGCCGAGGCGTTCAGGTACAACCGCGAAGCCCATGTCGAAGCCGATTTTTTTACATTCGTCTTGATACCAAGTATCAAGATCGGGATTGTTGTCTGCCGCAGCAAATCCAATGTGTAGTCGTGCTGCTAACCGTGCCGCTGATTCGCTTGAACCACCGAGCATCATTGTTGGACCGCCGGGTGTGTGCGGAACTGGAGTGACCCGAACAGTTCGTCCATTGAATTCAACTTCTTCACCAGTGAAGAGTTGCTTAAGTACTGCAACATTACGTTCAAGAATTTGTAAGCGATCACTGAACTTGATTCCCAACATGTCAAATTCGACTTGGCGGTAGCCACTGCCCAGAATCAAAACAATTCGTCCACGTGCAACATGATCAAGAACAACTAGTTGTTCTGCGAGTCGTACCGGATCATGCATCGGAAGCAGAAGTGCTGAAATTGAAATTGAAATCTTGGTTGTCAATGCAGCAATCGCAGATGCCAACGTCACGGGAGCTGGCAAATATCCATCAGGTGTACCGTGATGTTCACTGACGACAACTCCACTGAATCCAACACGGTCGGCCCATTGGCACATATCTAAGCAAGCGTGATATTGCTCGGTGCGACTCACAGTCGCGAATTCTGGCAAGCGCAAATCAAATCGCAACATGTTCATAGTTGTTCCCCTCGAACTATTTAGTTCTTAATGTTTGTTCACCCTATACCGCTTATTCATAGTGAAATTCCTGGCGGATTTCTGGAATGACATATTCGCCCCACTGACGAATCGTCTCCATTGAAACTTCATGTGACACAGTGCCAAGTTGGCAAATCACCATAATCTCGTCTGCTCCGGCTGCGATCAATTCACGCGCATATCTCAACGCTTGATCTCGATCTCCATAAGCATGTTGCGGAACTTCATAGATCGTTGTCGCAGAAGGTGAAGCCGGGATATTCATCTCTGACAGCCTTGCTACAACACGGTTGGCATCATCCTTCATCGCTTCCAGATCGTCACCTGCATCAATTTCCAGTGAAGGAGGCAAACCAGTTCCATACCAATGATGAATTGATTCTGCGAAAAACCTTTGTCCACGAGTTCCGATACGTAGTGCTTCGTCGGCGTTGTCCAAGACAATGCTCGGACACAGAGCAGCAAGATGATTGTTTGCATGGTCACTCACTAAACGTTCACCCGTTCGATGAGAAATTGCATCGTCGTACACACTGCGTAACTCGGCAATCTCACTTGGACCACCGAATCCCATCACCAGCGCTCCAATACCGAGATCAGCCGCCAATTTCACGGTGTCCTTTTTCGTGCAAGCCATAAAAAGCGGCGGATGCGGAGTTTGAACTGGATGTGGATGGATGGGTCGTCGAGGAATTGTGATGTGCTCGGTATCCCACTCAAATGACTCTTCACGCCAGATATTGCTGAGAATTCTTAGCGTTTCTTCAACTTGCGGATATGTATCTTCAACCTTGACACCAAACATACCCATCTCTTGTTGGGTCGCACCACGACCGGCTCCAACATTCAGTCGGCCATTTGACAAGAGATCAAGCATCGCGATTCGCTCGGCAACTCGAACTGGGTGATTAAACCCAAAAGGCATCAATACACAACCATGACCAATACGAATACGACTTGTTTGAGCAGCTACAAACGATAAGAAGATCTCGGGCGCACTCATATGTGCATACCAAGTCAATGCATGGTGCTCAACAGCCCAGATTGCATCGAAGCCCATTTCTTCAGCAAACACTGCTTGTTTGACACAATTGTGCAACACCGTCTGCTCATTTTCATGTGAAGAATCATTCATCTGAGCTTCAAAGATGAGTGAAAACTTCATAATGAAAACTAGCACTCATTTATGTTCACGCTTTACGAGCTCTTGTTATGTGCATGAATTTACTGTGTTACTGTCACGCTCATGCGTTCGACGTAAGGGGAAAAATCATGGCACTTCCGCAACATCTACAAGATCTTGCACAGCAAGTTTCTAACTGGGGTAGATGGGGAGCGGATGATCGGCGCGGAACTTTGAACCTGATTGATGCTGCTGCCATTCGTCGCGGGCTTGATGCTGCCAAACAGGGACGAGTGATCTCGTTGTCTTTTTCTTTTGACGAAACTGGTCCCCAGACCGGAAGTATCCCTGGTCGAGACAATGCGCAACGCGTGATGACCATGCTGAATCTTGCCTACACCGGTGATCCAACCAACTTTTGTACCAATGACGATTCGGTCAACATGGGAGTTCAATCTTCAACTCACTGGGATTCATTGGCTCATGCTGGCTATAACAACCTGTTATACAACAATGTCTCTGACTCAACTGTTGACGCCGAGGGTAGTCATGAGCACGGTATTGAAACTTTTGGGCCAATCGTGTCGAGAGGAGTCTTGCTTGATGTCGCGCGGGCCCAAGGAGTTGAATACCTTGCTGGCGGTTATGCGATTACTGGCGAAGATCTAGACGCTGCCGTTGCGCTAGCCAAGGTAACTATTGCAGCTGGAGACATCATTTGTCTTCGAACAGGTCATGAACTTCATCGAATCGCTGGCGACAACTTTGCATATGCCGACGCCTGCCCCGGTCCGTCAACACAGTCAATTCGTTGGTTTAGGGATCACGATGTCGCTGCGGTTGCTACTGACAACATGGCCTTTGAGTGTTACCCGTGCGAAGATCCAAACGTTTTGTTACCCGTACACATGATCCATTTGCGCGACATGGGATTAATTCAAGGTCAAAACTGGTCTTTAAATACGTTGTCGCAAGATTGCGCCAAAGATGGTCAATACGATTTTCTGTTGTCAGCAAGTCCATTGCCGCTCACCCGTTCAGTCGGTGGACCAGTTGCACCCACTGCTGTCAAATAAAACTTCTTAGGCAGGCACTCGGGCATTTGGTGGCAGCACCGGAATATTGAATTCAGGAACTGGATACTGGAACATTGGGAACCTCGGCTTCGCCGTCGCGCGATATCGATCGGTTGAATGCGTTCGGTCAAGGTCGTGCTCGGGAATGACTTTGTCACCAAAGACTTCAAGCATCTCGTAGACCTCTTCGGGATGCATCTGCTCGATGGGTAATCCGAAAACTAATTGATCGCAACCAACCTTCGAGTATTGCGTGAGTTGCTCACTCACATCTTCTGGAGTTCCACACATCAACAACCCGGCACCAATCAACATATCGAGCATGTCATCATCCATTTGAAAGTCTGCGGGTGCTGGAGGATTCGGCCAAACAATTGCATCTGGAGGGGCCTGCATGGTGTCGTGATACATATTCACCATCGTCACCAAATAACCGAAGCCGCGACGCTTGGCTACTTCTCGTGCATGCTCACGATTTGAAAGACACACGACAGTGTTTGTCATCATGATGTTGTCATTACGGAACTGACCAATCTGATTGGTGGGTGCTTGAATCGCTTCTTTGTATGCATCAATACGACCTTGCAGGTTGTAGATCGGTTCAAAGTTGAACGCGATCGCGCCAATGCCGTGATCCCCAGCCTTTTTAAATGTCTCTGGGTTTCCGCATGCGACCCAAATCGGTGGATGGCCTTGCCCGTATGGTTTCGGCAAAATGTTATGCGGCGTTGGAACCGTGAAATGTTGACCGTGAAAGTCGTAGTCCTTTTGTTCCCACATTCGCGGAATCTCGCGGATGACTTCATCCCACATCGACTTCGTCACCGAAGGATCCATCACGTTGAAAGTTTTCAATTCGTGACTTCCCGCGCCTCGGCCGGTACCAAATTCGAAACGGCGATTCGTCATGTGATCGAGCATCGCGGCTCGTTCGGCGATGCGAGCAGGGTGTTCTTTGGCGGTCGGGAGACTCGTGATTCCAGATGCCAAATGGATGTAATCGGTCTGAGCGGCAACCCAACCCATGACAACTTCTGGGGCCGACATATGGCTGTACTCGGTCAATCCGTGGTGTTCGCCAAACCAGGCATATTTCCAGTTGTGCTTGTCGGCAAAGACGACGTACTTCGCCTGTTCAACGAGTTCGTCGTGCTCACACTGCGAATCGTGGGCCGCTGGACCCGGAATGTAGCCGTTAACGAATATTCCAAATTCCATGATTTCCCTCGATTGTTCAGGTCAACTGCCAGCCATTTGTGACTTTTTTCATAAAGGTGTGACAAAGACAACTATAGTAATGACCGATGGATAATTCTTCATCGCGGTCAATTCATCGAAGTTTTCGCGGCCGCACTACCAGGGGGGAAATTATGCATTCAAAGTCCAGGATTCGTTCGTTTGGGGCGGTTATCGCCGCCTCAGCCTTTATTTTCGCGGCATGTGGAGGAGACGATGGTGGTTCAACCGCCACGAATGCTCCTTCAACCGACACCGCCACGACCGACGCGCCAGCAAGTACTGACGCTCCAGTTGTCACCGAACCGACTGGTTCACCAGTCTTAGTTGTCGCCATCGTTGACGTCACCGGAGTTGGTGCCGGAAGCGGTCCGTTCATTCCCGATGTCATCAACGCCTGGGCCGATTGGACCAATGCCAACGGTGGTCTCGGCGGACACCCAGTCGAAGTTGATATTCAAGACACCGCCGGAGATCCCGCCAAGAGTCAGACCATCATCGCTGACGCAGTCGCTAAGTCGCCTGTGCTCTTTTTGCTCGATGATCCATTCACCGAAGCATCAATGTCAGAAGCTTTAGGAAAGACCGGTGTTCCGGTCATGGGACTTGGTTATGACCCGTCAATCTGGGGTGGTCATATTGAGGCATTCAAACTTGATTGCACACCTGATGCCAGCAATGGTCTTGCTTGTGCATTGCCAAATGCATTCCCGCTTAGTGCAACATTCGGTGCAGTTGTTGATGCACCAGCATTCGTTGCTCAGGCACTCGGCGCAAAAAAGACAGTCTTTGCTGTCTGTGCCGAAGCAACATCTTGTTCGGCAGCCGGACCCGTCTGGGCCACCACTGTCGCAACATTGGGAATGGAAGATATTGGTTTGGCACTGATTAGTTCTGCTGCCGCCGATTACACCGCCGAATGTCTATCTTGGATTGACGCTGGCGTTGACTTCATCAACATGGGCGTCGATGGTTTTGCCGCTGAGAAGATCATGACCAACTGCGATGAGCAGGGTTACACCGGAACCTACAGCGTGAGCCAAGGTTCAGTTGCTGGATCACTTCTCAAAGGTACTCATAACGTCGTTGGAGCCATCAACGGTTTCCCATGGTGGGTTGACGATGCACCTGTTGCCGAGTACCGCTCGGTTATGGACGCTGCTGGAGTCGATCCAGAAGGTTACGAAAACCCAACAGCTACTGGTATTTGGGCTGCTTTGCAAATGTTCGCAAAAGCAAATGCAACGTTGACCGATGCTCCCACTGCTGCCGAAACCTTGGCGAATATGTACACCATCAAGGACGAAACACTTGGTGGATTGGTGTCACCAACAACATGGACCGAGGGTGAAACTGCACCGCCCCGTAACTGTTGGTGGAACTACTCGATAACCGACGGAAAAATTGAGAACCCACTCGGTGGCCTGGCTTACCAGTGCAACCCAGCTGAGAGTTAAGTAAACGCAATTCATTAGTAGTACTGAATGAGGGTCACCACGGCGACAGATTCGCTGTGGTGACCCTCAAGTATTTATCTAACAAAATCATTTATTGAGGGGTAAGCAGTGCACAATCTTCTTCCGTTTGTTGTCACTGGTCTTGTGACCGGAATGATCTATGGCCTGGCAGGTACTGGTCTCGTTCTCACCTTCAAGACTTCAGCGATTTTCAATTTTGGACACGGCGCAATTCTGACTGCATCGGCTTTGGTGTATTACGCCCTTCGTTTTTCACTGAACTGGGATTGGAAAATCTCGTTTGTCTTAACCATTTTCGTGGCTGGCCCATTGTTCGGTTTGATCATGGAACGCATTGCACGAACACTGTCTCGACAACCAACACCAATGAAAATTCTCGGAACAATTGGTCTCACCGTCGCGATTCCGTCACTGTGCCTTTTCTTTTATCCAGAGAGCAATAAAGGCCTCTTCGTTGATCGCTTTCCTGGTTTGCCATTTAGCAATCGCAAAGAATACAAATGGCGAATTTTCAACATCAATATCTTTGGCGACCAACTCGTGATCGCATTAATCACAATTGTGGCCGTCGCCGGCCTCTATCTACTCTTTCGATATTCACGACTCGGGTCTACGATGCGCGCCGCAGTTGACGACCCAGATCTCTTAGACCTCATGGGTACAAACCCGACGCGCGTCCGCAGAATTTCGTGGATGATCGGTTGTGTCTTTGCTTCATTGTCGGGAATATTGATTCTTCCGCTAGTTGGCCTTCAGCCATACAACCTCACCTTCTTGGCCATGTATGCCTTCGGCGCTGCTGCCATTGGTGGCTTCACCAGTATTCCCATGACATTTCTGGGCGGTCTCATCATTGGCATCGCTCAAGATCTCATCGGATATGAAGTGAGCAAAAATCACTGGCAGTCCTTAGACGGTCTTGCAGATGCACTTCCATTCCTCATTCTTCTTCTCGTTCTTCTTGCTCTGCCCAAGCACCGACTCGCTCCCCGATCAGATGCCGAATCTCGCCCACCACTTCAGTGGCACGGTAGTAGCCGTTTTCGATTGACCTCTGGGGTCATCGTTCTTGCGGTGCTTGTCTTCATCCCAAATCTCGTTGGTACCAAGCTTTCGTATTACTCATTTGGTCTGTGTACTGCAATCTTGGTCTTATCTCTCGGGCTTCTCATCAAAACAAGTGGTCAAGTTTCTCTCTGCCACGCGGCTTTTGCCGGAATTGGTGCGTTGTCATTTTCGCGGTTAACTATTGAAGCACATGTCCCGTGGTTGCTGGCGCTTGTCGTTGCGGGGCTGATCGTCGTACCGATAGGTGCCGTCGTCGCCTTACCAGCGATTCGCTTACATGGCGTGTATCTAGCGCTCGCAACTTTTGGTTTTGGAATCCTTGTCACTCGATTGTTCTTCACGCAGAGCTGGATGTTCAAAGTTTTTGCCGGTGGCCGAAAGGTGCCGTCACCTTTTGGAACCGAAAATGCCCACACGCGTTATTACGTCATCCTGGCAGTGTTTGTCTTCTCGGCAATTGTCATCGCCATGATTTCACGTTCTCGATTGGGACGAATGTTGCGCGGTCTATCAGGAAGCCCAGTCGCGATATCAACGCTCGGTTTATCGACCAATGTGACCAAACTCATCGTCTTTTGTTGTTCGGCATTTTTTGCATCAATTGCTGGAGTGATGTTCGGTATGCAACTCACCGTCGTCGATGGATCGACAACATATTTCCAGCCGTACTATTCACTCGTACTCATCGCAGTCTTAGGAATCGCTCCGTTACGTGAGCCCTGGTACGCACTACTTGCGGCAATCTCGTTAGTGATTCCTGCGTATTTTTCAGGAGCAAATACTCCTCACATCTTAAATATTCTCTTTGGTGTTTTCGCGATCCTGATTGCACTTCGCGGTGGACATGCATCAATGGGTCTCAAGCTGCGCTCGCTCTTGGCTCGGTTTGAGCATCACGATTCGCCACAAGATGAACTGAACGAACATTTAGAGCGAACTCACTACTTGACCGAGCAAGACGGTGGTGGTCTAGAAATTACAGATCTCGAAATAACATTCGGTGGTTTGCGAGCAGTTGACAACATTTCACTCTCTGCGCCATTAGGACGAATCACTGGTCTCATCGGACCAAACGGTGCGGGGAAGACGACGACATTTAATGCAATCAGCGGTATCAATCGCGAGATTAGAGGGTCGATCAAATATCGCACTCAAGAGATCAATGCTTTGGCCCCACCCGCACGAGGTCGCATGGGTATTGGTCGCACCTTTCAACGTATGGACCTTGCCGATCAGTTATCTGTCCTGGAAAATGTAAGTCTGGGCTTTGAAAGTGCTTTGGCGGGACGCAGTTTGATCAAGCATCTTGTGACTTCATCATCAATTCGCAAGTCAACGCGAAAAGCGAGCCTGAATGCGCTGCGCCTTTGTGGAATTGTCGATCTCGCAGCTCGACAGGCTGGTGAGCTTTCGACTGGAGAGCGCAGGCTCGTCGAATTGGCGCGATGCTTGGCCGGTCAATTTGACCTTCTGCTACTTGATGAACCTTCTTCTGGATTAGATCGAACAGAGACTGAACGATTTGCGGCTGTTCTAGAAAAAGTCGTTCAAGAAAGAGGATGTGGCATCGTGCTTGTTGAACACGACATGTCGCTCGTCATGAAGGTTTGTGCATACATCTACGTTCTTGATTTTGGAAGACTCATTTTTGAAGGCACTCCCGCACTCACGGCAACGAGTCAAATTGTTCGCGATGCCTACTTGGGTGCCGATTCAATTGAACTCTCGCCGGCGGTTCAATCGTGAACAGCATCAACACTTCACCCGCAATTGAACTTCGTGATGTCACTTCTGGTTATGGCACGACCACAATCTTGCGCAATATCAATTTGGTCGTCGACCAGGGATCGGTCACTGCGTTACTTGGTCCTAATGGAGCAGGTAAGTCAACCTTGCTGAAAACTATTTCTGGGTTGATTCGCCCAACATCTGGGCAAGTCACTTTTGAAAACTCTGATATCACCGCGTTGTCCCCCAACAAACGGGCGGCGCTCGGTCTGTGTCACATTCCCGAAGGGCGTGGTGTTTTTACATCGATGACAGTGCGTGAAAATCTCGCTTTGCAAGCCAAATCTGGGCATGAAGCAGAAGCAATCGAAAAAGGTATTGAGGCATTCCCAATTTTGGGTCAACGACTTGCGCAAAAAGTTGGAACTATGTCAGGTGGTCAACAACAAATGCTGTCCATGGCTCGTGCCTATACCCAGAATCCAAAAGTGATCTTGGTAGACGAAGGCTCGTTGGGTTTGGCGCCCATTGTGGTTGATGAGATATTTGAATTTCTTGCCACTGTCGCTAGTAAGGGCGCCTCATTGCTCATCGTTGATCAGTTCGTTGCTCGAGCCCTCGCCCTGGCAACTCGTGCCTATGTGATGACGCGAGGTGAAATCGTGTTTAACGGGACATCGAAAGAGCTGCAAAATAGCGATGTCTTTGATCGGTACCTCGGTTCCAACGCTTAGTTTCCCAGTCAATGAGGCAACTACTCTGCAGGCGAAGTAGTGGATGTCCAAAACCTTTGGCAGGCTAAGGGCTGTGAACGTGAATGTCGCTCGAACTCCACTTGAGGGAATGCGGGTCCTTGATATTTCAACTGTGATCGCTGGACCAAATTGCGCGCGTTACCTCGCCGATTTCGGTGCGGACGTCATCAAAGTTGAACGTCCGGATACTGGCGACAGTCTGCGCAATATGGCCTGGAAAGATCCGCGTGACGGTGTTGGTCTGTGGTGGAAGATTGCCAACCGCAACAAGCGCACCATCGCCCTTGATTTCAAAAATGCTGACGACAAAGCTCTCTTCTTAGATCTTGTCAAAGATGCGCATGTTGTCGTTGAGAATTTCCGCCCAGGAACACTAGAACGTCTTGGACTTGGCCCCGATGAACTTCTTGCCATTAACCCTTCATTGGTACTGACACGAGTTAGTGGTTTTGGACAGACCGGACCGTACGCGCAACGACCTGGTTTCGCATCAATTGCCGAATCTATGTCGGGCTTTGCAGCAGTCAATGGTGAAGCCGATGGACAACCCTTGCTGCCGGCTATTGCACTTACTGATGAAGTCACCGGACTAGTTGGTGCGTTTTCAACCATGGTTGCTTTGTATTCGGGTGTTGGCCAAGTCGTTGATATCAGCTTGCTTGAAAGCATGTTTCACATCATGGGTCCGGTTGCATCACTGTTTGCCTTGACCGGTGAACTACAACCTCGACTTGGAGCAGGATTGCCATACACGGTTCCGCGCGGCACCTATCAATGTTCTGATGGACAATGGGTTGGCATTTCAAGTTCGTCCGATTCGGTTGCTGCTCGGGTGCTCGCGCTTCTTGGTGTCGGCGACGATCAACGCTTCACCTCATTCGACGGACGTGCTGCCAATCGCGTTGCGCTTGAAGAACTCATGCGCAATTGGTGTTCGCAACGTTCGCGCGACGAAGTCATTCGACTTTTTGAAGAAGCCGAGGCCGCAATTGGTCCAGTAATGGATATGGCCGATATTGCTGTTGATCCTCATTTCTTATTTCGCGAAGCCGTCACAATGGTTGGCGACACTCCGATGCAGAACTTGATCGCGAAATTGTCGGCCACACCTGGATTGTTACGTCACGAAGGTCGCGCTAAAGACGCCGATGGTGACGACATCAGAAAAAATGGCTGGGCCAATACACAAGGAGCACAAAATGACTAACTCAACAAAACCGTACGTTTACGTAGCCGGGCCACTTTTTGATGAGGGTGAACGTTGGTTCATTGAAAAGGTTGATCAACTCATTCAAGACGCCGGCTTTGAAACTTTTTTGCCCCATCGCGACAATCCTCCTAAAACCGATGACAACATCGGCGAAATCTTTCTCAATGACAAAGGTGGCGTCGATCGCTGCCAAGTTGTCGTTGCGAATCTCAATGGCGTGACGACTGACGATGGAACTGCTTGGGAAATTGGTTACGCCTACGCTCACAACAAATTCATCATCGGTCTGTTCACCGATTGGCGAGGACGTTTTCCTGGGGCCACTCAAGTCGTGAACTTGATGCTGCAATGCAGCTTGGACAAATTGGTACGTTCGCTTGATGAACTCGATCAGTCACTTCGCGATTGGCTAACAGAAACACATATCTAACTATTCGCAATCCGCCGTTTACCTGACGGCAATCGCATATTTGTAATGAGTCGTCAGACTTTCACAGTGTCGGCGAAAATTCCGGAGCGCTTCATATTCATTTGGTCGGGCCAATCTTTCGGTCTATCAAATCGACTTGCTGTTGAAAGTGTCATCCGCCATCATCCGTGGGCGACTATCGAAATCCATATTGAAGGGTCTGAGCCCCTCACTCTTGACTTCCTACAGACTCGTCAATTGCCAAATGTGGAGATCCACTCCATCGATGTAGCCGAACTACTTCATGCCTGTGACTCAGACCTTTCGCGATCATCAGACTTGCTAAGTGTCTGGAACCGAATACCTCAAACGGCACTTTCGGCACGGAGCAACCTGCTTCGATATGCACTGCTACACCTTCGTGGTGGGATCTACCTTGATTTTGACATTTTGGTTCGCCGTCCCCTTGACAACATTTTGAATTCAAGTCACAGCCAAGTAGGCGCCGAAATGGTGTGGAAACTCGACGAAAAGAGAGTTCAACAAGGTCTTGAATTTATTGACTGGGCTCCCACTGCTCTTTGGGCAGTGAATTGGTGGCTGAACAAGGAAATCTGCATGATCTCTGGTCGCTTCATGCCTCCACGGCATTTGCAGAAAATGATTGACAAGATGGTCTTGGTTCAGGCATTAAATAATGCAGTCATTGCATCACAAGCGCAATCAGAACTCACCACAGCTCTTTTGGAGAATGCTCAACTGGTTAACCCCACTGTTCGATTTTCGCTTGGGCCATCACTGCTGACCGCTGTCGTGAGACAAGAGCCCTACCTGGCACACGTACACGAACCCAATTCGTTCTACGCAATTCCGCCAGGTCAGAGCTATCGCTTCTTTACTGAAAGAAATTTGGTGTTACCCGAAGAGTCGTATCTCATCCATTACGTCAGCAGCAACCATGGAGAACTTCTGAAATCTCTCACTCCAGAAATGCTGATGGAGAATAATTCTCAGGGAGTCTTTTGGGACTTGGCATTATCGCTACTCCGTTCACCCTATGTAGATCTCAAGATGCCACATGCCGCGTAACGAATTAGTCACTTGCGTGATGGTGACTCGCGATCGCCCACACTTGGCTCAACGAGCTATTCAGTGTTTCATTGCACAGACTTATACACCTCGAGAATTACTGATCGTCAATGACGGCGACCTCTCGTATTGCAATGTGATTCCTGACGATCTACCCGTAGACGTCACGATAACTGAATTACATATTGAGACAGAAGAAAACAACACACTCGGCGAATTACGAAATCTTGCACTCGATAGTGCACATGGAGAATTTGTCGCACAGTGGGACGATGATGAGTGGTACCACCCTGAACGTCTAGAAATTCAAATTTCGGCGATGGCACAAAGCCACAAAGCCGCTTGTGCACTGAAATGGACATTGATGCACATTGATTCAGATGATTTGGTCAACCATCCCTTTCGCGCTGATGCCGGCTTAGCAACCCCAGGGACAATCGTCCATCGTCGAACCGAGGCGAGATATCCCGCTCAGCGAAAAGGCGAGGACTCTGTTTTCATTCGCGCCGTCAAAGACCTGGGTGGGCTATGTGTCTTGGACCAGCAATATTCGCACCTGTTTATTCGTTGCTTCCATGGCAGCAATACATGGGATTTTGAACATTTCCTGAAGCGTCTCCGAAGAACACCGCGTGGTTTGGTTTCTCTCATGTTTCTTAAACTCCTGCGTCGCCCGATCACTAGCCACTATGCGTTTGATCTTTCTGCCACAGAAATCGCTGCGATCAACGAATTCAAATCCGACACATTTGGTCTCTTGATTCATGCAAACTGAAACTGCGAAGGAAGTAACCCGTCGCACAGCATGGATCACCGTTGGTCAAGGTGTGCATACGGCTTCACAAATTCTTGTTGCCACGTTTCTAGCCCGGTGGATGAGCAACTCAGATTGGTCAAAAATGGCCTATCTCATGTCGGTCTATTTTGCAATGTTGGTTGTTGCCAATCTTGGGCTTCACCACGGAATGCCGTACTTCATCTCACATCTCAATGCGCGCGGTCAACGACGAGTTGTGTTTCGAAGTATGACGGCCCTTCTGGTCTCGGGACTAGTCGTCGCTGCAGTTCTCTACCTCGCATCTGGCGCACTGACGAAACAATGGGACGGTTTGGCTGGCCTAGTCACATTGATGGGAATTGTGATTGCTGTTGAGCTGCCATCAACTATTTGTGCAATGGCCCTCGTCGCAATGGAGCGCTCGCTACTTTCAGCGATCTGGGAAGGGTCAATGGGTCTCGTTACCTTGATCACCGTCTTCGGTCTTTTTATTCAAAACAAAGGACTGCGGGCAGCATGTATTGGGCTGCTCATCGCCGGTGTCGTTCGTTCGGTCACTGCTGTGATCGCACTTTTGTGGGCAACAAGGCAAGGTAATTCTCGAAACGATGTTGATAAATCTTTATCTATTCCGCGAATTCGCGATCAGATCACATTTGCTCTTCCCCTCGGAGCGACCATCATCGTGTCAGTTCTCAATCGCAGCCTTGATAAATGGCTCGTGGCCGCGCTCTATCCAGCAAGGCTCGGCGAGTACGCAATTGCGGCCCAAGAGTTGCCCATCATCAATATTCTCCCAGTCGCAGGCGGTGCGGCCATTGCTGTTTCTCTCGTTCATCACCTTGCTCAAGGAGAACATCCAGTCGCTCTCAAGGTTTGGATTGAACAATCAATCCGACTGACCTATGTCCTTGTGCCTGCCGTTGCAATACTCATCATCTGCAGTCCAGAGATCATTGAATTGATGTTTGGTCGTCAATATCGATCAGGCGCACCCATATTGGTGATCTTCACGGTGATTTTGTTGCATCGTGTTGCCGAATACGGTGTCGTTTTGCGGGCCGCCGGCCGAACCCGAGAATTGCTTTTTGCCTCGCTCGTTCTGCTCATTACAAACGCCATCGCAGCGAGTGCCTTCATTCTTATCTTTGGTCCCATCGGTGCGGCCATCGGTACTTTGATCGCAAATGTTGTCGCTTGGCTTTGGGTATTAAAGCGAGTCGCTCGGGTTTTGGAATCGTCCATAAAACAAGTTTTTCCTTGGAAGGAATGGACCCAGCAAATAGCAATTGGCCTCTTGTGCGTGACGACTTGTGTATTTGTTGAAGCATTAGTTGACCTGAGCAATGTCCAATCTCTGATCTGTAAAACCTCTGTTGTCTGCTTGATATTTGCTTGTTCGAAACCACAAGTGCGACGTTTGTTTACTCCAGTTTCGTACATTTCTACTCGTGCGAGTAGCGATTGTCGCTGAGTCATTTCTGCCATCAGTAAATGGAGTCACCAACTCTGTTTGCCAACTTGCCGACTACTTGCACCGCAATGGTCACCAAGCGATCATAATTGCCCCTGGTCCGGGGGACGATTCGTACAACTCCACCCCAGTTGTTCGTGTGGCAGCCTGCTCAATGCCCTTTTACGACGATGTCCGCGTTGGTTTCAGTGGAACCACCGTTTATCGAACCTTGAGATCCTTTAAGCCAGATGTTGTTCACCTGGCTGCACCGCTTGTGTTAGGCGGAACCGCAGGTCGATCAGCACGTCGTATGGGAATTCCGGTCGTTGCCATATTCCAAACAGATATCGCCGGATTCGCCCGCCGATATCACCTCGGAAAATTTGCTAAACCCATCTGGGGAGCAATCAGAACCGCCCATGCTTCAGCCGATCTCACTTTGGCTCCCTCAACGATCACAAGTTGGCAGTTGCGCGAAAATGGCCTTGAAGACGTCGCCATTTGGCCGCGTGGAGTTGATGCCGAGAGGTTCCACCCATCCAAACGAGATATGCACCTTCATCGTCAGTGGGCCCCACAAGGACAAACAGTTGTTGGTTACGTAGGTCGACTAGCCCGCGAAAAAGAAGTTGAACGATTACGGGTTTTGAGTGGACGACCTGGAATCAAATTGGTCATCGTCGGCGACGGACCGCTGCGATCAACCTTAGAAAAGTCCATGCCAGATGCGACCTTCACGGGAGTTTTGCGCGGTGAAGAACTTGCTCGAGCCTTTGCCACTTTGGATGTATTTGTTCACACCGGACTCAATGAAACCTTTTGTCAAGCCATTCAAGAAGCATTGGCTTCAGGAGTACCGGTCGTCGGACCTGCCGCAGGTGGTCCACTTGACATCATTCAACATCGTCAAAATGGATTGTTGTGGAGTCCAGAACACCCAGAAAGTTTGGCTGGTGCGGTTCAGCAACTTCACGAAGATGTTTTGCTCCGGCGGCTCTTGGCATCACACGGTCGTACATCGGTGGTCGGACGCACATGGTCTTCGGTGATGAACGACCTTGTTGATCATTATCAAGCCGTCATCGGAACCTTCCCACAATTGCGGCGGACCGCTTAGTGACCGTGCTCAATTCGCCAATGACCGATCGTCGAACTCTGGTTATCTCTGTACATGATGTCGCCCCCTCGACCTTTCAGGTGAGCAAACGAGCAGTCCGTCGCATGGAGCAATTTGGGGCAACGTGTTCGTTACTAGTTGTGCCAGGCCGATGGAATGGCGCTTCGCTTTCTGATTCACCCAAATTCATTGACTGGCTCCACGAGTGTGAAGAACGAGGTCATGAGATTGTTCAGCACGGTTACACCCACGAGAAATTGGATGCACCTTCGTGGTCGCGTGTGCAATCGGCGGTTCTCACACGAGGTTGCAATGAGTTCCATTCGCTCGGCTATTCAGTTGCAATTCGCCGTATGGAGCTTGGACTTAAACAAATGCTCAACTACGATTTCGCTCCGACTGGATTCGTTCCTCCAGGTTGGCTGGCATCTGAAGGAGCGATTCAGGCAGCGAAGGATCTGGGCTTTGCATATCTCACTACTCGAACTCGCTTTCTTCATTTAGCAGCGGGACAATCTCACACGATTCCTGCTTGGTCACACCGACCAAACAGCACCTTAAGTTTTGCTGGTGCGCTTTGGTGGCAAATTGGAACGGCTTCACGGCTTCTTTTTCCGAGTTCACTACGACTAGCGCTCCACCCTGGCGATGTCTCAGATAAAAAATTGATGGATGTCAGCGAACGATGCGTCCGTCGACTCTTGGATTCTGGATACGAGAGTCACACATATCAAGAACTCATCGCACCAAAGGTTTTACAAGCGTGCTGATTGTTCAAATTGCGAATTTGGTTCATCAAACTTCAGGTGGCATTTCTCGCACAATGACTGAGCTTCGAAATGAGTATCGAGCTCTCGGTCATCAGGTTGTAGTCATCACCCCGAGTGATCAGTTTGCTGATCATACGGATGAAAATGGAGTTCGAAGAATCCAATTGAAAGCGCCCAAGGTTCTCGGTTGGGGCGGATATCGCCTCATTTGGCGCCGCCGGCAATTGAAAAAACTCTTCATACAAATTGTTCCCGACGTCATTGAGAACCACGATCAGACCACATTGTGGTGGTTGGGCGACTTCGCTCAAAAAATTGGTGCTCAGAGTTTTGTTTTCTCGCATGAATCACTTTCGCATTTGCTGACAAGCCATTTGAAGAATTCGTGGTTAGCAAATCGACTTGCCGATAACCACCACAAGCGCATCGCCCATGGAACACAAAATTTTCTATGCGCTTCACATTTTGCTGCTCTTGAGTTAGAACGAATTGGAATCAAGCCCATCAAAATTTCACTCGGGGTCGATCACACCCAATTTGGATCAAACCAAGAAATACAAAATCTCACTCATCAATTTCATGGCCGCAATCACACAGTTGCCCTCGTTGGCCGACTCTCGCCTGAAAAGAACCCACAACTAGCAATTGAGGCGATGCGAAAGATGTGTGAACTGCGCGGAGACATCCAGTTAGTTGTTATAGGAGATGGCCCACTCAGGCAAAAACTCTCTCAACAGTCGTTGGGTCTGCCCATCACATTCTTGGGACACATCGCTGATCGCGAAATCATTGCTTCAATTCTTCGCAAGTCATTTTGCACTCTAAACTTAGGAGATCGTGAGACCTTTAGTCTCTCAACTTTGGAGTCACTTGCATCTGGAACACCTGCGATCGTCGCAAAGTCTGGAGCATCTCGCGAAATTCTCGCATCTGGATGCGGGGTTGCTACCTCACTGACTCCAATCTGCATCGCTGATGCAATCGAAACACTGCTACTACAGGATCAAAATATGGCGCAAATCTGTTGCCAAGAGCGGGCGCGTCAATTCACTTGGGAAAAGACCGCCACTACTTTGTTGCAGAGCTACCAAAATGTTGAGTTTGACGATCATAAAAAAGTCTTACACGACACCTTTACATTTGGACAAGTGGCATGAAACTACGTTCATTGCAACCTGGCGATGATGCCGAAATCAAGAACATCTTTATGGAGACCATCGTCATGGGTCAACCAATGCATTTCAAAATTCGCTTTCAAGATGATTTCGCTCACGTCAGTTTGGGTTGGTATCTCGAACATGCGCGTGATCTTGGCCGTTGCATTGTCACTGACGAAGGACAAGTCGTTGGCTACGTATTAATTTGTGCTGACGAAAAGAAATTCAACCGCTGGATGTACATCCAGACAATCCGCTTAATGGTCAAGAGTCTTGCTGTTGCTCCTATCGGATTACTACGAGGCGGAACATGGGGACTGTATTGGCGTCGAGTTTTTGACGGGGCGAAACTTACTCGTCAGGAACTGCCAGATAATTTTGATATGCACGCCCACGTCAATATGCGTAGTCACGCACGGTTTGGAGCCGGCGGACTACAGAGTTTGCGTTACGTTGACGAACAAGCAGCGATCCTTGGATTTGCTGGTTGGTACGCCGATATCAACTCGAAATCTGGGCGCCGTTCCGCAAGTCTTGAACGACTTGGCGGTCAAATCATTCAACGTTCGTACAACCGCACTCTGTCATGGCTTGCTGGCGAATCTATTGAACGTCTTCGCGTTGTGCGACGAGCTATTCCGACAGAATTAGAAACAGCGGCCTAGTTTCGCTAGACGCCAGTACCAATCGGGCAAGACACACCAGTTCCGCCAATACCGCAGTAACCATTTGGGTTCTTGGCTAAGTACTGCTGGTGATATGGCTCACCGTAATACCACTCACCCATTGGTGCGATCTCGGTTGTGATGTCGCCATAACCAGAAGCCTTGAGCTTTTCTTGGAAAAGGTCGTGCGACAAACGAGCAGCTACAACCTGCGCATCGTTCGTCGTGTAAATCGCGCTGCGGTATTGCGAACCCATGTCATTGCCCTGACGCATGCCTTGCGTGGGATCATGATTTTCCCAAAAGACTTTCAAGAGTGACTCATATGAAATGACTTTGGGATCAAAGATCACAAAGAACACTTCAGCGTGTCCGGTGAGTCCACTGCAGTTTTCTTCGTAAGTGCAGTTGGGTGTGTAGCCACCGGCGTATCCGACAGCTGTTGAGTAGACACCAGCTAGTTGCCAGAACAATCGCTCGGCTCCCCAGAAACATCCCATACCGAACACTGCTGTTTCGGTACCAGTCGGCCACGGTCCACGAAGTGGTGCGTCAAGGACAAAGTGCTTCTCCGGAACTGGCATGGTCTGATCGGTGCGACCAGGCAATGCATTTTCAGGAGCGACCATTGCGGTGTTCTTTTTGGCAAACAACATGAGGTGATATTACGCCCCACTTCGCCAACTAGTTTTGTCGGGTGCCCATAATTCGTGAACTCACCGCAGAGGATCTTGACGTGATGTTGGCGATCAACCAAGAAAACGTTCCTGCGGTCGGTCCTGAAAACGAAGAAACAATGCGGCAGATTTTTGAATGGTCGTTTCTTGCCTTGGGCATTGAGGTCAATCAGGCACTCGTCGGTTACTGCCTCATCATGAAGCCAGGCCTGCCATATGGCAGTACGAACTATCAATGGTTCTGCGACAAGTACGACGATTTCATCTATCTCGATCGGGTGGCCTTCACCGCGTCGCATCAAGGCAAGGGTTACGGGTCCCTTCTATATAGCGAAGTTGAGTCGCGCAGTACCGAACCACTATTTACTCTTGAGGTCAACCTCAAACCCCGCAATGAAGGTTCGCTGCGCTTCCACCACCGACTCGGTTTTGTTGAAGTGGGTCAACAAGTCTCTGGCAGCGGAAAACTCGTCAGTTTGATGGCTAAGACTTTGCGCTGAAATTACGAGCGACGGTCTTGTAAGAAACGAAATTTGTCACGTACCTCGGCGACACGTTCACGCGTGATGTCGGCATACAAAATGCATTCTTCATGAGGTACGCCTTGAGCAAGAGTCTCACCGTAGGGATCAAAGATTCTGCTGTCGCCGCTATAGACCAATGATCCACCCTGACCGACTCGGTTGCAGCCGATCACATAGGTTTGATTTTCAATTGCTCGAGATTGCAACAGTGACAACCAGTGCATACTGCGTGACTCTGGCCAATTGGCAGGCACCAAAAAGACGTCAGTGTCTTCGGCGCGCTGCCAAAATTCGTCGGCAAAGCGCAAGTCATAACAAACAAATAGCGACACGCGTAAATCGCCAACATCAATCGTGACAAATTCGCTGCCGGGGCGAACATGTTTGTCTTCTCCCCCAAAAGTAAAGGGATGAATTTTCTCGTATCGATGTTCAACACCTTCGGGGCTGACAACGACGAAGGTGTTTGCCGGTCGTACATCACCTGGTGTTACTGAAAGTTCTGGACAGGTGCCGCCAATCCAGATGTGATGTTCAAGTGCCATTGAAGCCAAGAACTGAGATGAGGGTCCGCCAGTTGATTCAGCAAATGAAGAATTGTCAACGGCAAATCCCGTGGAGAATGTTTCGGTGAGAAGAACAAATTCAGCACCATTGAGTTCGGCCTCGGCGATGAGCACTCGTAAGTGATCAAAGTTTGCTTCTCTGTCGCACCAAGCGATGTCGTGTTGAATCGCGGCAAACTTCATGACATCGTCTTCAATCGTGAAACGGCATCATCAATCATTTCGTATTGCTTACAAAAAGCAAAGCGAACTAAATGTCGACCTTCGTGTTGGTGGGCACGATCATAGAAAACCACATTCGGAATACCCACGACTCCGCATTTGTGCGGAAGTGATCGACAGAACGCATAGCCATCGCCATCACCTTGTATCGGTCGAATATCAACAGTGATGAAATATGTCCCTTGGGGCTTGAACACCTCAAAGCCAGCTTGAGTAAGCCCTTGCATTAAGTGATTACGTTTACCTTCAAGGTCGGCAGCCAAGGCCGTGAAATACGAATCAGGTAGACGCAAACCCGTAGCGATCGCTGGTTGAAATGGTCCGGACGAAACATAGGTGAGGAATTGTTTTGCTGCACGAGCTGCAGCGACCATTGCGGCTGGACCACACACCCAACCAACTTTCCAGCCAGTGGTATTGAAAGTCTTGCCACCGCTACTAATGACCAGCGTGCGCTCTTTCATTCCGGGCAAAGAAGCAATGGAGACGTGTTTGATTCCGTCGTAGGTGAGATGTTCATACACCTCATCAGAAACAACAATCAGATCATGTTCAATTGCAATATCGGCAATCGCTTGTAGTTCGGTTCGATCAAGAACTGCACCAGTCGGATTATGCGGACTGTTCACCAAAATCACTCGGGTCTTCGGCGTAATCGCCGCGCGCAATTCATCAGGATCAAGACGATAGTGAGGAGGACGCAATGTGACTGGACGTGTGACCGCACCAGCTAACGCAATGCAGGCTTGATAACTGTCATACATCGGCTCAAGTAAGGCAACTTCATCGCCTGTCTCGAGAAGACCGAGCAAAACTCCAGCCAGCGCCTCGGTTGCTCCAGCAGTCACTAAAACTTCGGAGTCGGGGTCGTATGACAAGCCCCAAAAACGCAATTGATGTTCACAGATAGCCCGACGTAGTTCGGGAACACCCGGACCTGGCGGGTATTGATTTTGTCCACTTCGAATCGCATCAACGGCCGCATCAAGTACTTCTTGCGGACCGTCATAATTCGGAAATCCTTGGCCAAGATTGATCGAATTTGTCTCAGCGGCCAACGCCGTCATCTCAGCAAAAATGGTTGACCCGAATCCCTGCAATTTTGAATTGAGGTAAGGCACTCGAGCCGACTGACCAGACATATCTCTAGGTTATGCGCAATTCACAAGCGAAGTTCAGCCTCAACTGCATCAAGCAACCCACTCGCCCCGAACCTAAATGTCTCAGGTGTCGCCCACTGTGGTCCCATGATGCCATCGGCTAAATCGAGATATTGCTGCGCATCGGCAACAGTGCGAATACCACCCGATGGCTTGAGACCAACTGTTCGTCCCGAATCACGGATGACCTGCAACATTGTGGTCACTGCCTCGGGAGTTGCCGACACCTTTGTTTTGCCAGTCGACGTTTTGATGAAATCAGCTCCCGCCTTGATTGCTAACTCTGAAGCTCTTCGAATCATGCCTTGATCAGAAAGTTCGCCCGTTTCCAAGATCACTTTCAAATGATCGGGGGCATGAACTATTTCGCGCACTGCTTGCAACATCGAAACAACTGATGCTTCGTCACCTTTGATCATCGACTGATATGGCAGAACCAAATCAATTTCGTCGGCTCCAACATCAAGTGCAGCCAAAGTGGATTCGACGACAGCAGAAACATCAGTACCTCCGTGCGGAAAATTCACGACAGTAGCAACTTTGATTGAAGTGTGTTTCAAAAGCGCTGCGCTGAGATCAACGAATCGTGGCCAAATACAAACAGCTGCAGTCGTACCAAATTCTCCGTGGGCACGTGCGCAAAGTTCGCCGATGTCTTCGTCGGTGCAAACATCATTCAAATTGGTGAGATCAATCAGCGACAAAATTCGTTCGGCCGCTTGACGATTGGTCATGAAACAAATCCAACCAAATTGTCAGGGCCAAAAGAAGTTGGCAAGAGTTGCTCCATCGTAAAGATCGCTCGGACTCCTTCTGGTCCACATGCATATATTGCGGTGTCACTCTTAGCAAACTCGCGCACGCGCTGACGACAACCACCGCAGCATGTCCCGACGTCAGCACTGTCACAGATTGTGACGAGAGCAAAAATCTCTTTTTCTCCACCAGCGACCATTGCCGCAATTGCGCTCGCCTCAGCACAATTGCCAACTGGATATGCGGCATTTTCAACGTTGCAGCCAACATAGATATTTCCACTTGGTGTGAGGATCGCTGCGCCAACCAAAAAGTGCGAATACGGTGCATACGCACGGGCTTGAACCGCTTTTGCTTGTTCAAAAAGTTCCTGAACATGGTGTTCTGATGGTGTCTTGGAGAATTCGATGATCGGATGGCTCACAGAACAACCTTATGACACCTTTTCATGTGCAAACATGAAATGTGCTGAAAAGAAGCGTTTTGAGTTTTTGGAGTTGGTTCGCCCTCGGCGTGATCGTCATCGTGTGGACACCCTTGGTCTTTATCGTCTGGATTGCGACGATGCCATTTGATAAGGGTCGTTATTTGACTGGCTACACCTTCCGTCGACTTTGTGTTTTGCACCAGTGGCTCAACCCTCTTTGGAAATTTCATACGAGTGGTGAATTGCCCAAGAACAAACGCAACCCATATGTGATGGTGTCTAACCACGAGAGCTTTGTCGACATGCTCTTGATCAGCCACCTCAAGATCGAAATGAAGTGGTTGAGCAAAGAAACGATCCTGAAGATTCCGTTAGTCGGATGGATGATGAAAATGTCTGGTGATGTTTCGCTCGTACGTGGGGACCGCTCAAGTGGTGCCGCAGCTTTGAAGGTGTGCGAGACCTGGCTAGATCGCAAAATGTCGGTGATGATTTTCCCCGAAGGCACCCGCAGTCTTGATGGAGAAATTCGGGCGTTCAAAGATGGAGCTTTCCGACTGGCTATTACGACTGGTACACCCATCTTGCCGATGGCCGTTCACGGCACCCGTTCGGCGCTACGCAAGCATGACTGGCGAATGGGCGACACCAATGCTGAAGTTCGCGTCCTTGAACCCATCAGCACCGCAGGTATGACCGAAGACGATATTCCGATACTTCGAGAGCGTGTTCGAGACTTGATCGTGGCCGAAGTGGCCAAAATGAGCGCTGCCGCGTAAATCAACGACCAGAATGTCCAAAACCGCCGCCGCGGTCATTGTCATCGAGTTTGTTCACTTCATTCCATTGCACTTGTGAGACGGGTTGAATCACGAGTTGAGCAATACGGTCACCGCGACTGATGCGATACGGGTTTCGGGGGTCGGTATTGACCAAAACCACCTTGATTTCGCCGCGATACGCCGAATCGATGAGCCCTGGACTATTCAGAACGGTGACTCCGTTCTTGAGGGCGAGCCCGCTTCGGGGCAATACAAAACCCGCATATCCCCGCGGAATGGCGATTGAAATGCCGGTCGGCATCAAGATGCGGCCTCCCGCGGGTGAAATGGTGATTTCTTCTCGAGCCATCAAATCAAGGCCCGCATCACCATCGTGAGCGTACGTCGGAAGGTCTAGTTGTTTGTCGAGACGAACAACAGAAATGCTGAGTGGCAGATCGGTCATGCCATGACGATACGGGCTCAAGCACCAATTTTGAAAAACGGACCAATAAGAATCGGCGCATTGATAGAACGCCACAGCGATGGCGTATCGTCTCCGATGTGCTTGTGTGGATGGATTTGGAAATGACGGGGCTGATCCCCGAAAAAGACGTCATCGTTGAAATTGCGACGATCGTCACTGACGACCAACTCAATGTCATTGCCGAAGGTCCCGATCTCGTCATTCATCAGACCGATGAAGTGCTGGCCGCTATGGACAAGTTTGTGGTCGATATGCATACCAAGTCGGGTCTTCTCACCATGATTCGTGAATCCACGATCACCCTCGAACAAGCCGGTCAACAAACGCTCGACTTCATTAAGGCTCATGTTCCCGAGGCTCGTACGGTTCCGTTGTGTGGCAACTCAATTGGCACCGATCGCCGATTCTTGGCCCGCTATCTTCCCGACATTGAAAACCACTTGCACTATCGCTCGGTTGATGTCAGCACCATCAAAGAACTCGTGAAGCGTTGGTATCCCGGTAGCGACAGTGTGCGACCCTTCAAAGTTGGTAAGCACCGCGCGCTCGACGATGTTCATGAAAGCATCGCCGAATTACGCTTCTACCGCGAGAAAGTTTTTGTTCAATGACCCAACCTGCCCCCCGAATACCTAAACAAGAGCAATTGCCGGCGAGAGACGACATTCTCGAAATTGCTCCAGGTGTTCTGCGAGCTCAGTTGCCGATCTCAATTCCTGGGCTTGGTCACGTCAATATGTATGTGCTTGAAGATGAGCGCGGTGTCACTTTGGTTGACCCCGGTCTTCCCGAGAAGGCCAGTTACGCAGTTGTCAAAAAACGACTCGTCCAAATGGGCGTTCCCCTCAAGCGAGTTCACTCGGTCATTGTGACTCATAGTCATCCCGATCATTTCGGTGGCGCACATTGGTTGCATGCCGAAACTGGTTGCGACATCATCACGCACGAAAAATTCCGCGTCTTTTGGGATCCCACCGAACCACCCGATGTCGACATCGACGATCCAGACAACGCGCCAAAGCATCGCATGCCCTGGGAGCCTCCACCGTGGGGCGGACCCGGAATGGATATCCCCTTTAAGCGGCGTGCCCGTATTGCGGTGACGCGTCGAATTCCCAGGCTCATGCGCTTGCCTCGACCAACAATTCGCTTAGCCGATGCCGAACACTTTCGTTTTGCGCGTCGCGAATGGGTTGCTATTCATACTCCTGGTCACACTGCCGACCATTTGTGTTTGTTCGACCCCGAACTTGGACTGATGCTTTGTGGAGACCATGTGTTACCGACCATCACTCCACATATCAGTGGCATGATGCCCGCCAAAGATCCGCTCAACCTATTTTTTGAATCGCTTGACAAAGTCGCAGCCTTTGGTCCGCAGGTCAAGATCGCATTACCTGCGCACGGTGACATCTTCACCGATCTTGCTGGGCGAGCCAACGACATCAAAGAACATCACGTCGGGCGCCTCCAGAAATTACGTGATGCTTGCATCGAAGTGAACCGACCCACAACAGTGATGGAAATGTCAACGTATCTTTTCTCACCACGTTCACAAGGTGGAATGGCCGATAGCGAGACATACGCCCACCTTGAGCATCTTCGCTTAGCCGGCGAAATGGATCGTGCTGATATCGATGGGCGTTACCAGTACACACTGAAGGACTAATTAGTGGCAGGCTGTGAGAGTGAGCAGCCGCCCAAACGTTCTCTTCATTACTCTTGATCAATTTCGTGGTGATGCGCTGTCATGCGCCGACCATTTCATTGTCCAAACTCCAAACCTTGATGAATTAGCTCAGTCGGGAGTGCGTTTTTCACGCCACTACACCCAATCAACTCCGTGTGCACCTGGCCGAGCTGGCCTATACACGGGTATGTATCAAATGAACCATCGAGTCGTCGCAAATGGAACTCCACTTGATAATCGATTTGACAACGTGGCACGACTTGCACAACGAAGTGGTTATCAAGGAAAACTCTTTGGCTACACCGATCAATCCATAGATCCGCGAATGACCATCAGTCCCGATGATCCGCGTTTACAGACTTATGAAGAAATTCTGCCTGGATTTGAATGGCAACTGAATCTCACTGGCCCTCATCAACCTTGGGTCGACTTCTTAACTAGTCATGGCTACGACACATCACTCGGTCATATGCACATGTTGGATACCGAGCACGAGCGGCCGGTTGAACACAGCGTTTCAAGTTTCACAACCAACCGCCTCATTGATTACTTGTCGAGTACCGATGCAAACGAGCCTTGGTTTATTCATGCGAGCTATCTGCGCCCACACCCGCCTTATTCGGCGCCCGGTCATTTCGCTCATATGTACGACCCCGCCGATGTCGGTCTTCCAACTACTCCTGCCGAAGAACGACATAGTTTTCATGACCTGTTACTGAAGATTGAAATGACAGCGGCACCAGTTGAAGAGTCCGAGATTCGTCATCTGCGTTCCCAGTACTTTGGCATGATCTCTGCCGTTGACGAACAAATGGGTCGACTCTGGCAGACCCTTCGTGATCTCAATCAGTGGGCCAACACCATCATCATCGTGACTGCTGATCATGGCGAACAACTCGGTGATCACGGACTCGTGCAAAAAGTGGCATGGTTTGAAGAAAGTCATCACATACCAATGATTATTCGCGATCCTTCGCGACCACACGCCCATGGAAATGTCGTCACAGAGTTCACCGAAAGTGTTGACCTACTTCCGACACTTGCGCAAATCTGGGAACAACCAATTCCTTTGCAGTGCGATGGTCATTCCCTCATTCCCTTCTTGTCTGGTGACGAACCCACCACATGGCGTGAAGGTGCTTCATGGGAATTTGATTGGCGTTACGCGCTGATTCCGCATGTTCAAAATCAATGGCCATGGGATGAACGACTCAACGAAAGTCATCTCGCAGTTCACCGCACCGTTGATACCGCCTACGTGCAATTTGGCGATGGATCGTCACTGTGTTTTGACATTGCCGCCGATCCCACATGGCGTACTCAGGTCACCGATCCACAACGCATTTTGCATATGGCTCAACGCATGTTGGTCTGGCGTAGTCGACATGCTGATCGCACACATACTGGACTACTCGTTGAGAATGGTGGTATTGGCCAATGGCCACCAGGAGTTTCGTGGAGACAGTCCGAACAAGGAGAAAAACTATGAACCCAGCGCAGTCTGAACGACATGCACTTTGCAATCTCTTTCTTGAAGTAGGTCCAGATGCACCGACATTGTGTGAGGGTTGGACAACTCGCGATCTGGCGGCACACATCATTGTTCGTGAATCTCGCCCCGATGCCGCCGGTGGAATTTTGATCAAGCCACTTGCTGCCTACGGCGAAAGAGTACGCAAAGGTGTTGCTCAACGAGAATGGAAATCATTGGTTGAAACGATTCGTAACGGACCTCCGCGTATCTCGCCCATGCGACTGGCCTTTCTGGACCGACTCACCAATACGGTTGAGTTCTTTGTTCACCTTGAAGATGTTCGGCGTGCCCAGCCCAATTGGGAGCCGCGGACATTGATTGACAATCTCGAATCGCAGTTACGAACTTCAATCACCCAAGGCGGCCGACTGTTTGCCCGGAAGTCTCCCTGCGGACTCATCCTGCAGATCACGCAAGGATCAGCAATCGTTGCCAAAAAAGGTGATCCTGCAGTGACCGTCACTGGTGAGGTCGGAGAACTCATCATGTTTGTGTATGGCCGCCAAGATCACGCCCGTGTTGAGCTTTCGGGTCCCGATGAACTTGTTCAGGCGGTTCGCTCCACATCCTTCGGTGTCTGAGTCCAAATCAGCGCACTCAAAGGTGACAAACTCAAGAGTGTGACGCGGGATATCAACAAACTTATTGACCAGATGACAATTGAAGAAAAGGCACTTCTCACCACTGGTGCCACGATGTGGTCTACGAACCCAGTCGATCGCTTTGATATCCCAGCAGTCACGGTCACCGACGGTCCTGCTGGTGCACGGGGACCCATTACTCCTGGTATCGGAACTCAGGTCGCGACTCTATGTATTCCGTGCGGATCGGCTCTCGGAGCAACATTTGATGTTCCATTGCTTGAAGAACTTGGTGTTGCTCTCGGTCACCAAACTCGTTCAAAAGGTGCACGCGTATTACTCGCACCCACCGTCAATCTCCATCGCTCACCTTTATTTGGTCGAAGCTTTGAGTGTTACTCCGAAGATCCACTTCTGTCGGGCAAGCTCGCTGCGTCATTCATTCGTGGTGTGCAATCACGCGGCGTAGCAACAACGGTCAAACACTTCGTTGGTAACGATGCTGAATTTGAACGAATGACTATCAACAGTGTGATTGATCAGCGCACCTTGCGCGAGGTCTACCTGCTTCCTTTCGAGTTAGCAGTTCGCGAAGGTGGTTCACTCGGAATCATGACTTCGTACAATCGGATGAACGGTGTGTACTGCGCCGAAAATCGCGAACTCTTACAAGACATCCTCCGTGATGAATGGGGCTTTGAAGGTTTTGTTGTGACCGATTGGTTTGCTGGGTTCACAACCGAAGGCGCTGCGCATGCAGGTCTAGATCTTGAAATGCCCGCTCCACCACGCGGCTACGGAAAGTTCTTGGCCGAAGCGGTCAATGATGGTCGGGTTGATGAAGCTGACCTTGATCGTGCCGTACGCACATTGCTCTCAACTTTCGAACGACTCGGTGCATTAGATGATGAACCCCAAGTTCCAATGGCAATTGACCTCCCCGAACATCGCCAACTTGCACGACGCGCTGCTATTAGTTCGATGGTCTTGTTACGCAATGAAAAAGTCAATGATCAGGCCCTACTGCCACTCAACACCAATGGTTTGAAGTCGGTTGCGGTCATCGGACCAAATGCTGAACGTACTCGCATCATGGGTGGTGGATCGGCTGAAGTCATGCCCCATCACCGCACCGCGATCATTGATGTTTTGCGCGAACGACTCGGCGCAAAGGTGGCAGTTCGTCACGAAGCCGGCGGCAACATCGACAAAACCACACCCACCGTTGATCCTCTCATGGTGAAGCGCCCCGATGGAACTCCCGGATTTGAAGTGGTCGTCTTTGACGGTGATGCATCTAACAACACCGAACTCACCCGAGTACATCGACCCGATGGACGTATTTTGTTAGTCGCTCGCAACGATGCTGGTGTTCCAACTTCTAGTTATCACTTCAAGGCAACAGGGCTCATCACTGTTGAAACGACTGGTCAATATGTCGTGTCTCTCGTTGAAGTCAGTCCATGCCGACTATTACTTGATGGTGCACTAGTCGTTGATGGCGCTTCAACGATTCCTCCACGTGGTCAATCTTTCTTTGGCATGGGCAGCGTTGAAGTGACCGCGATCGTCGATCTCGTAGCCGGTCAGCAACATGAACTTGTTCTTGAATGTGATGCAACGAATAAGCAGTGGGCTCATGGCGCCCAAGTCGGATTGCAGTTTGTTGAACAAGACGATCCCGTACGTCGTGCGGTTGAACTTGCTGCCGAATGCGATATCGCACTTGTCGTCGTTGGCACCACCGACGATTGGGAGAGCGAAGGTCACGATCGTGACACTCTCGATCTTCCAGGTCGACAAGTAGAACTTATTCGTGCCGTTGCCGCGGTAAACAAAAAGACCGTCGTTCTCGTTAATACCGGAGCACCGGTCGACATGTCGTGGGCCAACGACGTTCCTTCGGTGATGCAGATCTGGTTTGGTGGACAAGAAATGGGACATGCCGTTGTCGATGTTCTTCTTGGTGAAGCCGACCCCGGTGGTCGACTCCCCACCACAATCCCTGAACGAATAGAACACACTCCGGCTTACGGAAACTTCCCTGGAGAACACGGACAAGTGCGTTACGGCGAAGGAGTCTTCATTGGCTATCGCTGGTACGAATCTCGTCACTTGCCAGTGCGTTTCCCATTTGGTCACGGTCTGTCGTACACCACATTTGAAATCGGTCAACCCGATTGCGACGACACTGAAATTTCATCAGATCAAAAAGTCACGATTCGAATTCCTGTCACAAACATTGGCAACCGGGCCGGAACAGAAGTTGTTCAGGTCTATGTAGCACCACGTAACTCGTCGGTTCAACGTCCAAAGAAAGAACTGAAGAGTTTCGCCAAGGTGAATTTGAGTCCTGGTGAAAGCACCGTCATCACAATTGAACTTTCACCTCGTGACTTTGCATTCTGGAATCCGAGTGATATCTACCGCTCAGTATTGCGACCTCAAGTAACCGGCGAATCGGCAAGTATTTCGTTGAACCAAAAAGGTTTCTGGCAAGTTGATGCTGGGCTGTATGACATCCATATCGGATCATCATCAGCGCAAATTGCCCAACAAGTAGTTATTGCGATCTCCAATGAAATTGATTTGAGTGAATAGCAATGATGTTGCTTCGCAGACTTGATGACTATCAGAGTTGGCAGATCTCTTATGCGGGCACTTCAATTCTTGTTGACCCGTGGCTAACTCCAGAACCAATTCGAGGTGCGTTTGATCGTCAACACCCCGCTGGGTTTACATCACTTCGTGACTTGCAGCTTGAGAGCGGATCAATAGGCGCAATTGTTCTGTGCACTTCGGTGAATGACCATTTGCGTGCCGAAACTCTCAAACTCATGAGCGATGTCCCGGTCCACGGCAATCTCAAGGCTGCTAAAGCTGCACGTGCTGCCGGCTGCACTTCAACTTATGCCCATCAAATTGGCGAAACCTTCACAGTGGCCTCCACCGAAGGTGGAGAGATTCGTGTCACTGTGACTCAAACTGGTCTACCGCTTGGGCTCATTGCAGTTGGCTTTCTTTTTGAGGCTTTTGATGACGAGCAAAATTCTGCAGGTCGAGTATGGATTGAACCCCATCAACCCACGAAGGCAACTGCAGAATCATTAGGCACTATTGATGTCGCGGTGTTACCTACGCAATCAGTTGTCGCTGTTGTATTACCTGTAACGGCTGGTCCGAAGAAATCTGCACAGGCTGCAAAACTCGCAAACGCTCGAGCCTTGGTGGCAACAGCGACTCAACCGCAACGCGATATGAAACTTTGGCAAAAGGCTTTGTATTACGTAAACGGCAGTAACGCACACGCACACAATCAATTGGTTGGCACCAGTACTCAGTTCATCGAATTACGAACTGGTGACTGGCTTGATGTGAAGTCGGGACGCTAACTCGTTACTGAATGCGCAACGTGTAGACGGGGGTGTCATCGGGACGATTAGGCAAAGTAACTGTGTTACCTTCGCGCTTCAGTGGCGCATGGTGTCCGAGTAATTTCACATCACCCTTTGGCAATCCATCAATTGTGATCTTCGCCGTTGATGGGCGGCCAATGACCATGGCGTACGTTGCACCATCGGCACCCTTAGTTAAACGCACGACGAGTCCTTCATCGGTCGACAACGTTGAAATCTCATGAGGTCGACTGCCATAGATCGCGTCACCGTTCACCGACAACCACTGACCCATTGCGAGCAATCGCAGTTGCTGAGCCCATGGAATTTCGCCACCTGGCATTGCACCGTAATTCAACAACAAGTTTCCACCATCGGCCACAATGTTGACGAACATCGTGATGAGTGCAGGAATCGACAAATATGTTGAGTCATCTTCGTCTTGTGTGTACCCAAAACTTGTTCCGATTCCGCGCGTGACTTCGTACATCTTTTTCGGACCAGCAGCCTCGGTTGAGTATTCGGGCGTACCAAAGTCAGCGTGACTTGTTCCTTGCATCACTCCAATGAAGTCAAAGCGATCATTGACGACACCTTCGGGGTTGCCGTTATAGAAATCAGCCATCAATTGCGCGGCACCTTCACCAAAACGTGGGTAACCAATGTCGTTCCACAAAACATCTGGGTTGTACTTACGGATCAATTCATGCCAATGGGCTTCGGCATACGCGTGATATGTGTCGTCTTGCGGAATGGCTCCGTACAAGGTTGCCCAACTCTTAATGCCGAGTCCTTGGAAGGTCCAATCGATACCACCCGAGTAATACACACCGAAACGAAGACCAGCATTGCGAGCAGCATCAGCACACTCTTGAACAAGATCGCGTTGTGACGACCACTTCTCACCGTGAGTGGGGTTGGGTGTTTCTGACGGCCACATCAAAACACCGTCGTGGTGCTTGGTGACCATCACGCAATACTTCGCGCCCGATGCAGCAAGTAATTGTTCCCAACGCTTGGCGTCCCATCCTTTGGCCGCTTCGAGAAAGATGTTGACGAAAGTTGAATAGTCGCAATTACCCCACACTTTTTCGTGGTGTATGGCGGCTGGCGAACCAGGAATATTGATTGAGTTCTGATACCACTCGGCATACGGCGTGTGGCTGAATGCCATCTCTTCGCCTTCTTCTCGAGCAAGGGTGAATGGATCTTTGCCTAATGGCGCGAATGCTGGAACCGATCCCACCGTCCAGTGCGAAAAGATGCCGAACTTGGCATCTTGAAACCACTCCGGAACTTCGTGTTGCGATAGTGACGCAAACGTTGGCTCATACTTCGTCATATTGCCCCCAATATCAATTGTCCAAGAAACGGACAATAAGGACACTAGTCCGATAGAGGTCGTTTGTTAAGAGTCCTGCGCCGAAAGTCGCTCTTCAGTGCGTCGCACCAAAGTTTCGCGCTCTCCGGCGGTCAACGGGCGCGCCGTTCGAATATTCAGTTCGATCTGGTCAACTCCGGCGATCGGTGTTGCGGTCGTGATCTCATCGACAAGTAGCACGGCAGTCAGATGGTCAGAGCCAGCAAGTTCACGGATTGTTTCAGCAGCTTTCTGGGCCGCCTCCCCCCGTTCGGCATTGACCGGAAGTTGAATCGAGATTTTCGTTGCGACGGGTTCTTGACTGATATTACGAACAGCGATCAGCGCGATATGAGGAAGGTGCACCGTGCTGTAACCGTCTCGAATTCGGGTTGATACGAGACCAATATGTTCAACAACTCCACGTACGCCATTGGGAAAAGCCGTACTGATTTCAACTTCATCGCCAACGCCGTAACGATCTTCAATTAACACCGAAAGTCCGGTGAGATAATCATTAACTTTTTGGGATGCGCCATAGGCAACGCCCGCACCCAGGAAGCCGGCACTTGACAAAACAAGAGGACCATTGAGTTTCAGAATGTGGAAAATTGCAATCAGAACACCGACCCAAATCACGACAGCTAGTAAGTGATGCAACATACGGGAGACGGCATCAACACGTTGCCGACGACGATTCTCACCCACTTCGCCTTGTTCAAGTTCTTGATAGCGAGCACGGGTTCGCCACCACTGTGACGGTCGAGAGATGCTGCGTTGAGCGATGTATCGCACCACTCGACGAATCACGACATGCGAAAGACGCGTAAAAATAAAGGCACCGACAACAACGATCACAACGAGTAACGGACGTGAAATCGCCTCACGGGCCGTCGTTGGTTGATCGGGCGTTGGGTTAAGAGTTGAAATGAAATGAAACAACATGACCTCCTCAGTGTGCCGTATTTTCACTCAATCCATGTTCATCACGATAAATGATGTATCCATGCAGGTAATTCTCTGAAGTTTTGTAGCTCCCCAAACCTTGGATTGATTGGCGGATGTTCGGCATGTTCAAGTTCCCACAAGTATTGATACGGGATGTGAACCGCATGACCACCCAACTCGAGAATCGGCAGAATGTCACTCTTGACCGAATTTCCAACCATGCACACCCGCTCTGGGTCGACAGAAATATCGCGGAATACTTTGGCATACGTCGCAACGTCTTTTTCTAGGACGATCTCGACATGATCAAACAAATGATCGAGACCACTTGTTGTGACCTTGCGTGTTTGGTGAACGAGATCGCCCTTAGTAATCAATATCAAGCGATGCGACTTTGCTAGTTCTTCTAAAACCTCGGGTACGCCTTCAAGTAAACGCACTGGCGCCAACAACAAATCTCTCACGGTTTGTAATAGACGACTGAGTACTTCAGTCGAAACTTGACCTTGGCTGATCGTGATCGCTGCCTCAACCATTGATAGGCCAAAAGCTTTCACGCCATATCCATAGGTATGCAAGTTGGCTCGTTCTGTCGCCGTCAGAGCAGCCTTGATGTCAATCCCGGCTGGCGAAAAGGGCGCAAGGAGTTCGTAGAAAGCAACTTCGGCGGCATGGAACCCATCTTCGCTGTGCCACAGGGTGTCATCGGCGTCAAAAGCCAAGCAATCAAAAGTAGCCATAGGTATTTATTCTTCTAGAGTGCGTGATGTGAAGCGGGACAATTTTGCAGGGAACACGCCTATTTTTGCGGCTCGTGCCAAGCTTCTTGTGATTTTTAGCAGTCTTACGCTCGTCATCACCGCCTGTTCGAGTGACTCTGTCACCAGCGAATCAACGACCGTTTCAACGACGGCACCGACGACCACTTCTCCTCCTACGACTACTTCAACGACAACAAGTACAACAACAAGCACCACGACGACGACACTTCCACCTGGTTTCCCCACAGCGTCAATTGCTCCGATTCTTCCGGTCAACGGAATGGCCACAAAGATCACGCACGTTGACACCACCGATCGAGTGGTTTTTCTCACGATTGACGACGGAATCGTCAAAGATCCAGCCGCTATGCAATTTTTGGTCGACAACAAGATGCCTGCGACTCTGTTCTTGGTCTCTGGTGAATTTCGCAAAGACCCCGCTTACTTTGCACAAATTTTGACTGTTGGCGGAACCATTAGTTCACACACCATGCACCATCCCGAACTCAAGGGACTCAGTCTTGATCGACAAATTTCAGAGATTTGCAATATGAAAAATGCGATTGCCGAAGAGCTGGGATACGCCGGTCATCTCATGCGACCTCCGTATGGTTCATCCGATGAAAACACCCGTCGCGCGGCCGCAAGTTGCGGAATCAATGCTGTCGTCAACTGGAATTCTGAACTATGGGAAGGGCATGTCGATATCTTGCAACGGCCCGGATTGCAGCCCGGCGATATTTTCTTGACCCATTTCCGCTCAGATTTACTTGACAACTTAATTGCCTTTAAAGCCGCACTTGATCAACAAGGTTTTACCATCGGTCGACTTGAGGACTACTTACCAAATTCGTAAGTACTAGCGATGAATCGCGTTGAGATAGTTGTACACGGTGATGCGCGACACGCCCATGGCATCGGCAACGTCTTCAACTGCGCGGCGCAAAGTGAAGGCCCCTCGATCATCGAGTAAACGAATCGCCAGCTGCTTTTGTTCGCGATTCATGTTGGGTAGTTGCTGACCCATTTCTCGTTCAACCGAATCAATCAGACGAGCTAATGCACCATGAAGGTCGGGAAGTCGAACTGCAGCGATCAATTCACCTTCATACACCAGAGGAATGTCGGCAGCTTCAATCTGTTCAGCGTCAATGACGGAACAACCAAGTGCATCGACGAGTGGCTGCAGTGTTGCAAGTACCGGATGCGAAAGATCGATCGGTGACGAGGTCATACGTCAATCTTCTCCATGTGCACAGTGACGTGAGTTGCACCATTGGCGTAGGCCTCACGCACTAAGTCGCCGACCGCACGCGACACGGTTATTTCATCGGCCTCAAACTCGGTCGCGAATGGCCCAAACTCGACGGTGATCCCGTGTGCTTCGACCGCTGCCACGGCAGCGCGCACATGGGGTCCTGGCTGACCTTCAACAAAGGGCTCAACAGTGAACTCAACATGTAGCACCCTCTTATCGTATTGGGTTAGGGCATGCCCATCACACGCCGAAGTTCATTGGCTCGCATTAAACAGTCTCGTCCAGCCAGGTCGAAGGCTTCTCCCAAACGAGAGAGGGCGGTTCGAAACGAAGTTTGCCAATCTTGCTCAAAGGACTGGCGGGCTGGTCCGTTCCAATTGGTTGAGGTCAGTGCCGAATTGACGATCGCCACAAGCGCTTCAATTTCGCCCCGTTGGCGACTCAGAGTGTGACCAAGTGAAATCAGTTGATCGGGGTCGGCCCCGATCATGCCTCCGGTGGTGAACTGCGACATCTGACATCCCTTCTCGATCGGCCGTGATCATCACGGTCATACAGGGTGGGAATGACCGTTGCTGGTGCGGTGATTAGAAATCAATCAGAGGTAAAAGCAAAGCCAAGCTGTCGGGCAGAAAACGCTCTCGACGCAACAAATCGTCGAGCCCGTCTCGATGAACCCACCAAGCTTCAACCACTTCACCGTCATCAAACGTGAATGGTCCCTGGGTCGTCACCACATAGCAACGCGCCATCAGACTCACTTGGTCATCGTCATACGGTTGCGACTCACCGAGGTCGATTTCTGCGAGTGTCGCCGCGCTCACACCGACTTCTTCGGCAAGTTCACGGTGGGCTGCTTCAAGATACGACTCGCCAGCCCCGACAACTCCGCCCACAGCGATATCACACCAGCTAGGCCACACATCTTTGTGGGGCGATCGGCGATGCACCAAGAGTCGGCCCGCGCCATCAAGGATCGCAATAAAGACTGCTCGGTGGCGCAAGCGATCGGCGCGCATGACCCGCCTGGGAACAACCTGAATGATTTGGTCAAACTCATCAACTACATCGACGAGCTCATCTCCAGCGTTGAGTCCCACACCTATTACCTACCACACAAATACTGGGTTGCACTCGGGTCTACGATACGCATATGGCCGATCCCACCGACATCACGACTTTGACCGAAGAATCGCTAGATCTACTTGATGACACGATTGCGCTTCGACGTCGTTTGCACGAATGGCCCGAGTTGGGTAACCACCTTCCAAAAACTCGTGACGAAGTGTTGGCTGCGCTTGAAGGCTTACCGCTTGGTATCAAACTTCATGAAACAACCTCTGGCATCGTTGCCTCACTCGAAGGCACGCGTCCCGGACCAACCATGTTGTTGCGCGGAGACATGGATGCTTTGCCGATGCCCGAAGACACCGGAGTTGAATTCAGTTCACACGTAGAAAATGTGATGCACGCATGCGGCCACGACACGCACACCGCGATGTTGGTTGGCGCAGCGCGCTTGTTATCCAATCACCGTGACCAAATACAGGGTCGTGTTGTGTTTATGTTCCAACCCGGCGAAGAAGGTCATGCCGGAGCCCGCTTCATGCTTGATGAAGGATTGCTCGATGTTGGTCCGCTATCAGACGGTTCGTCTTCAGAAGTCACAGGCGCGTTTGCCATTCACACCACGTCATCACTACCAACTGGTTTCATCAGTACGCGTGGTGGTCCCATCATGGCATCTAGCGATACTTTGGCGATTCGTGTCATCGGACGCGGTGGACATGGAAGCGAACCATTCCGAACTCTCGATCCGATTCCGGCAGCCTGTGAAATTGTTGGCGCATTGCAATCAATGATTACTCGACGAATCAACGTCTTTAACCCAGGTGTCTTAACAGTGACGCAAGTGCATGCCGGTACCGCGTTTAATGTCATTCCAGAATTCGCCGAAGTGTTTGGAACGATTCGTGCGATCAGCGAAGTCACCCGTCGCATGATTCACGATGGTGTACGTCGCGTTGCTGAAGGGATTGCTGCTGCCCATGGACTTGAAGTCACCGTTGAATTAACTGATGGATATGACGTGACTGTGAATAGTCCCACCTACGCAAATACCGCAGGAAATATCATTAAAGAAATCATTGGAAACGACCGCTTTATTGAACTTCCAAACCCAGTGATGGGTGCCGAAGATTTTGGATATGTCCTGAATCATGTTCCAGGCGCCATGGTCTTCTTGGGTGCAACTCCGCACGATCGAAATCTTGCAACGGCAGCGCCCAACCACTCAAACCGTGTCTTCTACGACGAAGAGTGCATGAGTACCGGTATCTCGATTTACAGCGCAGTCGCGCTGCGGCACTTATCAGGAGTTTGAGACAGGTCCCGCGGGATAGCGGGCATCACCAAGAACCATTTCCATTGCAGGCTCAATATTTGGTCCACGACGTAAGTGGTGTCCACCATCAGCACTGATACAGGTGCCGGTGATCCACGAACTTTCATCACCTAACAAGAAGCGCACTAGTTTGCCAATGTCTTCGGTGCTACCAACGCGACCTAAGGGCATTTGTTCGAGGTAATCATTCAAGATCACATCAAGTGTCATGATGCCTTCGGTTGCATCGGTCGGTACGAGTCCTGGTCGCACCGCATTTGCGCGAATGTTTCGACAACCGAGTTCATCGGCAGTTTGACGAATCAACATTTCGAGTCCGGCCTTTGACACGTCATACGGAGTCATAAAGCGATGCGTGACCGGGCCAGCAATCGACGAAATCGCCACGATCGAACCGCCGCCATGTGCTGCTAAGTGACTCACCGAATGTTTGATAGTAAGAAACGCACCGGTGAGATTGGTGCCAAGGATTCCATTCCAGTCATCGAGTGATGTCAAGTGGATGGGTCCGCCGCCGCCGTACCCCGCATTGGCAACCACCATCGTGAATTTGCCGGCATTGTTCGCCGCCGTGCAGGCATTTGCAACACTCTCTTCGCTGGTGACATCGCAGGCAACCGTGAGTACCTGCGCACCACCTTCGGCGATTGAACGTAATTCGGCTGCTGAAGCTTCAAGGCGTTCAACATTGCGAGCGGCCAACATGACTGTCGCGCCATCTTGCACCAATTCGCGTGCACAGCCGAGGCCGATTCCCGATCCACCTCCGGTAATCAGTGCAACTTGGCCAGACAAGGGATGAGGGTGACGGGTTGAAGACATGAAGAGATCCTCGCACAAGTCAACTCCAAGTCAACAAATCGTAATTTGATCGGGCATCATAGATAGATGAATCAGTCGCCGTCACCGCTCTCAGGAATTCGAGTTCTTGACCTGACGAGGGTTCTTGCTGGTCCACACTGCGGCCGCATGTTGTGCGACTATGGCGCTGAAGTCATCAAAGTTGAACCACCTGACGGCGACCTCACACGATTCTCGAGTCCACGGGTCGGTTCATTGGCAACTTATTTCATTCAACAAAATGCCGGCAAAAAATGCATCAGTCTCGATTTATCAACACCAGAAGGCTCCGACATTTTTCGCCGTCTCGCGGCAGAGAGCGATGTTGTTCTTGAGAACTATCGCGCTGGAGTCATGGATCGGCTCGGACTTGGCTATGAAACTCTGGCAAAGATTAATCCGCGACTCATTTACGCGTCCATCAGTGGTTACGGAGCTGATGGTCCGTGGGTTCATCGCCGTGCCTATGCAACGGTGATTGGTGCCGAAAGTGGAATGACGCGCATGCAGGGCGACGCTCGCGGTGGAAACTATTCAAACGACCCATGGTCACATGCCGACACCTACACCGCTCTTGAAACGACAACGGCAATCTTGGCCGCACTCTTTAATCGTGAACGATCAGGTAATGGTGAGCGCATCGATGTCTCGATGGCCGAGACCATGTTGTACGTCAACGAACACGTCCACGACGAGTTGTATGACGGGGTCGTTGATCCCAACTGGATTCGATCATTCCAGCCCGGTGACTATCCCATCATGCAAGTTGCTGATGGCAGCACAGTTGTCATTAGTGGCCACCCCGCAGAACGCGGAACTTTTGAAATCATCGTGAACACCATGGATCGACCACAACTATTGTCCGATCCACGATTTGCTGATGTACAAATGCGTTTACGAAACCTTGGCGCACTGCAAGATGAAATGCGCGCTTGGGCGCACACCCTGCCCACTGCTCAGGCCTTTGAAGATCGTTGCGCCCAATTTGGGCTTGCTGTTGGCGTGATGCGTAGTGTTCGTGAAATTGCCGAAAGTGATTGGTCAACCGCTCGGGGCGCAATCACGAGCGTTCCCGATCGAATTGGTGGCGAAGTACGTATTCCGAATGCCCCGTGGCACTTCACCCATAGTCACGTCGGAACTTCGGGAGAACCGCGCTATCGCGGTGAAGATAATCGCAATGTGCTTCGCGACATTCTCCACATGAATGACGAAGAAATCAACGCGCTCGAAGCCAACAAAGTGTTGTCGAGTCGCCTTCCTAAAACAAGTTAGGCATCAAGTGCTGTGGGTTGCTGAATCACGTCAGTTCCCATGAATCGAACCATCGGTGGCAAAGTTCGAGCCAATATCGGTCCGGTCAAAATCACAAAGAGAATTGTGCCGACTCCAATTTGTCCGCCGAGCAAAATACCAGCGGTGACAACCACTCCTTCAATACCCCAACGGCCGACTTGCATACTCAAACCCTTGTCGTTCAGACCAAGCATCAATAGCTCCATCGGTCCGGTTCCGAGTGTTGTAGCAACTCCAATTGAAATTGCAAAGTAGAGCAATGCCATTCCGGCGATCATCATCACGGCTCGCCACAACATCAGTGATGGTTCAGGCATCAGGGGCAGAACAATGTTGACCACTTGACCAACTAAAACCGTCCCGATCAAAGTGCCCCATGTAGGTGGACGTTTCACTGCAATCGCGAGCAAGGTAAAGAGTGCACCGCTAATCCAACCCATGGTGCCAACACCAATATTGAGTTGTTTTGCGCCACCAGTTGAGAACACATCAGCTGGCGCAACACCGAGATGTGCTGACACCATCATGGAGATTCCAGTACCAACCATCACGATGGCAAGCAATAGTGCGGCAGCACGAAAACGAAACGACTTCTTCTCAATTCTCGTTTCGCTATGAGTCACCCGCCCACACTAGGTGCTGTACTCCAACATCCATTGTGATTCTGGTGTTGATTTAGTTGGTATATCCGAATAAAACGACACCAGAATCACAAAAGAGTTATATCTTTTTGGGCGGACGCGGGAAGAACGGACTCGTTCGCGCAATATAAGCGTCATAACCTTCACGGCGCTTCTTCAAAGACTTCTCTAACAAAGTCACACCGCTCACACGACGTAAGAAGAATGTCATGACCGCTGCACCGATAAAGCCCCACGCCCCACTTCCGGTTTCGGCGGCAACAATCGCGATTCCCCACCACACACACGAATCACCGAAATAGTTCGGGTGTCGAGTGAACTTCCACAAACCCTGATCCATGACCTTGCCTGCATTTGATGCATCACCTTTGAATCGAGCGAGTTGTGCGTCGCCGACAACTTCAAAGAACAAACCGATCAAATACACGGCGATTCCAACGAAAGCAATAAATCCGACTTTCGGCGTTGCATCTGATTCACCAATCTGAACTGGCAACGAAACAATCCACATCAATGTTCCTTGTAAGCCGAAAACAGTCACCAAACTAATGATCGGAAATCGAGGTCCCCAGTGCTTGCGCATTGAGCGGTAGCGGAAGTCTTCACCATGGCCTGCGTTACGCCACAACAAATACAGACCAAGTCGCAAACCCCAAATAGTGGTCATCACGGTCAAGATCCATTGACGGGCGTTATCACCGTCGGCAACGGCACGCGAAATCCAGGCCACCAATACAAATCCAAGGCCCCACACAATGTCCACAATGGACGCGTTCTTTTTGATCAAACTAATAATCCAGGTTGTCACCATTAAGGCAACGATTCCCACAGCCGAACTCAACATCACTTCACCCACGATGATTTCTCCTCATCTCATTTCTTGCAATTAATGCTTCATCAACTTCGCGATCCATGCGCATCCACTCACCATCTAACCACCTTGTTAACTCGTCAGTGTCAATTTGTGAGTTGTTAGGAATCGCGGAACGCTCAACTCGGCGCAAATGAAATCGAATGGGTGGCATGCGAGAAGAAATTGCTCTCAAAACTCCGCCGAAAGTATCAAGACCCTCAAAGCCAACGTGCCAGGCAAAGACGACGTCAGCATTTGGACAACCTCGTAACATTGCCGCAGTCCCGGCTGGTCGTGGTGGTAACAAATGTTTCATCTCATGCAAACGATCGGCGCGGTCGGCGTCAATGAGAGCAATCTTTTCTAATGCACGCGTACGCTTCTTGTCATTGGCGCGAGTGCCCTCTGGGAAAATGATCCCAACCGTTGAAGCATCAATATTTGTTACCAAAGCTTCAAGAGCTTGTAATTCGGGAGTCGAGTCGGTTGCGTGGCGATCAAGAAAATGATTGGGTAAACGTTGACCCACAACATCAAGACAGGGATCGGCCAAAAGTTCACGTTTTAAGACATACCGCGGATTCATACGCGCCAGGGTCGTGATGACATATGCCGAAGCTAGTGAATCAGCCAAACTGGCGTGGCGAGCGAACATCAAGACCGGCCCAGGTTGCAATGCGTCAATATTTTCAACCTCAACCGAAAAGCCACATGTTGCATTCAATGCTCGCAAGAGTCGATCAGCCCACCATCGTTGTAACGCATAATGCTTTGGCAAGTTCTTGCTTTGTCCGGTTAGCCAATACAGCACCGAACATAAGACTCCCGCAGTTTCGAGCCAAGCCCAACACACGGCAAACAACAACAGTCGCGCTAGCGGGAAACGCCATTTCAATCGACATGCGTCAAACACCAGAACCAATGGAAGCCAAAAGATGATGGTCGTTGTCAAAAGCACGGCACCAATCATCAGCCCACTAATACTCACGAGGCGGCGCTTCATAGACCAAGCGTAGATCTCGTTGAGCGTGAACGAGAGACGCAGAACCCGCCAATCAAGACCTCTTTAGGTCAAGATGTGTGCATGAATTCTGCTGGCACATCGTCGTGGACACGGTCGCGATCCTTTGCATTGATCTTGGCTTTGTACGTCATCGCCGTCACCGGAGCGCTCGTGATCGCCTCGATCATCGGAACAGACCACCCCGCCAAAGGGCTGATCTGGGGATACGGCGCGTCAGTCGCCTTTCTCTATATCGCCAGCCAAATCGTCGGTAACGGGTCAACCTTTGACGCCTGGTGGAGCGTCATGCCCCCAAGTTTCGCCATCTGGTTCTGCCTCGTGCTCGATGACCCTGGCCAATTCTCTGGTGCCGATCTTCGACGCCTCGCTGTCGCAGTCTGTGCCACGCTGTGGGGAATTCGGCTCACTGCTAACTGGGCGATTGGCTGGACGGGTCTCGACCACGAGGACTGGCGCTACCGCATGTTGTACGAGACCGCACCTATGCCCCGTTGGGCGGTCAGCTTCACTTCGGTGCACCTTTTCCCACTGATTGTCGTGACATTGGGTTCCATTCCGATGGCTGTCATTGCCTCACATTCTGGTCGTTCCTTTGGGGTCCTTGACGTTTTGGCCGTCGTCATCGCCCTGACTGGCGTCGCCTTGCAGCAGTTTGCCGATCTTGATTTACGTCGCTTCAATCGCACCAAACAGCCCGGAGATGTGCTCAACACTGGCTTGTGGTCCCGCTCTCGCCACCCCAACTATCTCGGAGAAATGTGCTGGTGGTGGTCACTTTTCATCTTCGTCCTTGCCGCCAACCCCAGGTCGTGGTGGGCCGGTGTCGGAGCCTTGGCCATGACTGTCATGTTCTTTGCGGCCAGCATTCCGATTGCCGAAAAGCGCAGCGCCGAGCGTCGCCCTGGTTGGGAAACCTACAAAGCCAACACCCCGATGGTCTTGCCTCGCCTGCGTAAATAGTGTCAAGTCGGTCGATCAACTGACCGATACACAAGGGTGATTATTGCGACGACTGTGATTCCGGCTCTCTTGGTAGCCGTCGCATTGCTGTCAATTGTCAGCGTTGCCAACTTGTTACGACAGCACTCGCGAACTCAACAACTCGTCGTCAGTCTGCAAACCGAACAAGAACAACTTGCTCAAGCCAACGACCGCTTGGCTCACGTTGCCTCACATGACTCGTTGACCGAACTACTTAATCGTCAAGGGATCATTGAGCACCTCGAACAGGAAATTTCTCATAGTCGAAACTCACACAAAATCGCAGTGCTCTTCATGGATGTCGATCGCTTTAAGAGCATCAACGATTCGCTTGGTCACGGAGCCGGCGATCAACTTCTCCAAGTCATGGGTCGACGTATGCGCACAGTCATGCCAACTGGCTGTATCGCTGGACGGCTTGGTGGTGATGAGTTCATCATTGTGATTAACGAAGCATCAGATGTTTCTCAAGTTTCCGATGTTGCACATCGCCTGACACAAGTGATGAGTGAACCGCTTGAACTAAGTGGTCGCCTTGTTCGCATTTCAGTCAGCATTGGTGTTGCTATCGGACCCGATGCCAACGACACCGCAAGTGAGCTGATCGGTTTTGCCAACGTCGCATTGCATCGCGCAAAAGATGCCGGTCGCGATCGTGTGGAAATCTTCACGTCTGATATTCGATTCGAAATGCAACGTCGAGCGGCCGAAGAACGCTCGTTACGTCTCGCCATTGATGCCGGCGATGTTGTGCCATTTTTCCAACCAGAATTTGATGCCAGCACTGGGCAAATCATTGGCGCAGAAATTTTGGCTCGATGGGTCCGACGAGACGGAACAATTACGAGTGCTGGAGCGATGCTCACGATGGCCGAGGATGCCAGCACGCTCGAGCGACTCACTTCGGTCATCATGCAACAATCACGCCCCGTGATTCGCCGCCTCGTTGCACTTGGACTTCCCACCGGATTTCGTTTCCGCGTCAACTTGCCTCATCGCTGCACTCCCCGAGCTTGGCGTGATGGTCAAGTGGCGTCGTACTTCACTGGTATTGAACCGAGCATGCTCACACTTGACGTTTACGAAACTGCGATGTTCAGCGATCTTGTTGGTGCTGCCGGTGTTTTAACCGAAATGCGTCAACTCGGCGCTCGTGTGTGTCTCGAAGATGCTGGACGCGGTGGCGGATCTTTGTCAATGTTGCGTTCACTGCCACTTGATGAAGTACGCGTTGATCGCCTTCACGTTGACTCTCTCACCTCTCATGCCAACGACCGAGCCGTTGTGCGCGCCATGGTCAATTTGGCTAAAGATCTGGGTCTGAGCATTTCGGCTGACGGAGTTGAAAGTGGGGCCCAAGCCGACGCACTGCTGGCGCTTGGTTGCACGACCCATCAAGGCCATCTCTACTCTCCCGCTATTACTGCCACCGCACTCGAAGACATGATCTTAAAAATGGCCGCAGAGCGCGCTACCGACGGTCTGATGGCGTAGCGTTTCTCTTTCGTGTCGTCGAAAAAACTTGGTGTCATATGGATGCTCATCAGCGCCAGCGCATATTCGATGTTCACCATTTTCGGCAAAACCGTTCTTAAAGAACTTGATGCCGTTGATGTTTTACTGTGGCGCTTCTTCATTGCTGTCCCTGCTGCCTGGATTTTCATCGTTATCCGCCATCGCCGTGGTGGCCCGAGTCCGTTCTCTGTGGCATGGAAACCCCGTTTTGCAGCCGGCCTCGTTTTCGGTTCGGTGTCGTGGTTAGGTTTTGCCGCGCTTGACCGCATGCCTGGTGCGTTATACATCGTCATCATTTACACCTACCCCGCCATGGTTGCCGTCGGTGCATCTCTCTTAGGACGACCCGCATCAAAGCATGTATGGATTGCAGTAGCGATCACTCTCGTCGGTATCGCACTCACAGTTCCAGAAGTTCTTGATGGCGCTGGTGGGGCAACAATTCTTGGACTCGTGCTGACCCTCGGTAACGCGCTGATGTATGCCGCATACATGATCTTCAGCGAACGTTTAGTGAGAGGCGATCAAGCTGGTGATGGTCTAGTTGCATCCGCATGGAGCTTGACTGGATCGTTGGCGTTCGCTGCCGTTATCGCAGTCATCAAATGGCCGCCCGACTTTCCAAATACTTTCAACGGAATTGGATCAATATTTGGATTGGCCCTCATCAGCACGGTCATTGCCAGTATGGGATTCTTCTTAGGTGTTCGACATCTTGGGCCGGCTTCGGCAGCGCTTGTGGCAACAACCGAGCCAGTGCTCACGTTGATTTGGGTTGTCGTCATTCTCGGAGATTCACTCAAAGCCATTCAGTTACTCGGAGCCGCACTTGTCATCGTTGGAGTGGTGTGGTCACAACGCACGCCGAGTGAATTCACAGATGGTGACGCCGCCGAAGTTCATTCAACGAGTGCCTGAAGTTCGTCAACCCTCAATGCGATAAACGAACTCGTTGTATACGACGGCAATGAACCACTTCCGCCGGTGTTTGACGTCCATGAGATTTCCCATTCAACTGACACAACACCAACGAAGACTCCCCCATCGCGGCTAGCAGATGAATGTTGATAGGTGTACATACACGGCGATGTCGCTTCGTCACCAATCGCAACGCTCCATTCAAAGCCAGGCCCATCACACTCCATTGCTCCGACTAAACCACCATTCGATGTCCCGTCATCTTGAGAAATGAAACGAAGTCGAATCGGAGTTGCCGTCGTGCGCGCCCACGCCGAACCAAACACTGTCGGAACCCACGCCATAGCCGTTACCGAATGCCACCAGTCGGTATTCGCCCACATCCACATCCCAACATTCACTACGACATGATCAGTTGGTGGAGCGGTCATCACCGATGGTTGAGGTAATCGACCTCTCACCAAGATCGCTGCATTCTGAGCCAGTTGTACAGTGGACGGACGTGGGATCCACACCAACGTCATTCCACCATCTGGTGCGTGTCGTTCATATAGGTCGTAACGAATTGAACCGACCAACTTCGTAATTCCAGTTGTTGCTCCGATGCCGCTGTCGTAAATGGTTGCCGGTACCCATCGATATCCCGATGAATCAACACCAGATCCATTCGGTGGCGAAGATGTTTGGACACCGGCCCAAATCGAACCACCATCGGCGCCACCGCTTCCAACCGGTGCATCGACAGCAAGGACTTGACGATGCACATCTGCACAGACCATCACAAGCAATGAAACAATAAGGCCAACCAGACTCATGCGTCGAAGTTGCATAAGTCCTCCTCGGTCATCCATCGAGTGGGAGTTCCCTTATTCCATAGCCATTGATCATCGACCTTGACCAACGTGAAAGTCACCAATGAGCTCATCATCGAGTCATCAAAAATGATGTCGCCATCAACCAACACCACATCATCGGTAATGCAAGTATCTACAAGAGCACTTGAATCAGAGAGGGCCTGCGTTTTGTCAATTCGATATCGAATCGATCCGCCACCGGTCGCGGTGATATGTGCACTTCGTCGTGTCTCAATGAGCTGCTTAAGGTCTTGATAGATCGGACTGTTCACTTCGGTGAAGGTCGCGACATCACATGAATATGGATCTCGACCACACTCAATTCGTGCTTGCATCAATTGGGCAAATGAACTTTCAAGATCTGCAGCAATTGTCAAAGTGGTCGGTTCAAACTTTTCTGCGGGCATCGTTGTTGTTGAGCGAACCTTTGAAGTTGTCTCAAGTGGATTAAGTCCAGTACTGGGCAACTCACCAACGACGGCACCTGATGTTCCACCACACGCACCCAAAACCCATAGCGCTGTTATCAACCATTTTCGTTTCATCAATCTTCCCTTCGTGCCGACACTGTGGGACTTCGGAACCCCACAACGGTGTCGTTGTCAACGAAGATGACGAGTAAAAAACAGACGATCTATAGGTCATATGACCCAGAAAAAGAATTCACCCGCTGCCGGCGAGACTGGTCTCGTCAACAGCGGGTGATGTAGTAGTTATATGTTGTGTTTCGAAATAGATTGAAACGGGCAACTATCAGGGCATTGTGGTGTCGGCACTACCGTCATCGGCAAGCGCGCCACTCAAGTCCAAACATTCGTTGCCTATCTTCTCAACTGCGGCCTGACCCTTTTCTGAGACTCCGTAGTCGGCTGGGTCCCCATCGGAATCCATGTTGTCCGTCAAAAGCTGAATGTCCTCGCTGCTGAGGGTGGCTAATTCCTTGATCGCACACTCCGCGTCAAACGTTGCGCCAACTTCGGTGGCTTTTGCCTCGACCTGTGCCGCCAATGAAGCAACTGCTTGGGCCTGTGCGTCAGTGGAGTCGTCTCCGCCACAGGCAGTGAAACCAACGAGAGCTGCTGATACAGCCAAAATTCCTAATACCTTTTTCATGTCGCCTCCCAGCGCCTAGATGTGAATGCAATATGTGATTACAAATTGCCCCCGCACCCTAACAACGAACCTTTTGAATGTCCGAGATCCCCCTCGCCGGGCCTCGTGAAACAAATCACCCGCTGCGGGCGAGACTGGCTTCGTCAGCAGCGGGTGATTCAGTTGTTACAAGTTGTGTTTCAAAATAAATCGAGACGAGCAACTATCAGGGCATTGTGGTGTCGGCGCTACCGTCATCAGCTCCGCCGTCGGCAGCGTCTTCGCTTGCCGATGCGCACTCGTCAGCGACCTGACCAAGTACCGTATTGGCTTTTTCAGATGCACCAATTTCAGTCAGGTCTTCAACGTCCGCATCAATGTTGTCGCTCAAAATTGTGAGGTCTTCAGCACTCAAGGTCACCAATTTCTTGATTGCGCAATCGACGTCAATTGCGATACCTTCAGCGGCGCCCTTTTCTTCAAGTTGAGCAGCCAAAATGCCGGCCGCAGTACCGACCTCGTTAGCCGAGTCGTCTCCGCCACAAGCGGTAAAACCAACGAGAGCTGCTGATACAGCCAAAATTCCTAATACCTTTTTCATGTCGCCTCCCAGCGCGTTCGTTATGTGTGTAATATGCAATTGCGTATTACAAAGTCACTATAACAAGGCTCCCTAGAAAACAGGGGTATTTCAACTTTTAGGCCAGATCAGCTGCCGACGGCGCAATCAAAAGTTGATTCAAGAGTGGCAATGCCCTCCTCGGAAATGTCCAAAGTTGTCATGTCGACTGAACCATCGACCAAGCCAGCAAGATTGTCCACAACAAGGGCCAAATCTGCTTCGCCAAGTTTGTTGACCACGTCCGCGACGCACGCCGCGTCAATAGTCACGTCTGATTCGGACGCCGAACTCACGAGGGCATCGATCACTTTTTGGGCATCGCCCGAACCGGAGCCTGATCCGGTGCCACCATCATCGCCACCACATGATGACAAGCCAATGACCGCAACTGCTGAAACCACTAAACCGACAAACTTCTTCACTTTTGCCTCCAGGCGATTGTGTAAATATTTGCCCCGACCTTAGTCAACTAGGCCGAAGCCAACACGGCATTTTCCTGTTTGGCCAATTCTTTTTGTTGGCGTTTGGCAGCAACCTGCATACGAATTCCGCCGGCGATTCCTTCAGGGTTCAAAATCGCCGTCACAATTAACAACACTCCACCGATGAGAGCCTCCCAACGACCAAACGAACCAAATACTTGATTCATAGCGAAGAAAGAAACCCCCGATGCTGCCGAAACACCTGCTGCAATTGCGCCACTGACGCTCGTAATGCCACCTAGATATGCGAACGACAACGCAGTCAGCGAAGCGATAGTTCCGTAGGAAAGATCAGAGACTGCTCCGAACCGATAAGCCAGCAATGCGCCACCCATTCCGGCGATAAACGATGAGAGAGCAAACATCATCATCTTTACCCGGGTGTTGTTAATACCAATGGCCGCTGATGCCCGTTCGTTACTGCGAACAGCCAACATCACGCGTCCCGAACCACTACGACGAATGTTGGCAACCATCAAACACAAAATCGTCAAGATCGCTAGCAAGAAGAAGGCGAAAATAGGTCGAGACGTTTTATTGCCATAAATGAGACCCAGGTTCCAGCCACCTAGTGATGGATTAGGGACCTTGGCTCCCCCGTTGTTCACCCCGCCGATCACCCATGGTTGTTTGAAAACGAATTCAGCAATGGTGACACCACCAGCGAGAGTCACAATCGCCAGGTTGGTGCCGCGCACTCTGAGTGCGGGAAGCCCAACCAAAAGCCCAAAAATCGCCGCGCCAGCAGCAGCAAGAATTGGCGCGATCGGAAAAGGGATCGAGTAATTGCCCGCCAACTTTGACAGCGCAAATCCGCCAATGCCAGCAAAGGCCATTTGTGCCAGCGATGTCTGACCGCCAAAACCGATCAGAACGACTAAAGACAAAGCCAAGACCGATGCAATCAACGAACTCATAATGGCGGCCCGCCACAGCGGTCCAAGGAAGATAATTCCGGCCGATGCAATCAGGAGGGGAGCGCCAACCGAGAGCCGCGTCACGTTGGCCAGCGGAACGAATGGCAATTTCCAACCGCCCACCGAACCCCTTTCGGGAAGACGCTCTCCCGACACAATCATCGTGACGATGATGACGAGAAACGGCAGACCTTCACGCATTCCGTATTGAGGCCACCAACTAAAATCAAGTTGCATTTTGGTGAAAGTACTTTGCACCATTCCGATGGCGACACCCGTTAATACCGTGGGCCAGAAATGTCGGAACTTTCCGATGAGGGCGGCACCTAAGGCCGGGATTAAAAAGCCAAAGGTAAAGATCGAACCGTTTAACTGCACCAACGGTGCGGCCAAAATTGCAATCACGGCGCCAACCACCGATGAAATAACCCAGCCCGAGGCGGCCAAGAAATCTGGCGAATGCCCCAGGAGTACAGCTCCTTTTTCGTTTTCAGCCGCTGCACGCGTGGCTAACCCAAAACGTAAATACTTGCTCGCGGCCCACACAACAACCGTGATCAGAAGCACGATTGCAAGCAACCACAAACCGTCACGCGGTACGCGCAACTTGTCAGTAATCGTTACTACCTCGCGAGGCAAAATTGGATCGACGCGCATCGCCAACTGATCGGGGAAACGGCGATCCTTGAGCCCAATCATGACAATGATCAAACCGACACTGGCCACGACACGCGCCAACGCCGGGGCATCTCTCAACGGGCGAAAGATCAGCGCATAAATCAATAAACCCATGAGGGCCGCAGTCAATAAAGCCAGACTAAAAGCCCATGTGAAACCGACATCATGATTAAAGCGGTAACGGTCTGGCAGTCCCGGAATGGGGAAAAGATATGCCCCATTCCGGAGTTCTGCATAGACATAGGCACTCCACATTGCAATTGCCCCATAAGCGAAATTGACAATGCCAGAACCTTGATAACTAATCACGAGGCCCATCGCAAATCCAGCGATGATGGCCCCGGCCCCACAACCGAGCAACAAATAAAACAGATAATCAATCATCGTAAAATTCTCCGTCTCATTTGTTGCTCAGTAGTGGTTAACAGGTCAGGGAAGAAGTGGGGTGCTGTCCCACAACTTGCCATCATCAACGGAAACGACCGCGCCATCTTTGTATTCGGTCGCCTCAAAGACGTACGAACAAATTGACGGGTAACTCGGTGTGGCAAGACCACACTTGACTGGTGTGATGCCTCCGTACAAGAACAGGCCATCGGCTGACTTCAAGAAGTCGTACAGATTCTGACCAGTCATTTCGGTTCCACCAGCAACCATTTCTGCGGCGAAGTTGCGAAGCGACAACACCAAAACGGTACCCAAACCACCAAGACCAAGAGCACCTGTCTTGACATCAGCGGGCTCGATACCCATTTCGCCAGTTGCCTCATCCTTGATGAAAGGAGCCACAATCGATTGCAGCAATGCCTTTTCAGGCGTGTCGCGCTCGGGAGTTGCACCAACGAATACCCAATTAGTTGCATCATCGCCCACTTGAGAAATGACGTCACTGTCTGAGCAAATGCTGGTTGTCAACACGGGCTTGGTGATTCCAGCAGTGGCGTAGCCACGAATGGTTCCGATACAGCCAGCGTCTGCGTAGAGCGAGATCAAAAGATCAGGATCATCAGCATTGGCAGCCTGCATCAAACCGAGATAGCCAGCATCGGTTTCGTTGTCTCCACCCTTGACGGCCTTCCAAGTAATTCCAGCCTTATCAAGAGCCGCTTCAACGCCTGCGGCAGTCGAGTTAGCTCCAGCATTGTCAGCATGAATGATGCCGACAGTCTTGGCCTGATAGCGGTCCTGAGCGATGACTGCCATCACAGCAGTCGTCGTCGCATTTCCGCCGGTCAAGAACAATGCGTTAGCAGTGAAGTCAGGCGGCAAGATCGGCAATACGCCGATAACCGGCACGCCAGCTGCTTCATAGGTTGCGAAGTCTGGGAACAAGTCCAACCCGAGAAGGATTAACTCGACACCCTTACCAACCAACTCTTGTGCACAGGCTTGTGATGTCTCTGGAGTTCCGCCAGCGACACAGGTCTCAAGCTTGACTGGTCGACCACCAAAGCCGCCATGCGCATTCATGTATTCAAAACTTGCCTCGGCAAAACGACGAATGTCTGGGAAGTCAAGTCCGTTGGGATTGCCTTCAGTGTTCACCATTCCGACCAGCATTTCTGGACCTGTCGGCGGGCCATCTTCGCCAGCAGGTGCATCAGTGGCTGATACATCCGAAGTCATCGGTGCATCAGTCGCTGGAGCTTCGCTTGTTACCGGTGCTTCGGTCGCCGCTGGCGTACTACCGCCATCGTCACCACCACAGGCAACAAAGAACAGACCACCAGCAACGACCGCGGCGAGCGCGCGTGAGCGCCGCCGTGATCCTGGAGTCCCCAAACTCATGGATCGTGTCATATTTCCCCCTCAGTTGTATGCCGCGGTTTGCGGCGCTTACTTAGTTGGCCACTGTGGCCGGTACCCAACTGCCGTGGAACCCAAAGGGGATTCGTGGCAATTGAACAGTTGCAATGAAATCGCTGCTCATGGACTTGGCGTCCACAATGACGAACTCACTTGCGTCCTTGTGTTGGTCATAGATGTATGTCATCAAATAACCATCATCTTCAGATTTTGCACCTTCGGCTGGAGCGAACACGACTTCGCCACAGGTGCGACCTTTGCCGAGTTTGATTTCGGCACACGTTCCGGCCTGACGGTCGTACTTCAAAATTGCGCCTTCGTCGACTTCACCAAAGCCTGCGTTACCCATCGACATTTCGTAGCCGTAGCGGTGCTTTTTACCGATCACTGCATCGTTCACTCGTGGGAATTCTGCTCCACGATCGTCGATTTGTTCTTCAGTGACTTTGCCAGTGGTGGTGTTGATGGTCCAACGCCACAAGTTGGGCGGCGGGAAGTCCATTGCATCTTTTTTCCAGATGTGTTCAAAGCGAGCAACATCAAGAATGATCTTGTCGCCCTCTTCGTAACTGTTCATGGGGTGGAAGACATAACACGGGTTGATGTCGTACCACTTGACTTGCGAATCGTTTCCGTTACGGGGCATCACACCGAGACGTGCCGGGTAGGTGTCGCTCCACGTGATGGGCATCTTGCCTTCGATAGCCAAGTTGAGGTCGAACACTGCGGGCAGGTCCATGAACACCACATAATTTTCGGTGATGTTGAAGTCGTGCATCATGGTTGAACCAGTCACGGTGATTTCTTCGCGCTGCACCATTTTGCCGTCGGCCGATACACGGAAGTACGTGAGGTACGGGGGCAGTGGTGCGTAACCAAATGCCAACATCTCACCCGTTGTCGGACAAATTTTCGGGTGCGCAGTAAATGCACCCTTCAAGACGCCGTTGTAATCGGTTGAACCGATGGTGTTCAAGTTGCCGTCAAGCACATACGGGAAGTGGCCTTCTTCAAGCGCAAGAATCTGGCCGGCGTGTCCAACCACATGTGTGTTGGCTTTCGAACATGTCATGTCCATCGTGACAGAAGGATCAAGAATGTTGATCGATGGATCCTTAATGAACGGTGTTTGTACATAGCGGTTGCGATACCACTTAGCTGCACCATCTTGTAGACGAATACCGTGAATCATTCCGTCACCAAAGAACGGGTGATCGCTCATGCCAGTCAACGGATTTGCTCCATTACGCAAGTAACGACCATCAAGTTCGGTGGGAATGTGTCCCACCACTTTCAGATCGGTCAGCGTGAGTTCTTCTTGCGTCGGACGACCGTTACCTTGAAGGTGGGCCGGGATTTCTTCAAGCATTGACATGATGTGTCTCCTGTGTATGAGGGTTAATGAAGAATGTAAATTGCTTACTTCTTGACTGCGTCTGGTGATCGAGCCCACATCAAGGTGGCGTCAAAGCTCAGTGAATAATCGGGAATAAATTCCATGATCACACGATGTGGTGAATCAAGGAACTTGCGGAATTCATCGGCAGCCTGCTGACTGTCGGGACGCAAACGATTCGCGAACTCTGGATAGAACCAATCTTTGGTGGCGCGATCATCGTGAATAAAGCAGTCACCCTTGTATGTAATGGTCTTGCCACCACCAAGGCTTGAGCCGGTGCTGTTGATACAGATCGATGAACGTGGGTTACGGCGTAACGCCGGAATGCGCTTACGAGTTTCGGCTGCGGTCAACCACAACTTGCCGTCTTTAGGAAGGTACGACATCACAACACCGAACGGCTCGCCTTTGCCGTTGACCCACATGAAAACACATTCACCCAGTGAATTCACCAACTTGCTTTCAAGCTCAGGTGTGAGCGCACATTCGGTGAGATCTTCATAACTGTCGTGATTGGACATTTCGTTCCCTTAACTAACTAGTTGATCAATATGTGACGACAGTAACACGCCTGTCAAGCTATATCTACCCCTCGTAAGTTATTTATGGGGGCCTTGTAGTCCGTTCCACATCAAGTCGCTGATTTGACCAGCTACCTCATCCACGGCCCGCTCGGGTTGGGTGATCCACCACACCGAGATCATTTGCAGCATTCCGACAATGGCAAACGACCAGGCATCAGCCACTTTGGGGTCGTGACCTTGGCTTTTTCGCCAAAAGGCGAGGGTTTTGGCCAAAGGAGTCGTCGAGCGTTCGGCCAATGACAGGCGTCCGATAGCGGTCTGTTCGGTGTTTCCACCCGTGACATACAAGAAAAGTTCGCGATGTTCGGCCACAGAAAGCAGATTTGCCCGCACCAGACGACACAAACTGGCCTGATTCAACGTTTCTCCGGCGATTGCGACCTCAGTTGCCTCGAGCATTCGGTCAGACAGGCGTTCGGCCAAGGCGTCAGCCAGTTCTGCTCGCCCCCCAACCCGGTCATACACAATGGGCTTGGTCACGCCGGCTTCGACTGCAACTGTTTCGAGTGAGGCCCCTGGGCCGTCTCGCTTAATGACCCGTTCGGCAGCATCAAGCACATGATCACGATCGATCACCAATTGCCCACCAATCGGGCGACCGGGACGACGCGGCGACGAAGCAGACATGCCGACAGTCTGCCCCACTATTGACACCGTGCCAAAGATTTCTTGAAATTGCCCCTATCGCCAGGTTTCTTACTGCTGGTAACTTTCACCCAAGTTCAAAATGCAATGGGGGAATTCTGATGAGTGGATTATTCGATCTGTCCGATGATGTCGCAGTCGTGACTGGTGCTGGTCGCGGCATCGGCGAGGGCATCGCAAAAACCTTGGCCGAGGCCGGTGCTGCGGTTGTGTGCGCAGCTCGACGCGTTGACGAAGTTGAACGAGTGGCCTCAGAAATTCGTGCTGCAGGCGGACGCGCTATTGCCATGCCGACTGACGTCACCGACAACGCTGCCGTCGAAGCTCTCGCTCAAAAAGCCATCAGCGAATTTGGCCACCTTGATATTTGGGTCAACAACGCCGGTGGTTCGCCCATTCAAGCACCACTCACCAATCTTGATCCCAACGAATGGGATGCAACGATGCGACTCAACATCACATCTGTTTGGGTGTGCACCAATGTTGCTGCTCGACTCATGCGCGATGGTGGACGCATTGTGAATATTTCATCGAAGGCTGCTGTCAACACTGTGATGGGTAGTGGTCACTATGCGGCCGCCAAAGCCGCAGTGAACTCACTGACAGTTACCTACGCAAAAGAACTTGGTCCGCGTATTCGCGTGAACTGCATCATGCCTGGCGCAGTACCAACCGAAATCATGATGAAGGCATTACGTCTTGAAGATGACGATCTGCCCAAGCTCGAAAAAATGTTGCGCCTACCTATGCGCCGCTTAGGTACACCCGAAGATTTAGGACAAGCGGTTTTGTATTTCGTTTCTCCCGCATCTAGTTGGGTGACGGGTCAAGTCATCGGAATTGACGGAGGTTTGTGATGACCGAGTTAAACAAGAAAATTGTTTTGAAGAGTCGTCCAGCAGCTCGCCCTGATGACTCAAACTTTGAATATCGCGAAGAACAAACCGCAGAACTCACTGATGGCATGTTGCTCATCAAAGTTGATCTCCTCGGTATTGACGCATTTATTCGCACCACATTGAATGAAGGCAGCTTTCACCGCGGCGCCGAAATTGGCGGAGTCATTCCAGCTCTCGGAGTTGGAGTTGTTCTTGAAAGTAAGGCAGAAGGTTTTGCCGCTGGCGACCATGTCTTTGGACCATTGTGTTCACAAACTCACGCAGTGATGCCGGCGTTCACAATGAAGAAAATTGATACGACCGTTGCACCAGCCTCGGCTTATCTCGGCGCGCTCGGCTTAACCACTGGGCTCACTGCATACTTCGGAATCGTTGACGTCGGTCAAGTCAAGCCTGGTGACACGGTTGTTGTTTCTGGTGCCGCCGGTGCAGTCGGATCAGTTGCTGGACAAATTGCTCGACTGAGTGGTGCGAGCAAAGTCATCGGTATCGCTGGTGGCGCACATAAATCAAAGTTCTTGGTTGATGATCTGAAGTTTGATGCGGCCATCGATTACAAGAACGAGAATGTTGCCGAACGACTCGATGAGTTGGCTCCCGATGGCATCAATGTCTTTTTTGACAATGTTGGTGGCAACATTCTTGATGACGTGTTGATGCGCATCGTCGAAGGATCACGCATCGTGATCTGTGGCGGCATCTCTCAGTACGAAAACATGGATGATGTTCGTGGGCCAAAGAATTACATGAAGCTCGCCGAACGCCACGCTCGTATGGAGGGATTTGCGGTTTTCCATTTCTCTGATCACTATGCCCGCGCCGAGAAGAATCTGGCCGATTGGCTTCGTAGCGGCGAGCTAGTGGTGCGTGAGCAGATTGAACAAGGTGTTGAGAACTTCCCCACTGTCATGAACTTGTTGATGACAGGCGGCCATTACGGCAAATTGCTTCTCAAGGTGTAGTCCCGCACTTTTCCAGCGAGAATGGACAGTGTGAGCAGCATCGTCATCTCCGAACTCGAATACGCACCTCCCGGAGCCGACCAGCTTTTCTTTGATGTGAGTTTTGGTGTTGCACCAGGAGAACACGCCGCATTGGTTGGCGCGAACGGCGTTGGCAAGAGCACCATTCTCAAAATCTTGACTGGCGAATACGAATGCGATGGTGGTGACTTCACTATCAATGGCACGATGCTGTCAATGACTCAAGACGTCGGTATGTCGAGACCCACCGACACTTTGCGTGAAATGCTGATTGAGGT
>CAIQJP010000091.1 GCA_903872155.1 uncultured Actinomycetes bacterium | reverse complement strand
GTCGCCATGATTCGGCCGCCCCAGCCATCCCACGGCAATATTCGATTCAAAATGTCCACAACAAAATGGTGCCACACACGCGTTCCAAAAAACAGCGTTTCGCGTTCCAAACGTTCACTGAAACCCCAGCCAATACCCCATCAATACTGGGGTTCGGAGTTACGCACCAACCTCACGAAGGCGGGGATGGTGCGAAATGTGGTGCGAAATTCGCCGACACATCTTGCGTCATCTATATAGAGGTTACTGGAGTGCACTCAGAGTGGAAAGAATGCGCTCAGAATCTACCGAACCTGTTTGCGACCGCTGACTGACCAGCAAAAACGCAATTAAGGCGTCGGTGTCAGCACCGTCAATTCAAGCGCACCGCGCCATCGCTTCATCAATAGACAAGTCACTCATATCGGCTGTGGTACGAGACCCTTGAAGAGCACCTTAACCAAATCTTTAAGCGGGGCGAATCGCATCTGCAGGTGCTAGTTTCGCAGCTCGTGATGCCGGCGAAATTCCTGCCAAAGCCCCCACAATGACAGCTGCGCCGAATCCAATGAGTAAAACCGAAATCGGAAGTGCGAACGAAATATTTCGCAACGCGCTGTAGCCGATAGTGACGCCTGCGCCGAGAATCAGCCCAATCCCACCACCGAGCGAAGACAACAAAACTGCCTCCACGACAAATTGAAGACGAATGTGTCGTTTGGTTGCACCAAGCGCACGTCGAACGCCAATCTCTGTACGCCTTTCCAAAACTGAAATCACCATCACATTCGCAATACCAATCCCACCCACCAGCAAAGCAACAGCACCAAGGCCAATCAACAATGCAGTCAGCGCGTCACTTGTACTCTTTTTCGCAGCAATTGCATCTGATGGTCGTGAAACCGTAGTTTCTCCGGGGCTTTCGGGGTTCGCCGTTGCCGCAAGAACACTTTCGACTTGGTCAACTTGTTTGGGGTCGGCAACAACAAAGACTGTTGAAGGATTGGCGTTTGCATTAAATAACGACTGAGCTACGGCATTCCCAATAAAGGCCGCAGAATCAAGGTTCGGGAACAAAGTTATTGGCTTAAAGATTCCAATGACGGTAAACCAATTCCCCGACACAAATACCAAAGGATGAATTGACAAATCAGTGATACCCAAAGTAGTCGCGGCAGATGAACCGAGAACAATGTCGGGTAAAACTTCTTCACTCGTCGAAAAAAACCGTCCGTGCTCAAGTTTCGCACCAGTGGTGAGTGCAAAATTGCTATCAGTTGCCTGGACGCTTATTCCACCAGTTTCAGCTGAACTTACAAAATTTGTACGTCGCACCGTTGCGGTCGCAGTAGTAATTCCACTCACAAATTGCACCGGCGCAATTCGACGAATCATCGGCACAGCATCGGCGCTCAATGAAGGAGTCGAGCCTGGTCGAAACGAAGCTCCGGGCTCGACAGTGAGACGGTTGGTTCCAAGGGCATCAAGTTGTGCCAATAGATCGGCCTTACTTGAAGCACTAATACCCATCACGGCAACAAGTGCCGCTATACCAATCGCAATACCTAATGCCGTGAGCCCTGTACGAAGTTTTCGCGTCCGCAAACCCACACTTCCTACGGCAAAAACATCCCTAAACGAAAGCTTGCTGCGCATTTCGCTGCCCTTATTCATGAGTGGTGTCTCCCACAATCAAACCATCGCGCAAAGTCACCTTGCGCGGAAGTGCGGCTGCCAAAGTTGCATCATGGGTGATGAGCACGATGGTGACACCATCATCATTAAGTGATTTGAAAGTTTCTAAAATACTGTGCCCGGTGACAGAGTCAAGATTTCCGGTGGGCTCATCGGCGAGCAATAGTGCTGGTTCATTGACAATTGCTCTCGCAATCGCGACACGTTGGCGTTCTCCACCAGATAGTTCACTCGGACGATGAGTACTGCGATGCGAAAGTCCGACGCGATCCAATGCATCTGCTGCACGCGTGAGACGTTGGCTACGCGGAATACCGGCGTAGGCCATTCCGACACAAACATTGTCTAGTGCAGTCAGACCGTCGATGAGATTGAACGTTTGAAAAACAAAACCGATTCTTTGGCCTCGCAACGCGCTCACTGAGGCGTCATTCATTTCTTGAATATCAAATCCATCGATGATGACTTTCCCTGAGGTCGGAACATCCAGAGCACCGATGAGATTTAACATCGTGCTTTTGCCCGAACCCGATGGACCAACAATCGCTACATATTCACCATGATGAACTGACAATTCAATATCTCGAAGCACTGCAACAGGAGGTGAACCCGCGTACTCCTTGAATACATGCCTAAGTTCAAGTACCGCAGTATCTGCACTACTCACGCGGGAACTACAACTTTGTCGCCAACTTGAATGTCGCCCGTGACTTCAACCCAACCTCCCGCGAAGACGCCTGGAGATACTGCAATGAGATCTTGAGCTGTGCCCCGCTGCCGTTCGACTGCGAATCCGCCTTCAGCAAGCGCTACTAGGCTTTTGACCGGAACCGCGAGTACCCCAGTTGCTGTGCTGCTCGACAACTTGACGGTTACAGGCGTGTTATCGCCAGCATCAATCGTTTTATCTAAGGTAACAATCACTGCGATTGAAGTCGTTGCTTGGGCATTTTGGCCTTGACCCTGCGAAGTAGTTGCCGTCGTTGCTACATAAGTAACTTGGCCGCCGACACTTGAGCCGTCTGCCAGATCAACAGCTACTTTTTCACCGACTGAAGCTAGAGCCGCTTTTGAGGTATCCAAACTGATGGATACGACTTGAGTAATGCCAGTCACCAAGAGCGCCGCCCCAGAAGCAGCATCTCCGATAGATGCTTGTTGCCCCGAGACACGCAATGCGTTTGGCGAAAAAACGATCTCCGAAGAACTCAAGGTCCCAGACGCAGTGACACCAATTTTAGTTTGCCAAGCCTTAATCGCTGTCGTTGTTGCCGAGTCAAAAGTTTGATCTGGAGTGAGGGTCGTCACCCCTAATACCACAAGAGTTTCTTCTAATTGTTGTATGTCGGGACCATCAGTCATACCGCGTACAAAATTGCGCCACGCTGGACGAGTTCCGGTGAACAAATAAGGGGTAGCAACGCCATTAATTTCAGCCAATGCATCTCCGGGCTGAATGATGGTTCCGACTTTGGGAAGTGCAGTAATAATCTTTTGTGGGCTTTTCAACGAGATGGTACTGCTGTCACCAAAACCTAAAGTTCCGCTCACATCACTCGTGGTGGCGAGATCGCGCTTCTCAACATTGACCAAAGTTGTTGCTTGAGGACTGACTGTCGAATTTGAACTTGAACTACTACTACAACCGACAAGGACCATGGCTGTGGCACACGCAACAAACGTCGTTTTCATTTTGAGTGTATTCATGAGTTCGGGATCAATCCTTTAGTTTGCCGGTGTCGAAACGTTGCTACCGATTGGAGCGCCAGCGCCGCCACCTGGACCGCCGCCGCGACCGAAACCGATATTTCCGCCAACTTCCGTTTGGCATTTCGTTGCAGCAGTTTGAAACGCTGGGTCGTCTCGACCAAGGTCGCGAGGTGAACCATTCGCGCCAAATTCGGGCCGTCCATCACTACCAAAGGTTGGATCGGGGAAATCGACTCCAGCTGCGCGCATACATTTTGCGTACTTCAATAGGTTGTCCTTCATCGCGGCCAATTGTGTGGCGTCCATCGTGCCACGGCCACCAAATTGTGGACGCTTACTCTGACATGCCACATCAGCTTTTTGATATGTCGGGTCATTGCGCTGCTTTTCGAACGAAGTCTGGTCTCCAGTTCGTTGCGGCCGACCATTAGCGTCAAATTGAGGGTCGGGATAATCTGCCCCGTTGTCGCGCATGCACTTTGCATAATCAAGTATTTGAGTTTTGAAATCAGCAGCAGATAGCGGCGTGCTGTCCTGCGTATTCGAAATTGCACTGGCTGGATCTGCCAATGACGCAACCTTTGGAGACGCACTCCCGCTGCCGCCACAGGACACCAATATTGGACACAATGCAATGAAAGGTCCAAGAAGTAAGAATTTTTTGAGACTGATTTTCTTCGAAGTCATGGCCTGACAGTAGGTATGAAAGGTAAGGCACGGTTAAGGACGCGAACGAGCATTGTAAGAATTAGACGAGAATCACAGATATAGACAAGCCCGTGGTTGGGTTCGGCCCTTGTCACCAAGTCGCCCATTTTGAAGAGCATCAGCGGAGTTATGTCAAAATACGCGTTCCAAAAAATGGCGTTTCGCGTCCAAATATGTACCGAAACCTCAACTACTACCCCATCAATTCTGGGGTTTGGAATGACGCACCAGCCTCACTAACTGGCTAAGCCCAAAAATTGCGCCAATGTTATGCTTCTAAGATGCAAGACTCCTTCGGAAGACGAGACTTCTTGTCAACGAGTCTGATTGGTGTATCTGCTTTGGTGATATCAGCGACGATGACTCCTTCCGTGGCTCAAGCCAAAAGCAGACAGCAGGGAATCGATCTGATCTTCAACGGTAGTTTTGAAAATTTCCCGTCCTCAGCTGTTGCTGGCTGGACTATTTCTTAAGTCCCCATGTCGCTTGCGATGGATTCTTCAGCAACTTCTTCCTTCAGCCGCGTTCTCACAGATCCGTTGACTCTTCAAGCAGTTGAGCATCTTGGTGTGATGATGCGTCAGACCGGATTTGAAAGTGTGTCCCCAGATCTCATAACAGAGTCGGCATTTGCTCGCTTTGCCTCGCGGCAGCCTGTCAACCCTGATTTCGCGCTGGAAATGCTTGGTGGTCTTGACGCGCTCCGCGCCTGTCTTGCCAGTGGATTCGTGCGCGCCGATAACAACGGAAATCTCAGACTGGCAGTTTCGTTACTCGCGACGGCTGAAGCAGTCGGTGTTATCCCCGATAGCTACGCCGCCGGAGAACGGGTCTACGTCGGACCCGACACCTGGATTTTGCTCGAGCGAGCCTGGCGATTCGGCCTCGGGGGTCACCGGGCGGTTGAACTCGGAACGGGAAGCGGGGCGGTTGCCACGTTTCTCACAACTCGTTACGAACACGTCGTGGCTACCGACATCACGTCCTCTAGCGTCGCCGCGGCTTCTCTTGCTCGCAGACTTCTTGATGAACCGAGGCGTTCAAGGTTGTCAATTCTGCAAGCAGATGTTGGACGAGGACTACAGCCCCAATCCTTTGACTTGGTGGTGGCAAATACACCGTGGATCCCGACGAGTGTCGCTGCCGACCAGGTCTTCGCCGATGGAGGTCCATCTGGGTTTGAGTTACCCCTTCGTTTCTTGACTGAAGGAATTGATCTACTGACCGAAGATGGCATCTTGATACTTCTTTGCGCGGATCTGCGCTTTGCCGACGGGCGCGCACCACTTGCAGATGCCCTTCGAGCAATTCGTACGAAGGGTTTCTCCACTGAAATTGAGGAGACGCCGAACACAAACGATTTGAGCTTCATCGGTTGCAATGAGGTCAGCTCACTCAATGGTCTCATTTCTGGGCACCATGTCAGTGTTGTTGTCTACCGTAGATCTGACGCTTAATCGGTCAAAGTAGTTTTAGTCTTCGACATAGAAAAAGGTACATCTCATGCAGATTTTCATCACAACACCTGCGGGCAAGACAATCACTCTCGACGTTGAGCCTTCCGACACCATCGAAAATGTTGAACAGAAAATTCAGGACAAAGAAGGAATTCCTCCCGATCAACAGGTGCTGATTTTCGCCGGCAAGCAACTTCAGGATGGACGAACACTTTCGGATTACAACATCCAGAAAGAATCAACTCTCCAACTCATCTCACGTCCTGTTCCCGGCTCAATGACCTACGCCGCTGCCGGCATCCGCACCCCTGGTCGAAACTCATCGCGCGAACACCTCCTCTCGCTTTCGTACGCGGTGGCAACGCAACGAGTCGTCGGCGTTCAGGCAGGCGCCTCGCACGTCTTGACATGTTGGCTGCGCGGAACGATGTCGTGGACGATCACATTTCTTGATGAATCCGAAAGTCCACTGAGCGAACAGCAAGGGACATTCTCAGAGTCAAGTGTTGGATTGGCGAAGGCTTCAGCAACAGTTGTCGCTCCCTCCGACGCAGTGGCTGCCGATATTTCATTTGCAAGTACAACGAACGGCGTGCTTTTTGATCGCGTTTCATTTCGATCCATCGGGACGCCTCCGTTACCACCGGGCCGCCCCACTTCATTGATTGCTACTCCTGGTGACGGCCAGGTCCACCTGTCATGGAGTCCACCAATTGACGGCGGTCCAGTCGCGGGATATCGCGTTACTTGGGGGAAGCCCGAGCAGATGATCACGACAACATCGCTTGCATGGGATATCACCTGCCCGAATGGAACGACGTTCAATTACAGCGTTCGTGCGGTGAACGCCGGTGGGATCAGTCAAGCTGCGATGGCTCGTCGAATCACCCCGAGCGCGCCGAATGGCACATGAGACAGTTTCATATCAAGCGGACTTGGTCGCTGACTCTCGTCTTGCAGTGGAAACGATCCCCTAAGGGCGAATCTTTGCAGGCTGCAAAAGTAATGCTCAGCTAAAAATCAAAAAGCACGAATAGGACGTACGCAGTAATCGCTGTTCTTTGAGTCATAGGCCCGATTCCCTGAACCAAAATATCTGTACCATACGTTAAGGCCTTGCGACGTAGAACTCCAATAACCCCTTTCCGAAAAGCCAGCAGGTACGACGGTGTCGTTTGAGCATATTTCCGATGTTGTCCCCGTGGTCTGGCCTCTTGCATATTTACATAATTCGTTCAACTCATCTTTTGATGGCAGATACCAGTCTGTTTGATCGCCGCCTCGATAGGCATCAGATACGGTCGCCGCGTAACCTGCATCGCTTCCGCCATCGGCTTGAGTAATGATGGCGGTGGTGTTGGCACGACCTGAACCAATCGCCGAATCGACAGCACCAGTTGCATCAACCAAATTGCCCGACCAAAAGCACCGTGGATCTGAATCGATTGTTCCTGGTACGAGACAGTTGGTTTGACCTGTTGGTGATGACATGATCCACCCTGTAGGCGCAGCTTCCAGATAGTGGCAATCAGAATCACATACAGAACCTGTTGAGGTAAATGCAGTTTCCGAGTAATAGAACACGTTGCCACCAGCAGGCCCAGTTTGACCCACGCTGTAAACAACTGGCGCAACAGTCGTAGTAGTGGTTGCAGCGGTCGTCGTCGGTGCAGCGGTCGTCGTCGGTGCCGTCGTCGTCGTCGGTGCCGTCGTCGTCGGTGCAGCCGTCGTCGTCGGTGCAGGCGTCGTCGTCGTTGTAGGCGAAACACACGGATCGTTTACCGAAGGCGCAAACACCAAACCGCCCAGCAACACCAACGGCGCCACAACAACTGACAATCGGCCAGCAGACTGACGCACCCAACGCGTCACTAAGACACCAGCAATCAACAAAAACAATCCAGCGGCCAAAACAAAGGTCGAACCACCAGTCGCGGGCAAATCACACACACACACCAACAGCAAACATCAGTAATCGTCCTCAAACACGTCTGAGACATAATTTGGGTCGCAGTGACTGATGCCGACGCACACCCTACACAATGCAGGAAATGACTGGCGTGCTCGGCAGGAATCGACCCACGACCTGCGGTTTATGAAACAGTTCCTCTATCCAATGAGCTACTAAGGCGGGGATGTCGCGAAATTCGCGAAACACGCTTTTGTTTCGCATACCGTGTATCACATGGCGAGAGTAAAGCGTTTTTGGTGGACCATTTTTGTTGCGTTGCTGACCGTAACAGCGGTAAGCGTTCTGGCGTCTCGCCCGTCCCTAGCGATCATTCCTAAAATCAATGTCAATCCCACTGCCTTTACTCTCTCAGAGGGCGGAACTACTCAAATTTCGGCGAGGCTCGACGAACCAATCCTTTGTCCATCGAATCCGAGCTTGCCGTGTTCAGTCATCCTCAACTTCGCTGCCAGTGTTCCATCAGGTATCTCATTATCCAACTCATCACTCGAATGGACCCAAGCAGAATGGACTCAAGAAAAGACATTTACTGTGTCTATGACCGACCCAAGTCTTTTTACCAACAATCAAGTTTTTCACCTTGTCGCGGTCGCAAATTCTGGTTCTGAGTATTACTCCGGCTTTTTAGTTGATATCGCAGTAACAATTGCAGTGGCTCAAACAACAACTACAACAACGACTCCTACGACAACCACAACTGCTGCAACAACGACAACAACACCGCCGAACACCACCACACCCTTAGTCAGTAACTTGCCCGCAACCGGGAGAAATTCGGCTATCGCTCAATACGCGATTTGGGCACTCATTATCGGAATTGGTCTTACTTTTCGACGCAAGCTTCGACAGCAGTAATTTCGAACTATCAATCAGCGTTGACAGTTAAGGCTTGATGCAAACCGGCGCCGTCAATAAAAACGCTCAGCCACAAGGGTCGCTCTTCGTGTGCGTTTTCGGTATTCGTCGTTGCAAAGACAAGGGTGCCTGCATCTGCTACGTCATGCAGAAACTCTAAGTGCAGTGAATAACTGAATGCCACTGCAAACATCGCCTCGACAGGGCTCGTCAACCGCACACCAATAACAACGACATCATCTTGCCGAATCGCATGGGTGTTGACATCCCCGACTCCTTCAACGGCATGCACTCTGGCAAGATCGGCAATCTCGGGCGACTCTGATACGTCAATCGTGACGGTAGGCATCCACACATTTTCATCAATGAAGGTATGGCCAATTTCTTGGGCGACAAACACTGGCACACTCACAACGTCTCCTAAGGTCGGTCACATTGTAGACACCTCTTATCCGCGCGTAAATCTTGTTACTCTCTCATCAATCATGATTTTTCAATACTGGGGTGCAACCGAAGAAGAGATTCAAAGTTCGGTGATCGGCGACGATTTTTGTCGCGATGCAACGCTCATCGCCACTCGATCAATCACGATTGCTGCTCCCCCAGAAAAGGTTTTTCCATGGATTCGGCAAATGGGTTTTGGCCGAGCCGGTTGGTACAGCTACGACTGGCTTGACAATCTTGGCCGCAAGAGTGCAACAACTATTCATGACGAATGGCAGACAGTTGAATCGGGAGACAAAATTCCTGCTGGCCCGACATCATTCACTGCGACCATTGTTGACGCACCGCGTCTCTTTGTTCTTGAGATCAAATCGCTGGGCAAAAAATCTCCCAAACTACATTTCACCCTCGCCTACGAATTACGCGATGACCCTCTCGGAACTCGTTTAGTGACACGCATGCGATCACGTATCAAGTTGCCCTTGGGTTCAGTGATTGAGAAAGCCATTCTTGGCCCTGGCGATGGCATCATGCTGCGCCGTCAGCTCCTTACGATTAAAGCGAATGTGTCACGCTGAAATTGGCCCTGCGCCTTCCTGTTCTGGGCACACCAGGGATATTCTCAAGCGATGAATAGCAGCAATATCCGCGTCGGCCTACTTGCTTATGGCGCAATCGGACACGAACATAATCTCGCAGTCCAAAACACCAGTGGTCTTGAACTGACGGCCGTTTGCGACATGAACCCAGAGCGTGTCGCCGCCGCTCTCAAGCTTGCACCCGAAGCAACACCCTTTGGCGACGCCACAGAAATGCTGAATTCTGAACTTCTTGACCTTGTCGTTATCTCAACCCCGCCGAATACTCATTACCAGTGGGCTAAAGAAGCGTTGTCCCGCGGTATTCACGTTGTGCTTGAAAAGCCCATGGCACTCACTGCCGATCAATGCGACGAACTCATGGCACTTGCGTCAACAAAGAAGCTCATGCTTGTGGTGTATCAGAACCGCCGATTTGATGATGACTTTGTCACCATGCGCGAGATCATTCGTTCCGGAGAAATCGGCGATGTCTATCACTACGACAGCTTTGTTGGCGGATATTCACGGCCGTGCGATTACTGGCACTCAAATGC
>CAIQJP010000090.1 GCA_903872155.1 uncultured Actinomycetes bacterium | reverse complement strand
TTGAGGTTCCATTGCAGGCCATTGGTCGTCACTCCAACAACTGAAGGGCCAAGTGGCATGAGGCTGACTGTCGTTCCAACATGCACTTGGTTGGCATGGCTTCGAGGTCCGTGCAAAATTGCCACTCGATCGGCGCCGATCCATGCGACAAGGTTTTCGACTGAACTTAACGAGGCATGCGAGAGTGCCGCGAGCACGCCAAGGACATGATCAATGCGATCGCCGGAACCCCACAGCAGAGTGATATTGAGAAAACCTTGTGAACTCGCGTATTGCAGTGCGAGTTCGGTATCGGTTTGGTCTTTGAGCGGATCGTAGGAAATCACAGTCCATGTTTCGTGCTGCGAACTGGCTAATGCACCTGGCGACACTGAATCCATATCGCCAAGAAAAACGTGAGGAGTCAGCCCGAGAGATAGGGCATGGTCAAGGCCAGAGTCGGCGCAAATGATTGTTGCATCTTTCGGGATATGAGCGAGCGCCCGCGAGTCTGGTCGATCGCCGCCGATCACGATGAGTGCATGAGATTCTTTGTTCGTCATTCCAATCCCTCCGCTGGCATTACCCAGTTCAGGTTCTCGGGTCGGCGACAGCAGTCACCCTCTCAGCCCACCGATCTTGTGAGCTCCCCGTTGTGTGTTCCTTACCTTAGTTCACTGAATCCAAACGAGCGACATCAGGTTCGATGAAAATGAATCTAGCCATGGGCAGATTCGCTCGAATCAACGCTTCAACCTCATCAATGGTGATTGATAGTTCATTCATTGAAAGCGTTTGGTCAAACTCAATTTTGGCCGCTACCAGTATCTCATCAGGGCTTAAGTGCTCGGTCCGCAGGTGAATGATGTGTCGCACCATTTTGTGCGAAGTGATGCCCTGTTCAATCTTGGTGACGTCGGTCGTCAACGCCGACTCGCCGATGAGCAAACTCTTCATCTCGACAGCGAGGATCGCAGCAATGACAACGAGCAAAACTCCGATACCGATCGACCCAATTGCATCCCAGCGGGGTTCATGGGTGAAATGGGCAAGAAGAACACCGCAGAAAGCGAGAAACAATCCAATTTCGGCGCCAACATCTTCAAGCAACACAACGGGCAACTCTGGTTGTTTGGCGGTTCGAATAAAACTCCACCAACTCTGATCTTTTCTTTTGATGTGACGAGCTTCTTTGACGGCTGTTCTCAACGAGTAGGTCTCCAGCAGAATCGCTGCACCCAATATTCCGAGAGCGACGGGCAGGTTTTCTGTTTCGTGGGGATGTAAGAACTTCTGGACGCCTTCGTATAAAGCAAAGAGACCACCCATGGAAAAGAGCACCAAGGCAACGACAAAAGACCAAAAATAGCGCTCGCGGCCATAGCCGAATTGGTAGCGATCATCGGCCTCTTTGGCCGAACGTTTGCTACCGAACAGGAGAAGAGCCTGATTGCCGGTGTCGGCAAGTGAATGCACTGATTCTGCCAACAACCCTGCCGATTGAGTAATGAGGAAGCCAGCGAACTTTGACACTGCGATTCCCAGATTGGCAGTGAATGCGGCAACGATTGCCTTCTTGCTTCCTTCTTGCATAGTGACAGAATGGCACATGCCGACTGGCGAAGTGTAAATGAGGGGGATTTTGGTATGTCGCAGGTTTTGAATGGTCGAGTGGCTCTTGTGTCTGGGGGCGGTCGCGGTATTGGTCGGGGAATTTGCGAACTATTGGCGAGCCAAG
>CAIQJP010000089.1 GCA_903872155.1 uncultured Actinomycetes bacterium | reverse complement strand
GTCTTGGTGATGGAACGAGTATCTGGTTTCAATTTTGACGATGTGGCCGGCATGAAAGATGCTGGCATTGATACCGAAGCCGTCATCCGCACCGGAATGATCGCCTTTATGGAGGGCGCCATGATTCACGGCATCTTCCATGGCGACCTTCACGGCGGAAACCTATTTGTACTCAAAGATGGTCGAACCGCACTTCTTGATTTCGGAATCGTGGCGCGCTTATCGCACGAACGCCGTTTAGCCTTCTTGCGATTGATGCTGAGCGCTACAACCAACGACATCAAGGGCCAAATGGCCGCGTTACGCGACCTTGGTGCATTGCCGTTTGATACCGACCTCGATGCTGTGATTCGCGATCTTCGACTCGATCAACCAACGATCGATCCCACGTCACTCTCAGGCGAACAAATGGTGAACGAAGTCCAACGCGTGATCAAAGCGTTACTTGGTTACGGAGCAAGCCTGCCTAAAGAGCTGATGTTGTACGTCAAGAACATGGTTTTCTTGGATGGCGCAATATCGCGTCTAGCACCTGAACTAGACATCTTGGGAGAAGTTGCCAACATCTCAATGATGTTTGCTCAACGACATGGCGAACGTCTCGGTAAAGAACTCGGCGTTGACCCAACTGCTGTTGAATTTGATATGTCCAGCGTCAAAGCCAGTCTCGGGCTTGAAGACAACGTTGATCGCATGACTTACAAAGATCTGCAAGCTCGACGTGAACTGATCCAGAAACGAATGCGCGAACACGTCGGTCGATAACAACTAGATTGAGCGAGTTATGCGTCTCGTCGTCGCTCGTTGCAGCGTTCAATATTCTGGTCGCCTCGACGCGACATTGCCTGAGGCAGTTCGTTTGATCATGGTGAAGGCCGATGGCTGCGTCGCCATTCATAGTGATGGTGGCGCCTACAAGCCGCTCAATTGGATGACAGCACCAAATACCGTTGTTGAACTTGATGGGCAATGGATTGTCACCAATCCCAAAGGCGAAACCCTGACAATTAACTTGCACGAAGTCTTCACCGACAATGCTCACGAATTCGGCGAAGATCCGGGCCTGCAAAAAGATGGCGTTGAAGCGCACCTTCAAGAATTGCTCGCTGCCCTACCCGAAACAATTGAAACTGGCCTCACATTGATTCGCCGCGAATGGCCAACACCCATCGGACCCGTCGACTTAATGTGCGTCGACGGTGACGGCAATTACGTCGCGGTCGAGATTAAACGACGCGGAGAAATCGACGGCGTTGAACAACTCGCTCGTTATCTTGAACTTCTTCAACCTGACAGCAACCTCAAAGGTTTACGCGGGATCTTCGTTGCACAGGTCATTAAGCCCCAGGCCAAGAAAATGGCCGAACAACGCGGCATCGGTTGGGCTGAAGTTGATTACGAAGATCTTCGGGGCCGACGCCCCGAAGAACTACGTCTGTTTTAAACCAATTCTCTTTTTACTTCAGGCGTGACGTACAAGTCCCTGGTCGATCACAACGCGATCGCCCACTGAGGTTGTAAACACTGTTTCACCCGCGCCAACATTCCACATCCGAACGGTGAGGGCATCGCCAGGCATCACTGGTGACGAGAAACGTCCTTCAATGTGCTTGAACTTGGTGACATCGTTGTTGCACAAAGCACCCAACAATGCACGGCCGGTAAAACCATACGAGCACAAACCGTGCAAGATCGGTCGGTCAAATCCGCCGATTGCTGCAAATGACGGATCGGTGTGCAATGGGTTGCGATCTCCCGACAAGCGATACACAAATGCTTGATCAGGTGAGGTCTGCAAGGTCACTTCGTGATCAGGAGCCTTAGCCGGCGGCTCATTCTGTGGGCCTGAAGGTCCACGATCGCCATCCCATCCACCTTCACCGCGGATGAACACTGACGAACGTGTCGTCCACAACAATTCGCCGGTCTTCAATTTCGTTTCGGCTTCAGTGACGACAACGGCAGCTTTGCCCTTGTCATACATCGCGACAACCTTGTCTTGCACAGTTGCTTCGGCTTCAACCGGAATTGGACGATGCAAAGTGATTGCTTGTGAACCGTGAACCAATAACGCCCAATTGAAGGTTCCGATCTCGGCCATTGCGCTCTTACCTGGCGAGGTGGTTCCCGAACCGGCGACCACTGCGAATGTTGGGAACACAACCTGTTGCACGTCTTTAGTGTTCTCGGTGGTGAAAGGCAGATCATTTTGACCTGCGCCAATTCCGACCGCGTACAACAACGCATCTTTTGAGTTCCACGACATGGTGCGAACATCGCCGACGGCGCCAACTGCTGCTGGATTCAAAGGCATAACAATTCTCCTTGTTGGTGATTTCTTTTAGTAATTAACTGACGTCTTTGTTACTGAAATGTCATTTCGAGCGGGGTTGCGGCCATCCACC
>CAIQJP010000088.1 GCA_903872155.1 uncultured Actinomycetes bacterium | reverse complement strand
GGCATTACCGATTGCCGTGTGCACCGAGTACGCAAAATCAACGGGACATGAGCCGAGTGGCAAAGCAATCACTCGACCTTTTGGAGTAAACACGAAGATCTCGTCTTGGTCGAGATCAGTTTTCAAACTCTCCATGAACTGCGCCGGATCAGCGATATCGCTTTGCCAGTCAATGATTCGATTCAGCCAATCAATATCGGGTATTTCATTGTCATCTTTATAGGCCCAGTGGGCTGCGACTCCCCACTCGGCTCGCTGATGCATTTCGCGGGTGCGAATTTGAATCTCGAGTGGTTTGCCACCGGGTCCGATGACAGTCGTATGCAAACTTTGGTACAAGTTGAACTTTGGCATGGCGACATAGTCCTTGAAACGCCCGACAATCGGCTTCCAAGTGCCGTGGATACAACCCAAAGCTGCGTAACAATCTTTCACCGAATCGACGACGACACGAATGGCGACGATGTCAAAAATCTCGTCGAATTCTTTGCCTTTTTGGATCATCTTTTCGTAGATGCTCCACAAATGTTTTCCGCGGCCGGTGACATCGGCGTCAATATTCAGATCGGTAAGTTTCGAGCGCACATCTGACATTGCCTTTGCGAGGTAGACATCTCGTTCAGGGCTTCGGCTGCTTACCAAGTGGTCAAGCTCGGCGTAACGCTTTGGGTACATCGAGGCAAACGCCAAATCTTCAAGTTGTTGTTTGAGACCTTGCATACCGAGTCGGTGCGCAAGAGGTGCGTAGATATCAAGAGTTTCGCTGGCGATACGTTGTTGTTTTTCCAGCGGCATTGCCGCAATCGTGCGCATATTGTGCAGGCGATCGGCCAACTTGATAATCAGGACGCGCAAATCCTTGGCCATCGCGACCAGCATTTTGCGCATGGTCGCGGCTTGCTGTTCTTCTTTGGAGTCAAAGCGAATTCGATCAAGTTTGGTCACGCCATCAACGATGGCGGCGACCTCTGGTCCGAAATCACGTTCAACATCAGCGACGGTAATTTCGGTGTCTTCGACAGCATCGTGTAATAACGCGGCGATGACAGTGGTTTCATCGAGCCCAATATCGGCAACAATTTTGGCGACTGCGAGAGGATGGTTGATATAACCCTCGCCACTTTTTCGAGTCTGCTGAGAGTGGGCCGTGCGAGCAGTTTCAAAGGCCTTGGTCATTAAGGCAGTTGATGCTTTGGGGTGACGCCGACGGAAAGACTGCAACACTGGCGCCATTTCATCATCAGGTGAACTCTGTTGACGCCTCCAAGGGAGAAGACGAGTCACCGTTGCCATGGGCTAAGTATCGCAGGAAGTCAGAACCATCGGGTGGTTATGCCCGATCTCGATTGGCAGAAAATCAGTAGGTAAAGAGCGATTCGACGGCAATGCCATCAAGTTTCGAGCGACCCTCTAAAAACGGAAGTTCAATCAGAACTGCAAGGGCCACGATGTCGCCGCCAAGTGCTGACACTAAACGGCAGGTGGCTGCAGCCGTACCACCAGTTGCCAAAACATCGTCAACGACCAAAATACGCTCACCGGGATGAATGGCATCGCGATGGATCTCGAGCTTGTCTGAACCGTATTCGAGGTCGTATTCCTCACGAACCACGGCCCAAGGAAGCTTTCCGGCTTTACGTACGGGAACAAAACCTGCGCCAAGGGCTACCGCGATGGGAGCACCAAGAATGAAGCCGCGGGCTTCAACGCCGATGACCCGTTGAATATTTGAATTGGCAAATCGTTCGGTGATTTGAGAAATCGCCTCGTGAAATGCCGGACCATCACCGAGAAGTGGCGTGATATCTCGAAAAGTCACTCCGGGATTTGGATAATCAGGAATTGAACGGATGAGATCTTGCATGGACTCAGTAGTCATGATCAACGGCGACGCTTTTTACGAGGGCGGGGCGGATGAGTGAGGAGCGCAGTTGACGTTGGTGACGCTTGGTTCGCTTGAGTCGACTCATCGGAATCACTGGTCTGACGACGAATTGACTTGGCACCAGTGGCGCCTCCCGAAATCACCATATGAGCGAGTTCGGCACCGGTTGCGTGAACACCCTTGAGGTTCTTGTAACGGGTTTCGCGTTCTTTGAAAATCGCCAACAATGGTGAAGCAATGTAGATCGACGAATATGAACCGGTAATCAGTCCGACGAGCAAAGCAATGGCGAACTCGCGTAGTGCGATTGCGCCAAAAACGCCCGATCCAAGAATCAACAATGACAACACGGGCAACACTGCTGCCAATGAAGTGTTCAGCGAACGCATGAGAACTTGGTTCATTGAAACATTAGTGATGTCGGCCATCGAGGTACGTGAAACACCGAACTTATCGATGTTGTCCTTGACCTTGTCGAACACCACGATGGTGTCGTACAACGAGAAACCAAGAATAGTTAAGAAAGCAACAACAGTTGCTGGGGTGACTTCAAAGCCAATGATTGAATACACGCCAACGCTGATTAACACGTCGTGCAACATCGCCAAAATGGCGGCTAGGGCCATACGCCATTCAAAACGCCAAGCGATGTAGATACCAACGAGCACCATGAATGCAATCAGGGCACGTACAGCCTTTTCAGTTATTGAACGACCCCAGGATGAACTCACCGAGCTCACTGAAACTTCGTTGACATCAACATTGGCCTTGGTTGCTAGATCAGTTTGTACTTTGGCCCGAACCTCGGCAGTTTGATCGCCGACTTGGATTCGGATAGAGCTTGTCGATCCGTTGGTCAAAGTTTGGACCTTGGCATTTTCGGTTGGAACGCCATTGTCATTTAACACCGCACGAGCGGCATCAACATTCATGGTGTCACTGCTTGGCACCTGCCATGCGACTCCACCTTCGAAGTCGATGCCCAAGTTCAATCCACGACTGAATAGAGAACCGAGAGTGAGGACAATCAAGATCAGCGAAATGGCGAAACCAATTTTGCGTTTGCCGACGAAGTCAAAAGACGTCTCGCCGTGGTATAGGCGTCCGAGAATTCCGCGACGTGAAGTGACGAGTTCGTTACTCATGCTGCACCTCC